>CALQIY020000061.1 GCA_943330755.2 Opitutus sp. GAS368
CCGGCCAACCAGCCGGGGTAGTTGTTCACGATAGGAATCCCCGCGGCGGCGTAATCGAAGAATTTATTGGGCGAGGTGCCGTCGTAGAAAGCCGGCACATCTTTCAGCACCATTAAGCCGCAATCGAGCGATGCCGTGATGGCCCCTAACTGCTCTTTCGGAACGGGAGCGAAGAAGAGGCAATGCGTCAGGCCCTCCGCCGTCGCGGCCGCCTGCAGCCGGTCTTTTTCCTTCCCGTCGCCGATGAAGGCCAACTTGATGCGGGTGTCACCTCGCCGACGAAGTTCGCGGGCGACATCCAGGAGGGCATCGAGGCCGTTCGCGGGTCCATGCGCGCCGGTGAAGCCAGCCACGAAGTCGCCTGGAGCGATTCCCGGCAAGAGCAAGGGTGCGCGGCGGCGGGGGTGAAAAAGCTCCAGATCGCTGCCGTTGGGAATCAGGGTCACGGCGCGGCCGCGCGGCGCACGGCGCTGGATGCCCGCCACGATGCCGGGCGAAAGTCCGATGCAGGCGTCCGCCCCGCGATAGGCCGCCCATTCCAAGAGGGACATCCCGCCCAAGAGCAGAGGATTCCTTACGCCGAGGGCGCGCGGGAGCTCCGGCCAAAGGTCGCGCACCTCGAAGACGAAAGGCTTTCCGCGCAGCCAACGGGCGGCCAAGCCCGGCAAGGCGGCCGTCAGCGGCGTCGAAGTGGCAAACGCGAGGTCGTAGGTTTCCGTCAGCGCCAAACGAAGCGAACGCAGGGCAAACCACGTGAACGTCCATCCCCGGCGGAGCAGGCCATCCCGATTCGAGTAAGGGAGCGGCAAGGAAATGACGTCGATGCCGTCGACGTCGCCGCGTGACCAACCCGCCTGCGCATCCCACGGCAGGTTCAAACCCGACTGCGCATGGGCACCGCAAACCATCGTGACCGCATGTCCGCGGGCCACGCAGGCCCGGGCGAACTCATAGGAACGCGTCCCGCCCGACCCGCGAGGGGTCGCAAAATGCTGATGGAAGTAAAGGAGCCGCATGCGGGCGGACGCTCAGCCCAAATCCTGTTCGAGGACGGCGCGGATCTTGCGCGCGGCGGTACCGTCGCCGTAGGGATTCTGCAGTTTTGAACGACGCAGATACTCGGCGGGGTCGTCGAGCAGGCGGGTGGTTTCGAGGCAAATGCGCGCGGGGTCGGTACCGACCAAGGTGCAGGTTCCCGCCGCGACGGCTTCGACGCGTTCCGTCGTGTTGCGCAGAACCAAGACGGGCTTGCCCAAGGAAGGCGCCTCTTCCTGGACGCCCCCCGAGTCGGTGAGGATCACCGTGGCGCGGTCCATGAGCCAGACGAAGTCCTCGTAGCGGGCGGGGGCGATCAGGGCGATCCGCGGGTTCTTGCCGAGGAGCCGATGCACCGGTTCCTGGACCAAGGGATTGAGGTGCACCGGATACAGCACGCCCAAATCCGGGTGCCGTTCGGTGAGTTGCTGCAGGGCTCGGCAAATCTGCTCGAAGCCCAGCCCGAAAGATTCGCGGCGGTGACCGGTGACCAGCAACCAACGCGCCTGCGGATTGGCGAGGAAGCGTTGGGCGAACTCCGGGGGAACGCCCAAACGCGCGATGACTTCGGCGTCTTGCCCGAGTCCCTGCAAGCGGGCCCGGGTCCAAAGCAACGCATCCACCACGGTATTGCCGGTCACCGTGCAGGACTGGTCGTCGATGGCTTCGCTGAGGAGGTTCTCGCGGGCCTGTTCCGTCGGGCAAAAATTCCAGCGCACCAAGGGGGCCGTCAGGCGGCGGTTCATCTCTTCGGGGAACGGCGAGCGCATGTCATCCGTCCGCAGGCCGGCTTCCACGTGTCCAACCGGAACGTTCGCGTAGAACGCGGCCAAGGCCGAACCCAATACCGTCGTCGTGTCGCCCTGCACCAAGACCGCATCGGGGCGGGCCATGGTAATCCAGGAGTGGACGGACGTGAGGACGCGGGCGGTGAGGTCGGCCAAGCCTTGGCCAGGCCGCATGAGGTTCAGGTCGACATCGGGGCGGAGGCCGAAGACCGCCAAGGTCTGATCCAGCATCTGCCGATGCTGGGCGGTGACGACGAGCACGGGGCGAATGGTCTTCGACTGCATCAGCTCGAAATAGAGCGGAGCCATCTTGATGCATTCGGGGCGGGTACCGACAATCAGGGCGACGGTGCGCATGGGTTTAAAGCGGGTAAGGGCGTCCGTCGATCAGCACCGCGTCCGGGCGCAGGGCGATCGCGCAACCAAGGGCGGTCACGAAAGTCACGGCCCGGCCTTGGGCCGTGAGCCGGCGGGTGCAACTGGGTTCGCGGCGGCCGTAGCGGGCGGCGAAGAAACCTTCGCCCGTCTCTTCATCGGCGGATAGCCAAGCTTCTTGGGATGGTTCGGAGCACACGATCGCAAGCGTGGCGAGTCCGGCGCGGGTGCGACCATGCCAACGGAGTTCACAGCGGCTCGCCGGGTTTCGCGTCAGGACTTGGTCGATGACCACGAAGCCTTGCGGAAAACGCAGGACGCGACGGGTCCATTCGGCGCCACCCAAGTCCGTCAGACTGGCGCGGAAGCCGTCGCGCTCGACGGTGCGGACGCAAGGCACCCATGGTAGCCAGAGGAAGCGGCCGGCCTTCCGCATGGGACCACGGCCATCGACGGTGAGGACGTTGTGATGGATGGCCGATCCAAATTCAGCGGCGCCCAGGCCACGGTAAGTATACGTTCCGATATCCTCGGCCACCCACGCCGCATCCCAATAGAGGGAGACGTGCAGCTGGTCGGCTTGGCTCGGCCGATGGGACCAGCGGGTGGGTTGCCGGAAGAAGGCGGCTCCACGGTAATTGCGGAGTAGCCCCACGCCGGCCGCGGGGTAATCTACGGTGAGGTTACCGGCGATGGTCCGGGCGGAGACGGGCATCGGGCCAACGAGCAACAAGGAGGCCTCATCCCAGGGTCCCGATACGGGCCGGCTCCCCAGGAACAGCGCTTGGGCGGCGCCGACGGCGGGGCGGAAATCATCGGCCGGAACCCCGCTGAGCGGGAAAAGGTCGGCGCTGTCGTCGGCGCCGTACCGCGGGACCGTGCCATCGGGCTCCAGGAGGTTCAGCAGGAATTCCGTGGCCCGACTCACTTGATCGCGGGTATGCGGAGGAAGGCGCTCTCCCTCCGCGACCAAGACGACCTCCGCCCACGTCATCAGTTGCAAGAAGAGGCGATGGTAATTCGTCGAATGCTGGCTGAAGCCACCATCCGCATCGACGAGCGCATCGACCTGCGGGAAAAGCGTTTCGAGTCCTTGATCGCGCCAGCCGGCGGCCTTCGCCAAGTGCGGCCACAACGCCCCCGCGGTGAAGAGCCCCAAGGATTCGCTGATGCCATGGTTGTTCCGCTGCGAAAGCGCGTACGATAGGTGGGCCTGGATCCGCTCCGCGGTCGCGGTGGCCAGTCGGGCGGTCAGCAACACGCGCGCATCCGTCGTCGCCGGGTGACCGCGGAAGGCCTGCAGCGCGTAGGCCACGGCGATGAGCCGGAAGGACGCCTCCTGCCCGCACATCCATTGCGGCCCGCGGTTGGGCGGGTTGGCCTGCATCCAATCCTCCAGCAAAACCCAGAAACGTTCGACGTGCCGGGCCTCGCCATCGAGCACCCACGCCCGGACCAGCGGGTAGACCCAAGCGAAGCGCGAGAGTTCCCAGACGCCTTTGATATCCGTCGCACCCGCGTCGGAGAGCTGCGTCCAATGCACGGCGGCGTCTACCGTCGCGCCATCGAGCACGCTGGTCTGCCAACGCGGGCGCACGCCCGCATCGATCAGGTCATGATTGAAAATCCGGAAGTGGCCGAGGGCGAGCAGGTCGGCTTCCGCGACCGGCGAGTGTCCATTCTCGACCGCCCATGCCTCCACATGGGGCGCGAGGTAAGCCCGCGCAATCTTGGCGATGGGCAAGCGCGGGGCAGCGTGACGCCAGCGTGACGCGTAATCGGCCGGGACCGCTATCTGGTCCCAGGCTTGGAGCGGGCAGCGTCGCTCCAGCCAACCGAACGAACGTTCAGCCCGAAACCAAAGCCGGCGCAGGAACCAGGCCGGACCGAGATGCTGGAGGGCGGAGAGGTACAAAAGAATCAATGAATCTGGCCGCGGGTATCGATGACGGCCTTCCCGGCCAACGCCGCCAAGGTGAGGGACCCGAAGGCGCGGTGGTCGACGAGCAGGACGATCACGTTCGCCGCCGCCACGGCTTCCTCCAGGGTCACGAGCTGGGCTTTGCCCGCGAGGCTCGGGGGTAAGGCGCGCACATGCGGCTCGACGGCCAAGACCGGCAAGCCCGCGCCCGCGAGGGCCGCCGTGATCTCGACCGCGGGAGATTCCCGCAGGTCATCGACGTTCGCCTTGAAGGCGAGGCCAAGGCAGGCCACGACCGGCTGGGCTTGGCGGGCGGCGGCCGCCCGGACTTGCGCGACGACGTGGTGCGGCTTGTGGTCGTTCACTTCGCGGGCCGTCCGCAAGAGGCGCGCCTCCGCAGGCGCCGCCGCGACGATGAACCAAGGGTCGACGGCGATGCAGTGCCCACCGACGCCCGGACCGGGCTGGAGGATCTTCACGCGCGGATGGCGATTCGCCAAACGAATGAGCTCCCAGACGTCGATCTGGAGTCGGTCGCAGATGAGCGAGAGCTCGTTCGCGAAAGCGATGTTCACGTCGCGGAAAGCATTCTCGGTCAACTTCGCCATCTCCGCGGTGCGCGCGTCGGTCAGGAAGATCTGGGCCGTACAGAAGGTCTCGTAGAGGGCCTTGGCGCGGGCCGCGGCGGCCGGGGTGAGTCCGCCGGCAATCCGGTCATTGGAGACCAGCTCCTTGAGCATTTGGCCGGGCAGGATGCGCTCCGGGCAATGCGCGTAGAGGATGTCCGCCGGCAGCGCGAGGCCGCGCTGGCGCAGCTCGGCCTCCAGCCAGGCTTTGACCTTCTCGGTCGTGCCGACCGGCGACGTGGATTCAAGGATGATTAAATTGCCCGCGCGGACGTGCGGGGCGAGCGAGCGGGTGGCGGCCTCCACGTAGGAAAGGTCGGGCAGACGGCTGCCGTCCGGTTGCACGTTGAAAGGCGTGGGGACGGCGAGGATGAAGACGGCCGCCGGGGCCGGAGCGGTGGCGGCGCGCAAGTTCCCCGACTGCACGGCGGCGCGGACGAGCACATCCAAGTCCGGCTCCTGGATATGGATCTTGCCGCCATTGATGGTCTCGACGACCGCGGGGCTGACATCCACGCCCAGGACGCGCTTGCCCTTGGTCGCGAAGATGGAGGCCGTCGGTAAACCGATGTAACCAAGGCCGAGGACGCACAGGTCGTTCATGGTGAAGAAGAGACGGGCATGCTTTGCATGCGAATGGACCAACGGGACACTTCCAGCAATTCGTCGAAGGGAATGGGGGCGGCGGCACCGGCGGGCACGGCGCGCAGAAAGGCTTGGAGCGCCCAGCGATGGCCCTTGTCGGGCGAAGCCATCCAGAAGCCGCCGCGATTGCAGCCGCCGATGCCGCGACCGCGGCATTTCGTCCAATTGTCGATCTCCACCTCCCAGTCCGCCCCCGCAATCCGGAAGTGCTCCTTCGGTTGGCTTGGCGCCAAGTCCGTGAGGTAATGGATTTGGCCCGTCGAGCCGTCCGCGAACTCCAAGCTGAAGCGGCCGGCATCTTGACCGTCGGCCCCGCGGTAGGTGGCGTGGACGGATGCGATCGGGACGCCGACCCAGAACCGGAAGAGGTCCACGAAATGGCAAGCCTCGCCGACGATGCGCCCGCCGCCGACCTGCGGATCCAGCAACCAATGGTCAGAAGGAAGCGTGCCGGCGTTGATGGTGGCCTCGAAATGTTTCGGGCCGGGGATTTGCCGGAGCCGCTGCGCGATGTGCTGGGCCAACGGGGCGAAGCGACGATTGAAGCCCACCATCAAAATCTGGCCGGCGGCCGCGTGCGCTTCGGCGATCTCCGTCAGATCAGCCTCCGTAAGGGCCAAAGGTTTTTCCACCCAGACGGCCTTACCGGCGTGGAGGGCGGCGATGGTCTGCCTCGCATGGAGATGGTGGCGCGTGGAAAGGAAGACCGTGCGGATGGCGGTATCGGCGAGCACCGCCGACCAATCCGTGGAGACGCCGAAGGCCTTGGCTTGGCGCGCGACGATCAAGGCGGAGGCACCGCGGGCCGAGACCACCTGCGCGATGACCGGGCGCGGGCTTTGGGCCATGAGCGCCGGGACGAGCGTGCGGGCCGCGAAATTTCCCGCCCCGATCAGCGCCACCTGGTGGGCGGTGGACGTTGAAGGCGATGCCTGCAAGGTGACGTTCTGCGCAAACAGACCCTCGGCGTCCCCATAGGCCAGCAAAAGTCCGAGGGTTCCCTTGCGGTGTAGCGCCCCATATGCCTGTTCCGCCTGTTCGAAGGCCAGGCGTTCGGAAATCAGCCCCTCGGTCGATAGGCGACCTTGGGCCATGAGCGTGAGCACGGTTTGGAAATTGCTCCGCGCCGAATAGACATCGGCGGGGTCGGCCGAGCCATAGGACTGGGAAACCTGGAAGCTGACTTCGTTGCGATAGAAGTCCGCCCGGTTAAGCTGCAGTCCGACGACGCCGACGAGCACGACCTTGCCATGGCGGCGGCAGCACCTAGCCGCGAGATTGACCGGCTCCGAGGCGGACGTGGAAGCGGTGATGAGCACCCCCGCGACCCCCTGCCCCCCCGACCACGCGAGGATATCGGGCAACGGGTCGGCCGAAGCGTGCAGCGTGAAGCAACGGGCCCCGAAACGTTCGGCGGCGAGGCATTTATCGGGATCGGGGTCGAGGCCGTAAACTTCGTAGCCTTGGGCGACGAGCAAGCGCACCGCCAGTTGTCCGATCAGGCCGAGACCACTGACGACGACGCGCTCGCCCGGCTCCGGGCCCATCAGGCGCACCCCTTGCAAGGCGATGGCGGCCAATGGCGTGAAGACGGCGTCTTCGTCGGTGACGTTGTCGGGGATCCGTTCGACGAGGCCATCGGCCACCGAGACGACTTCCGCGTGGGGTCCGTTGGAAACGACGCGATCGCCCAAACCGAGATCAGGCCGGGTCGGCGCCGCCACGACGCGGCCCACACTGCAATAGCCCATGGGGATGGGTTGCGCGAGTTTGCTCCGGATGGCCTGCGCCGCCGGCCAGAAACCTTCGGCGCGGATTTTCTGCCAAACCTGGCGAACGCGTTCGGGCTGTTGGCGGGCCTTCTGGAGCCAACCCGCGCGGCCGAATTCCACCAGCATGCGTTCCGTACCCAGCGAGACCAAGGAATGCGTGGCTTGGATCAAGACGCGGCCAGCCAGCGGGCCCGGCGCGGGCACGTGAGCCAGTTCCGTGCGACCGGAACCGAGGTATTGGAGGATTTGTCGCATCCCAAGGATTAAACCGTCTCGCCTTGGGCGGGGCCAAGGTTCGCCTGCGCCTGCAAGTCGTGTTCCGTGAAGGTGACCATCGCCGCGGCAATCAACGCCAGCGCATAGAGCAAGGGCGTGAACCAGAAGATCAATTCGGCGGAAGCATGCACCCCGACCAGCACGAGCACGCCGGCCAGCGGAATCGCTTCCGGATGGCCCCGACGGCACGCGCGCCGCATCCACCGACCCAGCCACCAGAGGCCGACCAAGACCGGCAGCATTCCGAGGACGCCCCATTCCGCGAGCATCTGCAACCAATCGCAGTGGGCATACGTGGCGCGAATCGCCAACTTGCCTTGGGCATCTTGCAGCGGCTTCTCTTCCGCCTGAAAGACCGGGGAGACCCAGCGGTACGAACCGGCGCCCCAGCCGGTCCAGACCTTACCCGTCCAACCGCCGGCGGTGGCCATCGCCCAGGTCGAGCGGCGCAGGGGAGCGCGGTCGTCGGCACCATTCACGCGGTAGGCCGCGGCCTTCAGCTGAACTTTCTTCTCGAGGCTCCGGAAATCCCCCGCGAAAAGAAAGGCCAAGAAAACCACCGTCAGCCCGGCCGCGGAGGCCCAGAGAACATCCCGCGAAGCCCGCGCTTCCTTGGGCGTCCCCAGGAAATAGGCGAGCGGCGTCACCACCAGGACCAAGAGCAGCACCATGAGGGAGGCGCCGATACTGGTCGTGAAGAAAACGAAGAGGCTGAGAACGGCCGCCCCGAAGGCGGCGAGCAGGTAAGGCCCCCCGCGCGCGGCCGAAGCCTGCGAGCGACGCAGATGCCAGAAGGTCAGCGCCACCGCGACGGCGGCGTTGAGGTAGAAATAGATCCCCGCGTGATTTCGATTGATGAAGGTCCCGAAGGTCGTCGCACCGACGGGAACAGGATAGCCCAAGATGGCTTCCGTGTAGCCGCGTTGATTCAAGAAACCGTACACGGCATAGACCACGGCGACCCCGACGCTGATCCAGGCCAAGATGATCAGGCCTTGTCGCCGGCGCAGGCCCGCCCGCAAGGCGCCGAAGACCAGCCAGGGACCCAGCAGGGTCAGCAGAAGGCGCCACGTATTCATGCCTCCCGGATCGTTTTCGTCGGAGACGAATGGCGCCGCGAGGCCGCTCGGCAACCAAGCGACGGGCTTCTCCTTGAAGATGCGCCAGAAGAGATCCTTCTCCACCACCGTGCCCCAAGGGTTGAGGGCCTGCACCGCGCAATAGGCGAATAAGATGACCACCACCCAGAAAGGCACGGAGGTCACCCAATCGCGTAGGCAGTCCTTGGCCGGACGGGACCGGAGGTCGCCGTACAAGAGGATCGCCGGAAAGACTTGGCCAACGAGCCCGCCAAGGGGAAAGGCCCAGCAGTCGATGTTCTTCAAGGCACTGAAGCCTTCGGCGGGATTGGGCAAACGCAGCCATGCATAGCCGACGGCGAGGACCCAAAGTCCGACCGCGTAACACTGCGTCCGATGATCGCCCACCGCCGCGACCAGGGCAGCGACCGCGAGACCCAGCAGCAAGAGCATCGGCCAAAGCACCACCCCGCCCCACGTCCAAGGCACCAGCACCAAGATGGCTGCCGTCAAGCCAATGACGGAAATCTCACGTGGCGTGAGCGCGGGCCGGCGCGGACGGCGGCTCGCTTCAAAGGAGAGGTCGGCAGACATGCGGCTTAAACCAGGCCCGCTTGATAGATGTCGTGGATGCGCAGGAGCCCCAGACAACGTTGCGTCGACGGCTCGGTCACCGGCAGCACGGAAATCTGCGAAGGGCGATCTTCCATGACGCGGGCCGCATCCCCGAGCGAAACCGCCGGGTGCGTGCGGATCGGGTTCTTGGTCATGATGTCGCCGGCCTTCGCCACGTTGAGGTCCACCCCTCGACTCAAGGCGCGCCGGAGGTCGCCATCCGTAATCAAGCCGACGAGGACGCCGTCGGCGCTCAGAATGCAGGCGGCCCCGTGTGGATGGCGGGTCATGGCGATGACCGTATCGCGCAACGAGGTTTCGGCGGCGACGACGGCGCAGCGCTCGAGCGGCTGCAGGGCTTCGCCGACCGTGAGGAGCAGGTTGCGTCCGAGTTGGCCGGCGGGGTGAAAGCGGGCGAAGTCGGCCGCGGCGAATCCACGCTTGGTCATCAAGGCCGCCGCCAGGGCATCCCCCAAGGCCAACGTCAACAACGCGCTCGTCGTGGGCACCAGGCCCAACGGGTCGGCTTCGGGGCGGGCACCAATATCGAGGACGATGTCGGCCTGCGTCGCCAACGGAGACTGCACATTGCCGACAATGGCGATGAGCGGGGACTTAAAGGTGCGCAGCACCGGCAAGAGCCGCACCAATTCGGCGGTGGAGCCCGAGCGAGACACCAAGATCACCGGGTCGCCTGGCTGGAGGATGCCCAGGTCACCATGGACGGCGTCGGCGGCATGGAGGAAAATCGCGGGCGTCCCGGTGCTGCACAGGGTCGCCGCGACCTTCTGCGCGATGAGGCCGGACTTGCCGACGCCACAGAGGACGACCTTGCCGGCGTGCGCGGCGATCAAATCGACGGCCTTCGTGAAGCTGCCGTCGAGGCGCGAGGCCAGTTCGGAAAGCGCTTCGGCTTCGGCCTGCAGGAGGGCCCGGGCGGAATTCAGGGGAGTGGTCATGGTGCGAAAGAAAAACGTGATGATTGGTTGAATGGTTGGCTCGCTGGCCGCCGTTTGGTGCTTCGGCAGCGGCCCAGGCCTTCAAGGCAGGTATTGAACTTTGGGTGGATTTTCTTTTGTCCACTCGACAACGGGTCAACGAATCAACCCGGTCGCTGTACCAACATCTTCCGGGCGACCTCGAGGTCTTCCGGGGTGTCGATCGCGACGGGATGATACTGGGTAACGACCGTCTGGAACGTGAGTCCGTGGGCGAGGAAGCGCAGCTGCTCGAGGGATTCGACGGTTTCGAGTTCGGTCGGCGCTAACTTCGAGTAGCCCGCCAAGGTCGCGCGGTCGTAGCCATACACGCCGATATGGACCCAGTAATCGCGGCGGGCGACCCATTCGGCCGGATCCACTCCACGCAGGTGCGGGATCGGGCTTCGCGAGAAGTAGATGGCCTCGCCGCTCTCGGCCCGGACGACCTTGACCACGCTGCTCGCCAGGAGTCGCTCGGTGGTCTGGATTTTCGAGACCGCGGTGACCAGACGGCACTGCGTTTCCTTCCAGCGCGCGATCAAGCCGTCCAAGAGGTCCGGCTGGATGAAGGGCTCATCGCCTTGGACATTGAGGAAGAAGTCACCCGGCACCCGATCGATGACGCTCGCCATGCGTGCCGTGCCCGACGGGCAATCCGGCGAAGTCATCACCACTTCGGCGCCGAAGCCGCGGGCAACCTGCGCGACCTCTTCGGAGTCGGTCAGCAGGATGACGCGGTCCGCCTGGCGGACCTGCTTGGCCTTTTCCCAGACATGTTGGACGACGGGCTTACCGCCGAGGTCGAGCAGGACCTTGCGCGGGAGGCGCGTCGAAGCAATGCGCGCGGGGATGCAAAGGGTGATGGACATGACAGATGGGGTGATGGGGTGATTCGTTGGCTAGTTGGCTAGGAACCTCGGCGGGCGCGCGGAAGCCTAGGTCAGCGGCAAAGGGCCGAAAGGGAACGGCTATTTCCGGCACCTGCTAAGCGCACGTGCCCACGCGTAAACGGGCCCGCTTCCCTGCTCTTACTTCCGGGCGTCGGCACCATGCTGGAGGTACCAGGCGTACACGCCCCGGATACCTTCGTCCAAGCTGATGCGCGGATTCCAGCCCAAGCCCTTGATGCGGGCGACATCCATCAGTTTGCGCGGCGTGCCATCGGGCATCGCGGGGTCAAACTCCAGGGCGCCCGTGAAGCCCACGGTGGTCGCGACCTTCTGGGCTAGTTCGCGGATGGAAAGCTCCTCGCCCGAACCAATGTTGATATGGCCGGCCTCGGCATAGCGGTCCATCAGCAGCAGGCAGGCGCTGGCCACGTCGTCGGCGTGGAGGAATTCCCGGAGCGGCGTGCCGGTGCCCCAGAGCTGCAACCGGGCGTCGCCACGTAATTTGGCTTCATGCATCTTACGGATCAGCGCCGGCAGCACGTGGGAATTTTGGAGCGAGAAATTATCCCCGAGACCGTAGAGGTTGCAGGGCATCGCGCTGATGAAGTCGCACCCATATTGCTGGCGGGCGAACGTGCAAAGTTTGATGCCGGCAATCTTGGCGACGGCGTAAGCCTCGTTGGTGACTTCGAGCGGACCGGTGAGGAGGGCGGACTCCTGAATCGGTTGCGACGCGAACTTCGGGTAGATGCAGCTCGACCCCAAGAACAACAGCTTCTGCACCCCCGCGTGCCGCGCACCCTCGATGACGTTGGCCGCCATCAGCAAATTGTCGTACAGGAAATCGTACGGCGCCGAAGCGTTATGGTGGATGCCGCCGACCCGCGCGGCGGCCATGATCACGTAGGTCGGCCGCTCCTGGGCGTAGAACGCACGCACCGCGGCCCCATCGCGGAGGTCGAGCTCGGCCGAGGTCCGCACCACGACCTGGGCATGGCCAGCGGTCTGCAGGGCGCGCACGATGGCCGACCCGACCATGCCGCGATGACCGGCAACGTAGATTTTGGCGGCGCGATCCATCCGCTTAGCGGTTCTTGTGCGCGACGAGCTTCAGATCCGAGTCGACCATCTTGTGGACGAGCTGCTCGAAGGAAGTCTGCTGGGGATTCCAACCGAGCTCGCGGATGGCCTTCGCCGGGTTGCCCAAGAGCTGCTCGACCTCGGTCGGGCGGAAGTAGCGCGGGTCGACGGCGACGAGCGTCTTGCCCGTCTTGCGGTCGATGCCCTTCTCGTCGGCACCCACGCCCCGCCACTCCAACTCGATGCCGGCGCGGCGGAAGGCGTGCGTGCAGAATTCCCGCACCGTGTACATCTTGCCCGTGGCGATGACGAAGTCATCGGGCTGGTGGTGCTGCAGGATGAGCCACATGCACTGGACGAAGTCGGGGGCATAGCCCCAATCGCGCTGGGACGACAGGTTGCCGAGGAAGAGGCAATCCTGCCGGCCGTGGATGATGTTCGCGACGGCCAGCGTGATCTTGCGCGTGACGAAGGTTTCGCCCCGGCGCTCGGACTCGTGGTTGAAGAGGATGCCGTTGCTGGCGAAGATGCCGTAAGCCTCGCGGTAGTTGCGGGTGATCCAGTAGGCGTAGATCTTGGCGACGCCGTAAGGGCTGCGCGGGTAGAACGGGGTGGTCTCCGATTGCGGAACCTCCACGACCTTGCCGTAGAGCTCGGAAGTGGAAGCCTGGTAGATCCGGACCTTCTGCTCCATCTTCAGGATGCGGATGGCCTCGAGCAGGCGCAGGGTCCCGATGCCGTCGGTATCGGCGGTGTATTCGGGCACATCGAAGGAGACCTTCACGTGGGACATCGCGCCCAGGTTGTAGATTTCGTCCGGCTGGACGTCGCCGATGACGCGGATCAGGTTGGTGCTGTCGCCAAGATCGCCGTAGTGCAGCTTGATCTTCTTGACGTGGATGTCGCGGACGAGGTCATCCATGTAGAGATGCTCGATCCGTTCCGTGTTGAAGCTGGAGGAGCGGCGGATGAGTCCATGGACCTCGTAGCCCTTGTTGAGCAGGAACTCCGCGAGGTAGGAACCGTCTTGGCCGGTGATGCCGGTGATGAGTGCGCGTTTTTTCATATCGAGGTAAAA
>CALQIY020000062.1 GCA_943330755.2 Opitutus sp. GAS368
GGACGGTGAATTCGCGCACCTGCGCCTCGGTGGTTTCGGACATAGAAGGGGGTCTTTTCGCCGTTTTAGGCGATTAAAGAGAAAAGGGAGGGGGTACCCCCCTCGGTCAAGGCAAATCCCCTGACCGGAGGGTTCGCTTGACCTTCCCCGCTAGAGCCCTCCAATCGTCCCAAACGAACTACCGTGGCCAAGCCCGCTGTCCTCACCCATCCGGAATCCCTGAAGAAGCCTGCCGGTCCTTCAGAATTCGCTAAACACCCCATCAATGCGGCCCTCTCCAAGGCCGAGAAGGTGGCGCTCTACACCAAAATGGCACGTATCCGCCATTTCGAGCAGCGCTGCATTCGTACCTACCAGCAGGGGAAAATTGGGGGGTTTCTGCACTTGTACGTCGGCCAAGAGGCTGTCGCCGCTGGCACGATCTCCCTCCTGGGCAAGCACGACCATATCATCACGGGCTACCGCGACCATGGTCACGCCCTGATGGTGGGGATGAGCATGAACGAATGCATGGCCGAGCTCACGGGCAAGGTCACCGGCTGCTCCCAAGGTAAGGGCGGCTCGATGCACTACTTCGCCCCGGACAAGAACTACTGGGGTGGCCACGGCATCGTCGGCGGCCAAGCCCCGCTGGGCACCGGCCTCGCCTACGCCGTCAAGTACAAGGGCCTCAAGGGTTGCTGCCTCGCCTACATGGGCGACGGCGCCGTCAACCAAGGCGCGGTCCATGAGGCCTACAATCTGGCGGCCCTCTGGGACCTGCCCATGATCTTCGTCATCGAGAACAATGGTTACTCGATGGGCACCTCCCAGGAACGCTCCACCGCCCACCCGGGTTGCTTGGCGAAGCGCGCCGAGGGTTACGGCATGGCGTGGGATGTCATCAACGGCCACGACGTCTACGAGGTCCGCGCCAAGACCGACGCCGCCGTCAAGCGCGCCCATGAGGAGTCCAAGCCGACGGTGCTCGAGATCTTCACCTACCGCTACTTCGGCCACTCGATGGCCGACCCGGACAAGACCTACCGCGACAAGGACGAGATCAAGGAATACCGCGAGAAGAAGGACCCGGTCCTGCTCTTCGAAAACGAGCTGCTGGCCGAAGGCGTCCTGACGCCCGCCACCCGCGACGCCATCAACGAAGCCGCCATGGCCGAGGCCGATGTGGCCGCGACCTTCGCCGAGGAATCGCCCGACCCGACGGTCGCCGACATCACCAAGCACATCTACTGGGAAGAGGACAACCGCGGGCCGAACTCGACCAGCCGCGGCACGATCATCTTCGAATAATCCCTTACCCGACCTTTTTTCATGGCTGTCATTACCTACCGCGAGGCGCTCCGCGCCGCGATGCGCGAAGAGCTCCAGCGCGACGAAAACGTCGTGATCATGGGCGAAGAAGTCGCGCAGTTCAACGGTGCCTATAAGGTGACCGAAGGGCTCCTCAAGGAGTTCGGCCCGAAGCGCGTCGTCGACACCCCGATCTCCGAAGCGGGCTTCATCGGCCTCGGCATCGGCGCCTCCATGCTCGGCATCCGCCCGGTGATGGAGCTGATGTTCTGGTCCTTCTCCTACGTGGCGTTCGACCAAATCGTGAACAACGCCGGCAACATCCGCTACATGTCCGGCGGCCTGATCAATTGCCCCATCGTCATCCGCGGTCCCGCCAACGGCGGCACCAACGTCGGCGCGACCCACTCCCACACGCCCGAAGCCATCTTGGCTTCCCACCCCGGCATCAAGGTCGTCTGCCCCGCCACGCCTTACGACGCCAAGGGCCTCATGAAGGCGGCCATCCGCGACAACGACCCGGTGTACGTGATGGAGAACACCATCCTTTATAACGACAAGGGCGAGGTCCCGGAAGGCGACTACATCGTCCCGCTCGGCGTCGCCGACGTGAAGCGCGAAGGCACCGACCTCACCATCGTGGCCCACGGCCGCGCGGTGATCACTTCCCTCAAGGCCGCCGAGATCCTCGAAAAGGAACACGGCGTCAGCGTCGAAGTGGTCGACCTCCGCTCGATCCGCCCGCTCGACGAGGAGACCATCCTCGCCTCGGTCCGCAAGACGCACCGCGCCTTGCTCGTCGAAGAGAACAAGCCTTTCTGCGGCGTCGACGCCCAGGTCGCCTACCTCATCCAAGCGAAGGCCTTCGACGACCTCGACGCGCCCATCGGCCGCGTGTCCTCCATCGACGCCCCGCAGATCTACTGCAAGCGCATGGAAGACCAGCAGCTCCCCCACCCGGCTCGCGTCGTCGAGGCCGCCCTCAAGGTCCTCGCCTAATCCCCCACCCTTCTAACTACGATGGCTGAAATTATCGATATGCCCAAGTTGTCCGACACGATGTCGGTCGGTACCTTGGTGAAATGGAACATCAAAGAAGGCCAGAAGGTCGCCTTCGGTGACATCCTCGCGGAAGTCGAAACGGACAAGGCGACGATGGAACTTTCCTGCACGGTGCCCGGCACGGTGCTGAAAATCTACGCCCCAGCTGGCTCCCAGCTCCCGGTCGGCGATCCGATCTGCGCCATCGGCAAGGCCGGTGAAGCCGCTCCGGACCCCAAGGGCAAGCCTGCGGCGCCGAAGGCCGCTGCCGCCCCGATCCCCGAGACCACGGGCATCCCCTGCATCCCGGCCGCTCCGGCCGCCAACGCCGCCCCCGCCCCGCAGTCCGACGCGAGCCGCACGAGCGCCTCGCCGTATGCGCGTCGCATGGCCGAGAAGGCCGCCCTCAACGTCGCCGCCCTCGCCGGCACCGGCCCGGGTGGCCGCGTGGTCGCCCGTGACGTCGCCGCCGCCGCTTCCGCTCCGGTCTCCGCCGCTCCCGCCGGTCCCGTCAACGTCGCCGTGGCTCCGCCCGCCGATGGCAAGGGCATCCAGCCCGACGCCGATGTCCCGGTCGGTGGCATGCGCGCGACGATCGCCCGCCGTCTCTTGGAATCCAAGAACACGGTGCCGCACTTCTACCTCGAGGTCGAAGTCGACGCCGCCCCGCTCATGGGCTTGCGCGAAACGCTGAACAAGCGCCTCGCCGAACAAGGCGGCGAAACCGCCCTCAAGCTCTCCGTCAACGATTTCATCCTCAAGGCTTCCGCCGAAGCGCTCCGCCGCGTCCCCGCGGTCAACGCTTCCTGGGCCGGCACGAGCATCCGCCAACACTCGGCGGTGCACCTGTCCTTCGGCGTGGCCCTCGAAGACGGCCTGGTGACCCCGGTCATCCGCGACGCGCATTCGAAGTCGCTCCGCGACATCGCCACCGACGCCAAGGCGCTCATCGGCAAGGCCCGCTCCAAGAAGCTGTCGCCCGCCGAGATGTCCGGCTCCACCTTCACGGTGACCAACCTCGGCATGTACGGCGTGACGGGCTTCTTCGGCATCATCAACGTGCCGAACGCCGCGATCCTCTCCGTCGGCGCCACGATCAAGAAGCCGGTGATCGACGCCAATGACCGCATCGTCATGGGTCACCGCATGGTGATCGGCCTCTCCGGCGACCACCGCGTGGTCGACGGCGCCAATGGCGCTCAGTTCCTCCAGGCGCTCAAGCAGATCCTGGAAGAGCCCACGCTCATCCTGATCTAACCGACCTGGAGCCGACCAAGGCCCGGCCTCGCAAGGGGCCGGGCTTTTTGTTGTCAGGCAAACGTGCGCACCGACGACAGGCCGCCGTCAATCCGCAGGATCTGTCCGGTCATGAAACGGGCCTGGTCGCCGAGGAGGTGCTCGACGAGCGCCGCCGTCTCGTCGGCCGAACCGACCCGCTGCAAGGGGTGGCGCTTGCCGGCGGCTTCTTTCTTGAGGTCGGAGTTCAGCAAGGGCCCCGCAAGCGGCGTGTCGGTCAAGGACGGCGCGACGGCGTTCACCCGGATGAGCGGAGCCCACTCCGCGGCGAGGCTGCGCGTGAGGCCTTCGAGGGCGCCTTTGGCGGAAGCGATGCTCGCATGCATCGGCATGCCCTGCGCGACGGCGACGGTCGAGAAGAGCACGACGGACGCCTGCCCCGAAGCCTTGAGGGCCGGCAAGGCCGACTGCAGCGCGGCGACCGCACCCAGGACGTTGACGCGGTAGTCGCGGAGGAAGTCTTCCTCGGTGAGGCGATGGAAGGGCTTCAAGGCAATGGTCCCGGGGCAGTAGACGAGCCCGTCGAGTTTCTCGGGCCAGACGAGCGGCGTGGGCGCAAGGGCATCGAAGGGCTGCACGGGAACGCCGAGCTCCGCCAGCGGGCCAGGGTTGCGCGCGGCGGCGTGCACGGAATGACCAGCCGCGAGGAGCCGCTGGACGGTGGCGAGGCCGATGCCGCTGTTGCCGCCGATGATCGCAAAGGTCTTGGACATGCGGGCAAGTTCCACGCCCCTCGGCGAAGGTCAAATGGGGCGACGCTTTTCCCGGACAACAAAAAGGCCGGAGGCGAACCTCCGGCCAAATCAGCGAAACGCCGCCGGCTTACTTGGCGGCAGGCGTACCGGCCGGCTTCGGAGCCGGGGTCGCCGGCTTGCGGGCCTGCTTCGGGTCCAGGTTCGCGCCGAGTTGCTCATCGGTGAACTTGGTCGCGACGCCCGCCGCCGGCACCTCGGCCTTCGCCGTCCAGGCGATGGCGTTCAGCACGAGCGTCCGCTGGCTGTCGTTGGCCCAACCTTTATGGAAATGGCCACCCGTGAAGCCGAAACCACGACCGCCATCCTTGCGCTCGACCGCCCAAGCGACGACCTGCGGCTTCTTCTCCTCAAGCACGAGCTTGCGGACTTCGGGGTTGCCGTTGTGCGCACCCATCCCGCGGTTCATGGTGCTCTCGGGGGCGAGCGCGGCGAGGATCGGCGTCACGCCATCCATGCCGTCACGGAAACGCATGTTGAAATACCATTCGTCGGTCGTCGCAAAAGGCTTCACGCCGCGGCTCACGGGATGGTCGGGCAAGGACTTGAAGTCCGCGAGCCAGTGCGGGTTGACCGACCAGTGCTGCTCGAAGTAACCGCCGAGCCAATCCTTGAACTCCTTGGCGCCCTTGCCCGTCGAGGAACGGCCAGGCGGCGCGACCTTCACGGGCTGACCATCGGCGCTCAACCAGCCGGCTTTTTCGTAGGCTGGCTCGACGGCGTAGTGGAGGCAGACGAAGCCGCAACCGGCGGCCATCTTCTTCGCGAGCTGATCGAGGTGGGGAATCGCGGGATGACCATCGCCGCCGTCGGAGTAGATCACGATGGTGTCGGCCTTGGCGACGACGTCGTCGGCGGGCCACTTGCCACCCAGGCTGACGGTGACGTTGACGCGGTCGGCCGCGCCCTGCTGGAGGCCGGCGGCCAACAACTGGATGCCGGCGTTGTGTTCATGCTCACCCGGGCCGTGGCTGGGACGGCCGGCGATCATGAGGACGTTCTTCTTTTCTTCGGCAGACACGCCGGCGAGTCCGCCGCAAAGGACGAGCGCGCCGAGGAGGAGGGTCTTCTTCATGGGAGGTTGGGGTAAAAGAAAGGCCGCAGAGACATACATCCTGCGGCCTTAGGTAAGCGCTGGGTAAGGGTTACTTGGTTTCCTTGAGGATGAGGTCCTTGAACTGGACCACCATCGCGGGGCCGGCGTGGAGCTGGAGGGCGAGGATGCCCTTCTTGGCGCCGACCGCGGTCTCATCGGTGACGTCGACCGTAGCGACGCCATTGATGAAGTGCTGCAGGTGACCTCCTTGGGCGACGATGCGGTATTCGTTCCAGTCCTCGGACTTGATCTTGGCCTGGATCTCGGCGGACTTGCCGACTTCGCCGGCAACTTCGACCTTGGGCTTGTTCGGCGCAGCGCCTTCCTTGATCACGGTCTTCTGGCCACGCTGGGCCAAGATGCCACGGCCCTTCTCTTCGTAGAGGATGCCGGAGTAGGTCTTGCCGGCTTCGAAGTCGGCCTGGTAGCCGGCGACGACGTAACCCTTCTCGTCGACGACCTTGGAGCGGTACTGGACGCCCGAGTTGCCGCCGACGATCTTGTACTTGAAGGTGAATTCGAAGTCACCCACTTCGCCGCCCTGCCAGACGAGGAAGGTATTGCCCTTGGTGGGCTTCTCCTTGGTCGTACGACCGGTGATGCAGCCGTCTTCGACGGACCAGAAGTCGAGGCCCTTCCAGCCGGTGAGGTCCTTGCCGTTGAAGAGGTTCTTGTCCTCGGCGAAGGCCGTCGAGGCGAGCGCAAGGAGCGCGAGGAGGGAGGTGCGGAGTTTCATGTTCGTGGAATTACTTGGTGCGGCCGAAGAGGCGGTGCATGTTCTTCAGGCCCTTCACCGGGATGTCGTCGCGGTTCGGCTCCATCTTGCGCCAGATGGCGGCGGCGCGGGCGATGACCTTCACGTCGGTGGTGAAGGACTCGATGACGACGTCGTTCTTGTAGCCGATCTTCTTGAGGGCGGCCACGATGGGCTTCCAGTCGAGGGAGTCACCGCCGGGGACGCCACGGTCGGTACCACAGGCGTGGAAGTGGCCGAGGTGCTTGCCGGCCTTGAGGATGGCGGCGCCTTGGTGCTTCTCCTCGATGTTCATGTGGAACGTGTCGAGGTGGAGCTTCACGGCCGGGGAGTTGACGGCCTTCACGAGGCGCAGGCCTTGGTCGCACGTGTTGAGGAAGTCGGTCTCGAAGCGGTTGAGGGGCTCGACGCAGAGGAGGACGCCCTTCTTTTCGGCGTGCTTGGCGAGCTGCTTGAGGTTCTTGACGACGAGCTTGAAGTGCTGGGCCTTGGTCTTGTCGTCATGCGAGCCGATGAGGCCGACGACGGAGTAGAGCGGGCCGATGATGCGCGGGCAACCCATGGCGGCGGCCTGGTCGACCAACGCGGTCAGGTACTGCTGGGCGTTCTTCTGGTCGGCGGCGCTGCCACGGAAATCGCGGCCCGGGCCCATCGCGGCGCAGACGGAACCGATGGCGATGCCCGCCTTGGCGGCGGCGGCCTTCAGGAACGCCGGGTCGACGTGCGCGGGATCTTCGATGGCGATCTCGACGGTGTCGAAGCCCCACTTCTTGAGCTTCTTGAACATGGACACGCTCTCGTTGGTGAACGGAGACGCGTAGAGGAAGGTATTGAGGCCGAAACGCATGGTGGGATGTGAGGTTGGGGAGAGAGGCGAGTTTGCCGCGGGGCGGGGCACGGTCAAGGCTGGGCCTCGCCAAGAAAGGTTTTAAGGGACGAGCTCCCCCACGATCAGCAGGCCGCCGGGGAAGAAATGGCGGTCCGCAAACCGCTCGGGCTTGTCCATCTTCTCTTTCCGCTGGGCCAAGATGGCGGCCTTATCAAAGGCGTCCGGCAAGAGCTCGAGGCGCACGGTGTGGACGGTATCCGTGAGTTTGGTGCCGACCGTGAAGGTGCTGAGGCGCGCGTAGGTGCAATAGGCATCAAAGCGGGTCATGGCCTTAGGCGTGCCGCCATCAAGGGTGACCGCGACCTTGCCGCCGGCCGGACCGACGACGTCGTAGACGGCGCAGTGGGTGCCCTTAAACTTGAATTCGATGGCTTGGCCGGGCTGGGTCAGGCGGATGAGCGCGGGCAGGCGGTGCGCGTAGGATTTCGCCATGGCATCCTTGGTCGGGTCGAGCGGGGCGACGCCGGCGGGGAGCCGGGTGGCGGCAATGGAGACGAGCTTGGCCTGCTCGAAGTTATCCGCGACGAGCGGCGCCGGGAGTGCGTGCTTCACCGGCTTACCGGAGGCTTGGCTGATGCCGGGCAAGGAGCGCACCATCGCTTCGAGGTACATCTTATGACCGGTCTCCACATGCGGGTGCACGCTGTCGGGGGCGAAGACGACCTTGTCGGCGAGCGTCGCTTTTTCTTCCGGGGTCTTCGGGAGCGGCGCCTTCCAGAGCACCTTGCCCTCCCGGCTGAGGCGCGAGACTTCGAGGCCGAAGTGAATCGTCGGGATGCCGTAATGATCGGCGACCTGCTCCATCGCCGAAGCGGAGCGCGGGAACTTACCCGCGGCGATCCCTGGGGCCATGCCCTCGACGAGCGTGTAGACGAAACAGATATCGCAATTCGGATTAGTCCGCCAGGTCTGGCGCACGATGCCTTCCAGGCAGCGGATAATCTGTTCAGGGGCCGCGCCGCCGTCGTTCACGGCGAATTCGATGAAGAGGAGGTCCGGCTGCTTGGAGAGGACATCCTGCTGGACGCGGAAGACGCCGAGGTCAGAGCCCGTGCCGCCGATGGCCGCGTTGATTTCGGTGAACTTCGCGTTCGGATAGGCCTGCCTGAAATGGGCGAGGGACTTCACGCGCCAACCGGGCTGGGCGGTGATGGAGCCGCCGAGGTAGCCGACCTTGATCTCGGGCAAGGCCCCCGAGCCGAAAAGCCCTTGGGCTTTGGCGAAGAAATTCGGCAGACCCGCACGGGGCCGGCACTCCTGGGCATCCACCAAGGGGAACTCGGGCTCCGCCGCTTGGACGAAACCAACGGCCAACAAGAAGGCGCAAAACAACGAACGCATGGGGTTGAGGGTAAGTCTCGCGAACATACCCCAGGTTCCCGCAACTTTCAACGCGGCAACACCACCTGAGCCCATTCCGTTTCGGGCGACGTCAGGTCGCGCTCCGCAAACTCCCAGACGACGACCTTGAGGCCCTGCAGCCACTCGGGTCGACGGACCAGGTCTTGGCGCACGAGCGTCGCGCCGCCCCCATCCTGCCGCAACTGCCCGACGGGTCGACCGAGGCGCCAAGCCAATTGCGACTTGAGGCCGCCTCCGACCACCGCACCGTCTTCAAAGATGCGGCAGAAGCTATCGCCCAGCAAAAGGACCTCGGCCCCACCGGACTGGGCCGACGGCGGGTTGCCTTGCTCATCCGTGACCTTCCAAACCATCTCTTGACGGCTCGACGCTGCCGACCCCAGCCAACGTTCCAGGTCACCGACGTGTGGAACGGAGACTTCACGACCACGGTAAACGTCCGCGCGCTGCGGCCAGCCCAGCCGCTCGACAATGGCGGCGGCGGCGAGGGCCAACCCGTCCTTGGACCAGTGCGTGTCGCGCGGCAGGTACAAGGGCGCCTGCCGCCGAAGGTCGACCGGGGCGGCGGCAAAGGCGGCATGGAGATCGACGAATTCCACGCGATTCGCCGTGAGCGCCTCTTGATAGCGACGAAGCTCCGGAGACTTCCACACCTCCTCGACCGCGAACGAACCTGGGCGCTGAATCGCCGCCTTGTTCGGCGCCACAACCACGATCAGCCGGACGCCTCTGGCCGCCAGCTGATCGCGCCAATGCACCGTCGCGTTGGCCGCGCGTTCCACGCTGCCCGCCGGAGGGCGTTGCGAGAGGAGACGGACGTCGGGACGATAGAAGAGCCAAGATCCCTCCGGTTGGTTGACCGAACCACGGACCGTCAAGACGGGGCCCTCGGCCGACCGCAGCCAGGCCAACCCCGGCGCCGCCGCCAAGCCACGGAGGTAAGCATTGCGGGCCGCCGCTTCCTGCCACGCTTGCTCCACGGCCCGCAGGTGCGCGGCGGTCGGCGGTCGCTCGAAAAGCTGCACCCATGCCGCGGGGCGACCGGCGGCACGATCACCCCACCACTGCGCGACCGGCAGGGCGATGAGTCCCAGCATCGCGGCGACCACGAATACCTTGGAGCGAACGGGTGACATCAGAACTGGAAATATAAGAAGGGGTTGGCCTTGTGCGCGCCCAAGACGCCCAACGAGAGCAGCAACAACACCCCGCAGAGCAGGGCCCGGCGGCCCGTCAGTTGCATCGACCAATCATGCGCCCGGCGCCGGGACCAGGCGAGGCCGAGCGCCACCCCCACGGTCGCGACGTGCGGAGCCGTGAACAATTCCGCGCCCAGCCATTGCGCAGGCGCCGCGCCCGCGGGAACAAAGTCGACGAGCGCGCGCAAGTAGGCGAACGCCGCGCCGAGCGTCGGCGCCCGGAAGAAGACCCAGCCAATCAAGATAAGACCGAACGTGCACATCACCCGGAAAAAGCGCGGGAAGCTCGCATACCAAGCGCGGCCACCGAGCCACCGCTCCGAGACCAGCAGGAGCCCATGCCATAATCCCCAGACCACGTAGGTCCATTGCGCGCCATGCCAGAGGCCACCGAGCAACATCACCACGAGGAGGTTCGCGGCCGTGCGCGCCAGGCCGTGGCGGTTCCCGCCCAGCGGGATGTAGAGGTAGTCGCGCAAGAAGGCGCTCAGGGACAGGTGCCAACGACGCCAGAAGTCGGTGACCGACTCCGCGAGGTAGGGCGCGTTGAAGTTGCGCGGGAACTCAAACCCGAACATCCGCCCCAGGCCGACGGCCATATCCGAGTAGCCGCTGAAGTCGTAGTACAACTGCATGGCGTACGCCAGGAGCCCGAACCAAGCCAACCCCGCGTCCAGTTGGCGGGCGTTGAACGCCAAGTCCGCCACCGGGGCGAGCGTGTTGGCGATGAGGACCTTCTTGGCCAACCCGAGCGCGAACAGTCCCAGCCCCGAGGCGACTTGGCTCCAGGCGTGCGTGCGGGCGGCAAACGCCGGGGCGATCGGGCCGAACCGCAGGATCGGGCCCGCGATCAATTGCGGGAAGAAAGCCAAGTAGCAGGCGTAGTCGGCCCAACTCTCCATCGGTTTCGCGATCCGCCGATGGACATCCACCAGCGTGCTGATCGCATGGAACGTGAAGAAGGAGATGCCCAACGGAAGGGCCCACCGCGTCGCCGGCGCCGGATCCCAGCCGAGGCGCGCGGCCAACCAGTCGTAGTTCTCGCAGGCGAAGCCGAAATACTTTCCGAAGAACAACGCGACCAAAGTGCCGCTGACACCGAGGACGAGGAGGGTCTTGCGGCGACCTTCCGTGAAATCGGACCGACCCAGCAACCATGCGAAACCGAAACTCCAGAGCGTCAGCCCGAACAAGAGCGGCAACAGCAACGGATCCCACCAGCCGTAGAAGACATAGCTCGCGACGAGCAACCAGCGGTTCCGCCAGCGGCCCGCTGCCGGCAGCAGATAATAAACCCCCAACACCACCGGCAGGAAGTAGCCCAGAAAAAGCGTCGAGGCGAAGACCATGGCTACTCGGCGTCGGTCCGCAGGGCCCAGTAAGTGACCCCCGCATGCTGACCGAAGTATTTGTCGACCAGCCCACCCATGTAATGCTCATCCAGCGGACTCACCAACGCCAGGCGATGGCGATCGCCCGCCACGAAACTGCGGACGGTGCCGCCCAGCGCACCAACGCGCGCATCGCCCGCCTCCGCGCGCGGTTTCCAGGGATCGTAATGCGCCACGTGGATGAGCGTACCCGGCATCAGCCCGCCGCGCCGGCATGACACCACCTCATACCGAAGGATGGTGGCGTAGTGATAAAGCTCGCGCTGGAAGACCGCGCCCGGCGGCACCTCGACCAGCTTGGCCACCACCTCGACGGAACCTAAGTCCGCGGGGAAAGGCGGCGTCGCGGGGCCGGGGGCCCAGCGCCACCCAAGACCGCCGAGCGCGACCACCGCCAGCACCATCAAACCCCAGCGCTTCATCGTGGTAGGCCGGGGGCAGGCGAATGCGTCCAGCAGGGCTCGTGACCAGCCGGCAAGATCAAGGCCGGGCCGGATTTCGCTAGCGGATACACCTTCCGCAACTCCGCATGCTCGGCGATCATCGGCGTATCCGACATCCGGAGAAGACCCATGGGGGCGCCTTGATTCGCAGGGTCACCGTCCTCGCGCAGATTTCCCGTGAACAGAACGTAACGACCATCCGGGGAGACATGACCGCCATAAAGATGACGCCCGACCTCGGCGTAAACCAACGTCGCCCCTTGGCCGTCGGGCTGCGCCTGCCAAAGTTCGGTCCACCCGTACCCGCCGTTCTCGCCGCCGTGTGGACGGCGGCGGGAGAAGACCACGCGATCGCCGCTCGCCGACCAATCCGGCGTGCAACAATCCGCCACGCTCACCGCGTTCGCGCGTAGCGTGGCCAACTCCAGGCGGGCGATGGACCAACCCGTGTCGAACCCGTTGGAGACCCCGACCACGGCCGTGCCATCCGGCGACCAGGCGGGTTGCTGATAAAAACCGCCGCGCGGAAAAGTCCGGATGACCTGCTTCGTCGCCAGCTCCACGATCGCGAAGCCCTTAGGCTGCAGGGTCAGGACCTGCCGACCATCCGGCGACCAGGTCGCCCACGGCCATTCCCCGTCGCCGCCCAAGGCCTTCGCTTCGGTCCCGTTGGCGCGCGCCAGCATGAGGCGTCCCTGCCGACCATAGTCATTGCCGCTCACCGTCTGGCCGCGCGGCATCGAGCGATAAAGCAGTTGCCGCCCATCCCGCGAGAAGAGCGGGTAGAAATCTTCCGTCTCAGGGGAGTTCGTGAGGTTACGGACGTCGGAGCCGTCCGGCCGCATTGCGAAGATCTCCCAATCCCCCCGGGGGGAGCGGGCGGAGTACGCCACCCAGCCCAGCGAACGCACTTCCGTCGCCAACGTAGCGACCTCCGCGGGCGTGGCGGCGGCCGCAAGGCAAGCGAAGCCCAGTAAACCGAGCAGGGTAAAACGATTCGCCATCGCCCGGCATCATGGGCGCCGGACGCAGCGGCTGGCAAATCCTTTAAGAAACTGCTGAACCGAAAACGGTTTGCCTCCCCAGGATGACAGGCTGACATTGGTTTCACCCATGAGACGCCTCCTGCTTGGCCTGCTTTGCGTTCCGCTCATGTACGCGGAAACCTACGTGGAACGCGTCACGACCGTGACGACCACCCCGGGGTTGGTCGCGTTCTGGGACTTCACGAAACGCGAGGCGCCCGACCGACGTTTCACCGCCCACGTCCCCGCCGGCGCGAAGAACGA
>CALQIY020000063.1 GCA_943330755.2 Opitutus sp. GAS368
CCGTAGCCGAGCTGGAGGGTGCCGCCTTCGATGAGGGTCGAACCCGTGAAGGTCTGGGACAGGGCGTTGACGAAGCTGCTCGTACCCGTGTAGGTGTTGGCGGCGGTGATGCTGTAGGTACCCGTGCCGATCTTGCGGAGGACGAGCTTACCGGTGCTGCTGTTCGTGTTGTCGACGAACGTGCCGCGGAATTGATTCGTGGCGTTGTTGCCACCAATCGTCAGCACAGAGGTCGTGCCAGCGGTGTTGTTGAAGACCGAGCCGACGATGTGGGCCGAAGTCGAGATCGGGCCGGCGAAGGTCTCGTTCTTCCCGCCCATATCCAAGTTGCCGCCGTCGAGGATGACGTAGGCGTTGTCGTAAATCTGGTCGTTGCCCGAACCAGCGAGGCGGATCGTCGCTCCCGTGTTGACCGTACCGTTGTTGCCGAAGGCGTGGACGCCAGAAGCGGACTGGGTCGCCAAGACCAAGGTACCCGCGTTGACGTTCACCCCGAGCGACGAATTATCCAGGATGCCGCCGAGGGTCAGCGTACCGGCCCCATTCTTGGTGAGGTAGAAGGCTCCTGAACCGGTGACGCGATCGAGGTTGATGTCGCCCGTGCCGCCCACGGTGAAGCTGTTCGTGCCCTGGGTAAGGACGCCGGTGACCGAGGATGCGGTGGCGCTGCTGTTGATCAGCGCGCCTTGGCCGTCGACGCCGAGGCCGGCGATGGTGAAGGGCTCGGAAACCGTCTGACCGTTCAGGTCGAGGGTGGCACCCGCGTTGACCGTGGTCGCACCCGCGGCCGTACCGAGCGCGCTCGGGTGGGCGAGGCGGAGCACGTTACCCGCATTGACCGTGGTCGCGCCAGTGTAGTCATTGAAACCGGCCAGGACGACCGTGCCGAGCGAACCAGCGGCGCCCACGTTGAGGGCGTTCGCACCGGTGAGGACGGTGTTGACCGTCAAGGTCGAGCCGCCGCCACCGAAGCGGTAGCCGCTGGCGCCCGGCGTGAAGGAGGCCGACAAGGTGTTCAGCGAAACCGGCGACACCGCGCCGATCATCAGCGTCGGGTAGACCGCCATCGTGATGGTCTCGTTGGTGTCGGCCGAGAGGGCCAACGAACCGGCGGAGGCCGTGGTCAGCTTGTTCGAGGCCAACCAAGCGGTGACGCCCGCGTAGGCACCGGAGGCGACGAGCGCACCCGGAGCGTCCAAAGCGATGGAGGCCGTGGAAGGCGCACCAGCCGTGGTGATTTCGAGGATGCCCGAGCGGACGGTGGTCGTACCGGTGTAGGTGTTGGCGCCGGTCAGCACGACGCGGCCATCGAGACGCTGGTCGGAGACGGGGCGGGTGCCGGCCGTGAAGTTACCGACGAAGAGGTTCGTGGCGACGGCGTTGACGTCGGCGAGGACGGACGAGACGGTCAACTTCGCGCCGCCACCACCGAAGAGGTAACCGTTGGCGCCCGGGGTAATGGTGCCCGAGTAGACGGAATCGACGGCGGCACCGAGGCGCAGGCTGTCGTAGTTCGTGGCCACGCCGAGGAAGGTGCGGCCCGTGAAGCTGATGTTCTCCGCGGAGTCGCCGGCCAAGGCGAGCGAGCCGACGGAAGCGCCCGATACGATCTTGCCCGAGTCCAACCAGGCGGTCGGACCGGCATGCACGCCCGTGGCGACCAACGTACCGCCCTGCAGGATTTCGATGGCGCCCGTGCGCGTGGCGAGGGTGCCCGTGAAGCGGGCCAGGCCTTGCTTGATCGAGATGACCGACGTGCCCGCCATGTTGACGTTACCGCTGAAGGTGACGTCGCCACCGGTGTAGCCACCGCTCTGGACGCCGACGTGCAAGGTACCCACCAGGCCGGTGATGGTGTTCGGGACGGTGATGGCGTCGGAACGCGCGAAGGCCAAGCCACCGCCGTTGATGAAGACGGACGCGGTGGATCCGAGCGAACCGGTGATGGATTCGGTGCCGTTGTCGAGGTACGACTCGATGAAGTTACGGCCGACGTAGAGGATGCCGTTGTCGACGCGGTAGGTACCGCTGAAGGTGTTGTTGCCGAGGACGTAGAGGTTGGAACCGCCATCCTTCACGATCATGCCCGAACCCGAGATCGTGCCGAAGTTACGGACATCGCCCGACTGGCGCATCGTCGTGTCGCCATCAACGGCGAAGTCGCCGTTCCAGCGCAGGACACCGGCTTGGTTCTCGTAGAAGGAGCCGTCGTTCAGGCCGATGATGGCGTTGTTGCGCGTGGTGAGGTTCCAGGTCAGGAAGGAAGCCCCGCGGTTGATGTTGATCGACTTGCCGCCGAAATCACCGAGGGCCGCGCCCGACTCGAAGGTGAGCGAACCACCGGTGACCTCGATGTCACCCGGGTTGATGATCGTGTTGTTGCCGACGATGACCAACTGGCCGGCGCCGGACTTGGTCAGCGTGTAGCCGCCCATGTCGAGAGACGATGCCGAAGCGGTCTTCGTGATGCCCATGCGGCTCGCGCCGCCGACGCTCGTGTCGCCGGCGAGGCGGAGGTTGATGACCTGCAAGTCGCCGGTGGCGGCGGAACTGTGGATTGCGCCGAGGTCGCCCGCGCCGAAGCCCGAGGCGATGAAGAGCTTGCGGCTCGAGGTGGTGTTGCGGCCGGTGACGTCGAGCGAGGCACCCGGAAGGATGGTCACGCTGCCGCCGTTGATGCCCAGGGCGGTGTCAGCGCCGAGCCTGAGGATGCCCTCCTCGATGCGCCAGGTGGCGAGGCCCGCGTCGGCAGCGCCGTTGAGGGTGTGGATGCCCATACCCGTCTTGACGACGAGGCCGTTGCCGACGACGCCCGCGGCGTAGGCGGTGTCTTCGAAGCCTTCGATACGCAACGTACCCGCGCTGTTCACGCGGAAGCCGCCGGTCTGCCAGTTGCCGTTACGGCTCAGGTCGATGGCGAGGGTACCTTCGTGGATGTAGGTCGTGCCGGTGACGTTGTTGGCTTGGACCGGGACGGAAGCGAAGCGCTGGAGACCGGCACCGAGTTTCTCGATGGTGACCTGATTGCCGGCTTGGGTGCGGAGGAGGCCGCTGAAGGTGAAGTCGTCACCGGCCTGCGTGTTGATCACGAGGCGAGCGTCGAAGGCCGTTCCGGAGTCCATCTGCTGGACGATCGACAGCTGGTCGTCCAAGCCCGAGACGAGGCCGCGCACGATCTGCGTCGTCCCCATCAGGTTGAACTTGGCGTTGTAGAGGCCGTTGTTGAAGGTGATGATCGCGTTCTCCGCGACCTGTTGGCGACGCGTGGTCGAACCACCGGCGTTTTCGGCGAGGTTCAGGGTCACGTCGGCCAGGCCTTCACCGAGGGTGACGCGGTTGCCGAGGGCCGGCGTGAAGTTCGCGTTGTTGGAGACCGCGGAGGCGGTGAGCGTGCCGCGACGGATCGTGAGGCCGGTGCCCGTGAAGGCGGAAGAGCCGCGGAGCAGGATCGTGCCGGTGAGGTCGGCGCTATCGATGGTCAGGTTGTTGCCCGCGATGGTGCCGAGGAGGACCATGGTCGTACCCGCAGCGGCGCCGATCGAGGAAGGCGCGGTGAGGGTGATACCGCGGTTGGCGGACAAGGTGAGACCCGCGGTCGCATAGAGACGGCCACCGGCGAGGGTGACGGCATCGGCGGTCGTGGCGGTCGGGACCGCCCCCAGGGCGAGGTCGTTGGAGATGGCCAAGGTGCCGCCGTTGACGACGGTCTTGCCGGTGTTCGTGCTGACGCCGGTCAGGGTCAAGGTGCCGGTGCCCGTCTTGGTGAGGCCACCGAGACCGGAGAGGACGCCCGAGTAGGTCGTCGAGACGTTGTTGCTGCCGACGGTGAACTGGACGCCGGCCGGAGTACCCGCGGCGTTCGAGAGCGAGAGGGCGCGGGAACCCTGGAGGCCGGCGGCCGTGGCGGTGGTCAGCGCGCCGAAGGACAGCGTGCCGAGGTCGCCCGTCGCGAGGTCCAACGTGCTGCCGGCGAGCGCGGCGCTGTTACCGAGCACCAAGGAACCAGCGGAGATTCGGGTATTGCCCGTATAGGCCGTCGCCGCATCGAGCTGGACGGAGCCGAGGCCCGTCTTGTTCAAGGCGTAACCGCCGGTGATCGTGCCCGCGACGGTCAGCGTGGCGCCGGTCGCCGCGTCGATGACGGAGTCCGCCCCGAGCAGAATGCTGCGGTTGGCATCCAAGGTGAACGAGGCCGCCGCGGACAAACCGCCACCCTGGAAGTAAAGCGTGTTGGTGGCGACGATCGGGGTGGCGCCGAAGACGGCGTCGGACGACACCTGGATGGTGCCGCCGTTGATGTAGGTCTTGCCGGTGTAGCTGCTGATGCCGGAGAGCACCAAGGTGCCGGCGCCGGTCTTGACGAGGCTGACGACGGTGCCGCCGTTGTCCGTGATCGGCGAGGCGATGGTGAACGCCGCACCGGCGTTCTGCTGGTGGACGAAGAGTTCGTTGCCGCTCGAGGTGAGGCTGCCGCCGGTGAGGCCGGAGGTCGCCGTCGCGACGGTGGGGGTGACGAGGATCGCACCGGACTGCAGCGTGGTCGCGCCGGCCAAGGTCAGGGTGACGTTCGCGGCCGAGTTGAAGCGGAGGGCATTGGCGGTGACGCCGGCGGCCACGTTGGCGGAGGCGAGCACATCGACATTCGTGCCCGCAGTGAAGGCGGTGCCGTAAGCGGCATCGGCCAAGGCGACCACGCGGTTACCGTTGTTCGTGGCGAAGGAACCGGTGCCGTAGGTCAGCCAGCCACCGAGGATGCCGTTGACGTTGGCGTTGCTGGAGGCGAAGGAGGTGTTCGTGCCGGCATCGAGACGAAGGGTCGCGCCCGCGGAGCGGGACAAGCCACCCATGTTCAGGAAGACCGAGCCGTTACCCGTACCGGCGGCGAGCGTCAGGACGCTGTTGGCCGAAGCGAAGCTGATGCCGGCGAGGGTCTGCGTGTTGACGGTCGTTTCGCGGCCTTGGACGAGGACCGGCGTGCCGTTCAGCGTGAGCGTGCTGGTCGGGACCAGGATATTGTCGATGGGCGCGAAGGCGTAACCGCCGTTTTCGGCGTACTGCGCATTGGTGCCGCTCCCGATGGCCGCGAAGTTGAGCGTCAAGCCGCCGTTGAGGATGCGGGTGCCGCCGACGTAAGTGTTGGCCGCACCGAGCGTGAGGACGCCGAGACCGGTCTTGGTCAGGCCGCCATCCGTCACGTTGGCCGCGAGGGTGGCCGTGGCCACCAGCGGAGAACCGTTGCCGCCGGAGATCACGACGGTCGGGGCCGAGGTGTAACCCGTGCCCGGGTTGGTGATGGTCACGCCCGAGACCTGACCCGTGGTCTCGTCGAAGATCGCCACCGCGGTGGCGCCGGTGCCGCCGCCGCCGACGAGGCGGACCAGGGGAGCGCCGAGGTAGCCCGTGCCCGTGGCACTCAAGGCGATCGCGCCGACACCCGTGCCCGTGGAACCCGCCAGGATGGACTTGATGCCGACGGCAAAGCCGTTGGTGTCGACCGTGAGGCCACCGCCGTAGATGGTCGTGGCCCGGATGCGGCTATCGATGAAGTTGTCCTGGGCCGCGGTGGCGCGGAAGGTGGCGTTGTCGACGTTGACGAGGGAGATGCCGTTGGCGGTATTGGCGTAGATCTGGTTGAGTTCGACCAAGCCACCGTTGGTGACGTTGAGGACCGAGAGCGTCCGCGACGCGTCGGAAGCAGCGTTCATCAGGTCGAGCTTGGCGGCATTGCCGCCGAGGAGCTGACCCGAGCCGGACACATTGAACTGGAACTGGCCGTTCGTGATGCCCGACTGGTAGTTGGCCTTGTTCTGGTCGAGGTTGGCCAAGGTGAACTTACCGCCCACCACATTGATCAAGGATTGCTGCTCGGCGACGGCGCCGCGGTTGGGGGTGAGCCAAGAGCCGACGGTGATGTTGCCCGAACGGAGCTCGAGGACGCCATCGCCGCCGAGGTCGCCGCCGATACCGACTTCCGCGAGGAACGTCGTGTTCAAGGCCGCGGCCGCGTTGTCGACCAGGACATAACCGTAGCCGCCGGAGGATTGACCAACCGAGAAGGCGGCGACATTGCCCGCACCGACCAACTGCAGGGAACCCTTCAGGTAAAGGGCGCCGGCGGAGTCGTCGTTCTCACCGAAGGTCATGGCATTGCCGCGGAGGGAGGCATTGGCCGAAGCGACGTTGATGACCGCCGCGCCACCGATACCGACGCGGATACGGTTCTGACCGGCCGTCACGCTGCCACCGAAGTACTGGACGGAGCCGTTATCCCGGATGGTCAAAGCCGTGGTGCTGCCCGGGGATTCGGAGAGGTTGAAATTACCCGGATTGGCGACGCTGACCACCAGCAAGCTCGCGTTGTTCGAGACTTCGACCACCGACCGGGAGGCGGTCAGGCCTTGGCCGGCGTTGAAGCCCGTGCTGAAGTTGAGGGCGTGCGTGACGGCGTTGCCCGAGAGGAGCAACGAGTTGGTGGTCGCCGTCGAGAAACTGCCTCGGCCGACGGTGAGCCAAGCACCGATGTTCAAGATGCCGCTGCGCTGGCTGACCACGGCGGACTCGACCTCGACGCCGCTCGGGCGGCTGTAGGAGTTGCCGATGATGAATTCCCCGGCGCGGCCGACGTTGTAGGAAGCGGCGTTGCCGCCGTCGAGGATGAGCGAGCCTTCCTGGATCGTCGCGCCACCCCAGAGGAGGTTGCCCGTGAGGTTCGGATTGGAGACGGATGCGCCTGCACCCAGGTTATTGGAACCCGTGCCGTTGACGACGATCGAGCCCGTGCCGAGCTTGACCAGCTGGGCGGGTTGACCGGTACCACGCAGGTTATTCGTGAAGGTGAGGTCGGACGCACCCGTATCGATGAGGGTCGCACCGGAGATGATGTTCGTGACGCGACCGATGGTGAGGTTGCCGTCGAGGGTCAGGGTCGTGCCGTAAGAGTTGGCGACGCTCGCGAGATTGAAGCTACCGGCCGAGGAAGACCAATTGATGCCGCCCGTGGCGGACAGCGCCAAGGCACCGCCGCGCACGTCGATTTGACCCGTGTAGGCCGGGGTCGTGCCCGTGAGGACGACCTTGCCCGAAGTGCCGCCCGCCGCGACGGAACCGGCGATGGTCAGGCGCTTGGTCTGCGTGAAGCTGTCACCCGAGAGGGTCAAGGTACCCGTACCGCCGCCGAGGCGGTAACCGAGGCGACCAGGCGTGAGGGCACCCGTGTAGGTGACGTTACCGTTGGCACCGAGCGCCAAGTACGGGAAGTTGGCGAAGCTGATGGCTTCGGAAGAGTTGGCGGCCAGGGCCAAGGCACCCGTGGCGTCGCGAGCGATGCGGCCGCTGTTGAGCCAGCCCATCGCGGTGGTGTGATCGCCCGCGATGGTCAAGGCGCCGCCGCCCTGCAAGATCAGCTTGTTGAACGTGGAGAGGGAGCCGACGCCCAACGTCAGGGCGCCGCCGTTGATGAAGATTTGGTTCTGGTTCGCGACCGTGGTACCGGCAAAGGTGCTGACGCCGGAGAGGGTCTGGTTACCCGTGCCCTGCTTGGTCAAGGTGAAGCGGGTCGGCTCGAAGATCAGTTCGGAGAGTCCCGACCTGGTCGCCGCGGCGGAAAGGGTGACGGTCTTGGCGATTTCGTCGATCGCGGTGACGGTGGTGCCGTTGTTCACGCCGGCGCCGAACACGGTCATGCCGGCGACGATGCCGGTGACGTCGGTCATGGTCACGGTCGTGGTCGTCGCGAGGGTACCGTTGCCGGTCACGCGCGTCGGACGGCTGAGCGCGCCCGAGTAGGTGGCATCCTGGAGGCTGTTGCCCAGCGTCAAGGAGTTGATCACCGCCGGGACGGTCGCCCCATTGGTCAAGATGAACGAACGGTCGCCGGCGAGGCCGCCCAAGGTGGCGGTGGTCAGGGTACCGAACGAGAGGAGGCCGGCGTCGCCGTTGCCCACGACGACGGTGGAGTTCTGCAAGGCGAGCGCATTGTCGAGGATCAGCTTACCACCCGTGATGCGGGTCTGACCATAGTAGGAGTTCGAACCGTTGCTCAGCGTGAGGTTGGCCGAACCGGCTTTCGTGAACGCCAACGTCCCGAGGCCAGCCGTCAAACGGGCATCGATGGTGGTGTCGGCGGTGGGGTTGAGGGTGAGCGTCGAGGTCGTGCCCTGCGCATCGTTGAGCACAAAGGCGACGTTCGCCGGGCGGATGATGTTGGCGAGAGTCTGGTTGTAGCCGTTGAGGTCGAACGTGCCGTTGCCGGAGCCGGCCATGGTGACCGTCGCCGCGGTCGCGAAACCATCGGTGGCGCCGACGATGAGTCGACCTTGGTTCAGCGTGAGTTTGGTGTAAGACCCGCCGCCGGAGACCCGGATGTTACCGTTGCGGAAGGAAAGGCCGTTGTTGCTGCCGCGAGCCAAGAAGCCCGTTTCGTCGACGTTGAGCGCGCCCGTGATGTTGAGGTAGCCGATGCCACCGACTGGGCCGATGAAGACGCCACCGCCGATGTTGCCGGAGGGCTGGTTGGGGCCGACGCTGACCGTCCCGGAGAGGGTCGCGATGGAATTGCGACCCTGCACCATGATCGCGCCGTTACCCGTACCGGAGGTAGCGCCGGCGATGGACAGGTTGTTGGCGAGGTTGATGCCGTCGCGCAGGAGGAGGCGGGTGAAACCGGTGCTGTTGTCGGATTCGATGCGGATCGCACCCGTGCCGAGCGCGGAGCTGTTCGCGACGACCAACGTACCACCGCGGACCAAGGTGCCGCCCGAGTAGGTGTTGGCGGTGAGGAGGGACTGCGTGCCCGTGCCGAACTTCACCAGCGAACCCGTGCCGGAAATGGTACCGGTGAAGGCATTCGTACCGAAGGCGAGGTCGGAACCGATGGTCAGGGCGTTGGCGCCCAGGGCGATCGACCCGCTGCCGAAGAGGAGGCCGACGTTTTCATTGCCACCGAGCTCGACGGTCGCGCCGGCGGAGACGGAGAGGGAGAAGTCGGAGAGACGGTTCGCGCCGATGGTGCGCAACGTGCCCGCTTCGACGTTGGTGCCACCGGTCGCGCCGTTCTGACCGGAAATGACGAGGGTGCCGGCGCCTTGCTTGGCGAGGATGCCGCCGCCGAGGACTTGACCGGCGAGGGTGAGCGTGTCGCCCGAGCCGATGGTGACGGTCACGTCGTTCGGCAGGAAGAAGCGGCCGCCGAGGGTGAGGTCATTCGTACCGACGAAGTTGAGGTTGCCGAGGGCGTAGAAGTCGCCGCCGGTCGTGGTCAGGGAGGCGCCGCTCGTGTTGTCGAGCGCGCTGCCCGCGAAGAAGAAGCTACCGGCACCGAGCGCACCGGCGCTGGCGAGGTTCAGTTGGCCGCCGCGCTGCGTGAGCACGCCGGTGAAGGTATTCGCACCGGAAAGGGTCAACGCACCCGCGCCGGTCTTCTCGAGGTTGGCCGCACCGGCGATGATGCCGGAGATGGTCAAATTGCCCGAAGCGACATCGAGGGCGGAGTCGCCCGCGAGGGTGACGCCGCGGTTGACGCCGAGGTCAAGCGAACCGGAGGTCGCCAGGGTCGCGCCACCCAAGGTGAGGGCGTCGGCCACGAAGCCACCGGAAACGTCACCGAGGTTGTTCGCCGCGGAGATCACCACGCGGCCTTGGTTGAGGATCGCCTTACCCGTGAAGGTGTTGGCGGCGGAAAGCGTCAGGGTGCCGTTGCCGAGCTTGGTCAAGTTGCCGGAGCCACCGAGGATGGCGGAAACCGTGCCGGACTGCAGGGCGAAGGAAGCGGCGGTCAGGGTGGCGGCACCGCTGATGGTGCCGGTGCGCATCGTCACGTCACCGACCGTTTCGTTGTTGGCGACGTTGAGCGTGCCGCCGTTGATCGCGAGGGCCGCCGCATCCGCGAGGACGCCGGACGCGCCGAGGGTCAAGGTGCCGGCGTTGAGGTTGGTCGCACCCGTGAAGGTGTTCGCGCCGGAGAGGACGAGTTCCCCCGAGCCGGTCTTCGTGAGCACGAGCGGGGCGGTGCCATTGGTCAGGACGGAAGCCAAGACCAGCTTGCCCGCGCTGTTGTATTGCTGGACGATGATTTCGCCGTTCGCAGCCAAAGTACCACCCGTGATGGTGGTGTCGTTCGCGCCCACGCCGGTGGTCACGAGGATACCGGCCCCTTCCAAGGTGGCCGTACCGCCGAGGGTCAAGGTGGTGGCACCGGCGGCGGCGAAGCGCAAGGCATGCGCGACGGCGGCATCGGCGACGGCACCCGACGTGGTCACATCGACGAGCTTGTTGGTCGCCCAGGTGTTCGTGTTGTAAGCGGCGTTGGCGAGGCCAACGATCTGGCCACCCGCGTTCACGGAGGCGAAGGAGCTGCCGCCCACGGTCGCCCAAGCGCCGAGGATACCGGCCGCATTGTTCGCGCTCGTGGTGGTGATGCCGTTATCGGCGGAAACCGTGCCGGCCGGCAGGATGAAGTCGACCGTACCGCCCGTCTGGCGGGTGAGGGCACCCAAAGAGATCAAGGCCGAGCTTTCGACGAAGTTAACCACGGCACCGACGTCGGCCCGGACGGTCGAAGCACCCGGGGTGACGGTGGTCGCGGCGAAGGACTGATCCTGCGCGATACCATCGCGCGCGTTCATCGCCAAGGTGCCGCCACCGAGCGAGAGCGTGCCCATGCGGTAAGTGGTGAGGGCGGTCGGGACGGCGGTCAGGGCGCTGCTGAGGGTGACGCTCGGGGTGCCGGTGAGGGTGGTGGCCGCCAAGACCGGGGTCAGGGTCGGCTTGCTCAGCGTGATGCTGACGCCGCTGGTGATCGCGGAGATGACGGTGCCCGCGTCGATGCCCGTACCCGTGACCGGCATGCCGACGAAGAAGGCGGCGGTGCTGCCCGTGTAGTCCAAAGTGGTGCCCACCGCGGTCTGATCGGCGGTCGGCGAGAAGGTCGGAGCGACGGAAGTCAATGCCGTCACCGTCGCGCCATTGGCGATGCCGTTGCCGCTGACATATTGGCCGACGGCCAAGGTGCCCAAATTGGTGACCGCGACGCGGGTCTCGCCGATGGCGCTGCCGGCCGCCGTGGTCGCGACGGGAACACCGAAGGTGGTCAGGTTGCCGGCCGGGATGCCGACGAGGTTCTTGCTCACGGTCACGCTGGCGGAACCCGTCACGGTCGCGGTCGTCAGGACCGGCGTGGTGGTTTCCTTGCTCAGGGTGATGCCGACGCCTGGGGTGATCGCGGCAATGACCGAGCCTGCCGTGATGCCGGTACCGCTGACGGGCATGCCGACGAAATACGCGTCCGTGGAGCCGGTGTAGGCCAAGAAGGTGCCGACGCCGAGCTGGTCCGCCGAAGGAACAAAGGTCGGGACGGTGGTCGTGATGCCGGTGATGATGGAGCCGGGGACGACGCCCGTACCACCGACGATCTGACCGGTGGCCAAGCCCGTGGTCGAGGCGACCGCGATGGCGGAACCACCGACGGAACCGCCGGCGGCGACCACGCTGGAGGTCGTGCCCGCCAAGATGTTCGAGGCATTCGTGGAGCTGCGGAAGTCGAGGAGCAACGTGCCTTCGTTGAGCACGGTACCACCGAGGTGGGACTGGTAACCGCGGAGGACGAGGGAGCCTGCGCCCGCCTTGGTCAGCGAACCCGTGCCCTTGAGCAGGGCGGAGGCTTCGACGGTGATCGTGCGGCCCGCATCGACCTGGATCGTCGGGGCGTTGGTCAAGTTGATGTTGAGGCGACCCGTGGCCGTGGCATCCACGCTGGTGAGCGTGAGGTCCGTCGCGGCGTCGAAGTTGCGGAGGATGCCGCCGGCGAGGTTGAAATTACGGACGGAGTTGGCGTTCGTCAGGTTGGGGGTACCGGTGACACCACCGACGAAGAGCGTGCCATTGTTGAGGGTGTAGGTCGCGCTGCGGTTCGAACCAATCCCCGCCGAGAAGGTGCGACCGAGCACGAGGGAGCCGATGCGGGCCGTGCCGCCATCCTGCGTGAACGTGGCGACGTTCGAAGTCGTGGTGAGCGTGCCCGTGGATTCGGAGGTGGCGAGGCGGACAACGGAAGCGTCGAAGAGGCCGCGGTTGAAGGTGAACGCGCCGGTGCTCGTCGTGCTGGTCGTGCCGCCCGTGAAATCACCACCGATTTGGACCATCGAGGCGCGGACGTCGAGCTGGGCGCCCGAGAGGTTGACCGTCGAACCACTGGAAATGCCACCCGAAGAAAGGTAATTAACGAAGAGCGAAGCGGCGCGCTGCTCGCCGCCGTCCTGGGCGCGGAGCACGAAGACCGGGTTGACGACGCCGCTGCGGATCGCGGCGGTGGCGCCAGCGGTGTACTGACCGAACTGGAGACGATCCGTATTGAAGAGATTGACCGTGCCGAAGTTGACGGTGTTCGTCTGGCCGGTGGTATTGGCCGACTGGCCACCGAAGGTGAGGCGACCCGCGGTGATCGCGTTGATGGCGGCGAAGTTGAGCGTGAGGCCGACGTTCGTGGTCGTCGCGGAAGCGTCGAAGGAGGCACCGTTCGCGTTGAAGGACGGACGGCCGATCAGGGAACTCTTATAAGAGAGCACCGAGACGCCGGACATATCCAGGGTGCTGTTGACCGTACCGCGGGCGGTGTAAGCAACGCCGGCCGA
>CALQIY020000064.1 GCA_943330755.2 Opitutus sp. GAS368
CGGTACGAAACCAACTTGCTCAACCGCCAGCTGGACGCCGCGCAATTCCTGGAGTCGCGCCGGATTCCCAACGTGAAGCTCCTGTGCGACCTGTTCCACATGAACATCGAGGAAGTCTCGAACGCCGCGACCCTCCGCGCCTGTGGCCCGCACGTCGGTCATGTGCATTTCGCCGACAGCAACCGGCAGGCCATCGGCTTCGGCCACACCGAGACGGCCTCCGTCATCGCCGCGCTCACCGCCATCGGCTTCGCGGGTTACCTTTCCGGCGAGATCCTCCCGTTGCCCGATTCGGAAGCCGCCGCCGCCCAGACCATCAAGGCCATCCGCACCCACTTACCCCGCTAAGACCATGCTCAAGCACCAGCTCATCCATCCGAAGATCTCCGAAGTCCTGGCCCGCGCCGGTCACCACTCGGTCATCCTGATCGCCGACGGCAACTACCCGGTCTGGGGCAAGAAGGGCCCGAACGCCGAGCTCGTCTCGCTCAACCTCTCGCCGGGCATCCCGACGGTGGCCCAAGTCCTCCGGGCGTTGCTCAGCGCCGTCCCCGTCGACGCCGTGAATACGATGGGCATCCCCGCGGATGACTCCTACGCCCAGAAGGGTGAGCCGCCCGTGTGGGCTGAATTCCGCCAGGAAGTGAAGGCCGCCGGGCTCAAGCTCGAGCTGCAGCCGATCCTGAAGTGGGATTTCTATAAGGCCGTCGAATCGCCCGACCATATCCTGACCATCCAAACCGGCGACCAAGCGCTCTGGGGTAACGTGCTCCTGACCGTCGGTTGCCGCACCGCCTGAATTTTCGCACCATGAAGACTCGCCCCCTCGGTAAGACCGGGATCGAACTCCCCATCCTCAGCTTCGGCGCCTCCTCGCTGGGCCAGGAATTCCGCAGCGTCGCCCTCGACGATGCGCTCAAGTCCGTCCAGGTCGCCCTCGACTGTGGCCTCAACTTCATCGACACCTCGCCGTTCTACGGGCGGGGCATGTCGGAAGTGCTCCTCGGCATCGCCCTCCGCGGCGTCCCGCGCGACAGCTACAAGCTTTGCACGAAGCTCGGCCGCTACGACCTGGCGCACTTCGACTTCAGCGCCAAGCGCGTCGCCGAAAGCATCGACGTGTCCCTGCACCGCCTCGGCACCGACCACCTCGACATCATCCTTTGCCACGACATCGAATTCGTCCCGATGCAGCAGATCGTCGACGAGACCATCCCCGCGCTCCGCAAGGCCAAGCAGGCCGGCAAGGTCAAGGCCATCGGTTTCAGCGGCTACCCGCAGAAGATCTTCAAGTTCATCTGCGAGCAGACCGACGTCGACTGCGTGCTGAGCTACAACCAGTACACGCTCCAGAACACCCGCTTCGCCGACGAGACCGTCCCTTACCTCAAGGCCAAGGGCATCGGCGTCATGAACGCCGGTCCGTTCAGCGCGCGCCTGCTCACCAACGCCCCGCTGCCGGCTTGGCTCAAGGAGCCCGAAAACGTGAAGGCCGCCGCCCGCGCCGCGGCGGCGCATTGCGCCGCCAAGGGCGTCGACATCGCCAAGCTCGCCTTGCAGTTCTCCCTCCAGCACCCCGACATCGCCACGACCGTGTCGGGTAGCGCCAACCCGACGAATATCCGGAACTGGGCCAAGTGGGCCGCCGAGCCGATCGACCAGCAGCTGCTCGCGGAGGTCCAGGCGATCTTCGCTCCGGTGAAGAACCTCGGTCACCTCGAAGGCCTGAAGGAGAACAACTGAGCCGATGAAGGCCCTCCGCCTCGACCAGCCGCAGCAGTTCACGTGGATCGATGTTCCGGAACCGCCGGCCCCTGCGGCCGGTGAGGCCGTCGTGCGCGTCCATCGCATCGGCATCTGCGGCACGGACTACGGTGGTTACCTGGGGAAGATGCCGTTCTATTCTTACCCGCGCATCCCGGGCCATGAACTCGGCGTGGAGGTCCTCGCCGTCGGGCCCGGCGTCACGAACGTCCAGCCGGGCGACCGTTGCTCCGTGGAGCCGTACATCAATTGCCAGACCTGCTACAGCTGCCGGCGCGGCTTCACCAATTGCTGCGAGAACCACAAGACCCTCGGCGTGATGTGCGATGGCGGCATGGCGGAGAAATTCCTGCTGCCCGCCCGCAAGCTCCACGTCTCGACGAAGCTTTCCTACGACCAGCTCGCGCTCGTCGAGACCCTCGCGATCGGTTGCCACGCCGTCGACCGCGCCGCGCCCAAGCCCGGCGAGACCGTCCTCGTCATCGGCTCGGGCCCCATCGGCCTGTCAGCCATCGAGTTCGTCAAGGTCTCCGGCGCCCGGTGCGTCGTCATGGACATGAACGCCGAGCGGCTGAAGTTCTGCACCGACGTCATGAAGGTCGACGGCGTCATCCTGGCCAAGGGCGACGGCTCGGAGGTCGCCGCGCTCGCGGCCCTCACGAACGGCCAGCTTGCGGACGTCGTCATCGACGCGACTGGCAGCAACAAGTCGATGGTCGGCTGCTTCGCCTACGCGGCGTTCGCGGCCCGCGTCGTCTACGTCGGCATCACGCAGCAGGACCTCACCTTCCCCCACGCCCCGCACCTGCACCGCCGCGAGTTGACCATCATGGCCAGCCGCAACGCACTCTCCAAGGACTTCGCCCGCATCATTAAACTGATCGAAGACGGGGTCATCGATACCAAGCCCTGGATCACGCATCACGCGAAGTTCGCCGACCTCATCGCGACCTTCCCGACGTGGCTGAAGCCGGAGTCGGGCGTGATCAAGGCCATCGTCGACGTCGTCTGACCGCATGCGCCTCGACGCCCACCAGCACTTCTGGTCGTACGACGCGGCGCAGTATCCGTGGATCCCGCCGGGCTCTCCCTTGCACCGTAGTTGGTTGCCTGACGACTTGGCCGCGTTGCAGCAGCCGCTCGGCTTCGACGGTTCGATCGCGGTGCAGGCCCGGCAAGTCGTGGAGGAATCGGACTGGCTCCTCGGCCTGGCGGACAAGCACGCGAACGTGAAAGGCGTCGTCGGCTGGGTCGACCTGCGGTCCGACCGCGTCGAGGCCGACCTCGAGCGCCTGGCCCGGCACCCCAAGTTCGTCGGCGTCCGTCACGTCGTGCAGGAAGAGCCGGACGACGCCTTCATGTTGGGGCGGGATTTCCAGCGGGGGATTTCCAAGCTCGCCGCTTATGGCCTGACCTACGACATCCTCATCTATCCCAAGCAACTCGCGGCCGCGCTTCGCCTCGCGGAGAACTTCCCCGGGCAGCCCTTCGTCCTCGATCACATCGCCAAGCCCTTCATCAAGGCCGGCGTCAGCGAGCCATGGGCCACGCAGCTCCGCCGGCTGGCGCAGTTGCCGAACGTCCATTGCAAAGTGTCGGGGATGCTCACGGAGGCCGACCACCAAGCGTGGCGTCCGGAACAGTTCCGGCCCTACCTCGACACCGTTTTCGAGGCCTTCGGCCCGGCGCGCCTCATGTACGGCTCCGATTGGCCCGTCTGCCTCTTTGCGGGCAGCTACGAGCAGGCGTATCGGTTGGTGGATGATTACGCGCGGGGCCTGACGGACCAGCAGCGGGTCGGCCTCTTTGGTGGCAACGCCGCGGCTTTCTACTTCGGCCGTTGATCAGCGACTGAGGCTGGGGCCGGTGACGGTCTTGAAGATCCAGCCCTCGGCCTGCATGTCGATGGTCAGCTTACGTCCGGGATTTTCGATTTCCTTCGGGAGCGGATCGGCATTGACGCGGAAGAGCTTGAGCGTGCCTTCGCCTTCGAACGTCCCGTTGACGCGCGAGCCCGAGCGGGCGACCTCGATGGCCAGGTAAACGTCAAAGACCCCGCCCGGGGTTTCGCCGATGGCGATTTCGATGGGTACCTTGGTGCCCTTGGTGGCGGTGATCCAGGGACCGGCCTTGAGGCGGTCGAGATGGCCCGGGGAACGGTCGATCACGAAATCGCGGCCCGAGACTTGGTTGTTGAAGTCCTTGTATTTGCCATCCCCGCCGACGAGGAAGCGTTCGTAGCCATCATCGAGGGCGATCTTGCGGTCCCATCGAACCAGCATCCAGTCGTCGCCCGATCCCACGAAGCGGAAGGGCAGGGACTGGGGCACTTCGACCACCCCTTTATAATGGACGACCCAACGGGAGGGCTTGACCTCTTTTTCAACTCCGTAGGCCTCGGGCGCGGCGTTGGCGCTGCGCGAGGGGATGAAGAGCTGTCCGGCAATCAGGGGCTCCGGAGCGCGATAGTATTTGGCCAAACGACCGGGGCTCCAGCCCGAGTCGAAGAACTCGCGGACCGCCGCCCGGTAGGCCGGAATCCCGGACTGCGGGGCGCATTCGGTCGGCGCCTTGCTGGTGGTTTGCTTGAGGTCGTAGAACGTGCCCACCAACCCGTTGGCGCCGATTTTAGCGCCAAACAAGGAGACGAAGTTCTTCCCGTTACCGCGGCCGACGCCCATGCCGGAGCCGATACCGCCGCCCGAGCCACCGCCAAAACCCTTGGAGGCGCCGCCGCCCATCAGGCCAGCGTTCAGGGAGGAGACGGCGACCGACGGGAGGTCGGGCAGGGCGATGGTCGCCGTGGAGCTCTTCGAGGTGATGCGCGTCGGGGTCTTCGCCGTCGTCTTGGGATTCTTCGGCTGCAGGCGCGTCTTGAACTGCTTGGCCCGTTCGCCGGCGGCGCCGCCGCCCGAGCCCGTCGCGAAAGCGTTGGGGTCCTTCTTGGCCGACTCCTTGGTGACGGAGATGATGAGGAAGGCCGCGATGAGGACCAAGACCACGTGGATGGCGACCGAAGCGACCAAGCCTTCGCCGCCGAACTTCTGCCAGAACGTCCGCTTGGAGCGCTTCTGACCCAAGCCCTCTTCTTCCTCGACCACGACCGGAAGGGCGTCGAGCGGAGGCGGGGTCGTCTCTTCAGGCGGGAGCGGTGGAGGGGTGTCGGACATACCGGGGTCTTTCCATTCTAGCCCGATTGATTCGTTAACAACTCTAATCTATCTCTTTAAGTATCCCCCGACTTAATTGATTGGATTTAGCGCGATATCGAGGCCCGCACCGGCTTGAAGATCCAGTCTCCCCCCGTCATGTCCACGCCTGGGATGCTCGGGTGCCCGTTCTTGATGGCATCCGGGAGCTCATCCGTCGTCATGCGAAAAAGGCGGAGGTGCCCATCGGGCTTGCCGGAGGCATCGGCGACTTCGATGAGCACGATGGCGTAGAAAGTACCCCCGGGCGTTTCACCGATCACGATTTCCAAGGGCGTTTCCTTGTCCTTGGTCGCGGTGATCCAGGGCCCGCAACGCAGCGGCTTGCCGAGCCGAGAGGGGTGGGTTTCGTCAAACGGCTTCTGTCCGAAGCCCGGGTAGACATTGCCGTTCCCAGCCACGAAGTGTTGGTAGCCGGAATCGAGGACGACCTTACGGTCCCAGCGGATGACGAGGAAGTCATCCCCCGAACCCACGAAGCGGAACTTCCCGTTCTGCGGTGGCTTGACGGCGCCCTTGTAGTGCGCGATCCAGCGGGAGGGCTTGCAGAGTTCGCTGACGCCGTAGGCTTTCGGGGCTTCGGTCGCCGGGCACGGCGGGATGAAGATTTGCGAGGCGAAGAGGGTGTCCGGGGCGCGGAAGACATCGTTGAGGCTGGAAGGCGTGAAGCCCTTATCGAAGAACTCGTTCACCTCCCTGCTGTAGAGGCTGATCGCCGATGCATTCGACGGGTCGCCGAATTTTTCGGGAGCCCCGCCCATCATCGCCGTCGGCTTGCCGGACTTCGTTTGCTTGAAGTCATAGAAAGTCCCGGGCAGGCCGTTGATGGCCATCTTGCTGCCGAAGACGGAGACGAAGTTCTTCCCATTGCCGCGGCCGACCCCCATGCCGGAGCCGATGCCGCCGCCCGAGCCGCCACCAAAGCCCTTGGAGGAGCCGCCGCCCATTAGGCCGGCGTTCATGGAAGAGACCGCGACCGTAGGCACGTCGGGCAGGGCGATGGTCGCCGTGGCGCTCTTCGAGGTGATGCGCGTCGGGGTCTTCGCCGTCGTCTTGGGGTTCTTCGGCTGCAGGCGCGTCTTGAATTGCTTGGCCCGTTCGCCGGCGGCGCCGCCGCCCGAGCCCGTCGCGAAAGCGTTCGGATCCTTCTTGGCCGACTCCTTGGTGACGGAGATGATGAGGAAGGCCGCGACGAGGACCAGGACCACGTGGATGGCGACCGATGCGATCAAGCCTTCGCCGCCGAACTTCTGCCAGAAAGTCCGCTTGGAACGTTTCTGACCCAAGCCCTCTTCTTCCTCGACCACGACCGGAACGACCTGTTCCGCGGCGGCCGGCGGCGGAAGTTCAGGGGGTGTGGGGTCCTGGGGATTGGACATGAGCATAACGCTGTCGATTTGAGCGAGCCCGCTCAACAAAAAATCACCTCAAAGCCGGGCATTTCCTTTCCACATCCTGTCACGCCCCTTACCTTCATGCAAAACCAACCGACCGAACACGATTTTTGATGAAAGCTTTAATAAAAAAAGAGGGCCGCGAAGGCCTGTGGTTGGCCGACGTCCCTGCGCCGACCATCGGCGACCGCGACGTCCTCATTCGCATCCGCAAGGCCGCGATTTGCGGGACCGACGTGCATATCTGGAAGTGGGACGAATGGGCGGCGAAAACCGTCCCGCTGGGCCTGACCGTCGGGCATGAATATGTCGGCGTCGTCGAGGACTTCGGCCGCGAAGTCACGCACCTGCGCAAGGGCCAGCGCGTTTCGGGCGAAGGCCACATCGTTTGCGGCCATTGCCGCAATTGTCGCGCCGGCCGCCGCCACCTCTGCGCCAATACCTTGGGCGTGGGGATTCACCGCCCCGGGGCTTTCGCCGAGCTGCTGTCCTTGCCGATGGAAAACGTCGTGCCCGTCCCCGACGAGATCCCCGACGACGTCGCGGCCATCTTCGACCCCTTGGGCAATGCCGTGCACACGGCGCTGTCCTTCGACCTCGTCGGTGAAGACGTGCTCATCACGGGCGCGGGCCCCATCGGCATCATGTCCATCGCGATCGCGAAGGCCGCCGGCGCGCGCAAGATCATCATCACCGACGTGAACCCCTGGCGGTTGGAACTCGCCCGCAAGCTCGGGCCGACCCGGGCGGTCGACGTCTCCAAGGAAAACCTCCAGGACGTGCAGCGCGAACTGGGCATGACGGAAGGCTTCGACGTGGCCTTTGAGATGTCGGGCAACGCCCGTGCGCTCGACCAGATTCTCGACAACATGGCGTGCGGTGGCCGCATCGCGTTGCTCGGCATCATTCCGGGCAAGGCGGCCATCGATTGGAACAAGGTCATCTTCCGCGGCCTCCATATCAAGGGCATCTATGGCCGCGAAATGTACGAGACGTGGTACAAGATGATCGCCTTGCTGCAGTCCGGCATGGACGTCACGCCCGCGATTACCCATCGCCTCCCGGCCCGCGATTTCCGGCAAGGCTTCGAGGCCATGTTGTCTGGACAATCCGGCAAAGTCGTCCTCGATTGGACGCAAATCTAACGTCCATGTACGGTCCACTTCAGGGCATCCTCGCCCAGCGACTCACCGAGGTCCGCGCCAGCGGCCTGTTCAAGCAGGAGCGGCTCATCGACTCCGCCCAGGGCACGCGCGTCCGGCTCAAGGATGGCCGCGAAGTCCTCAACCTGTGCGCGAACAACTACCTCGGCCTCGCCGACCATCCGAAGGTGAAGGCCGCCGCCGCCGCCGCGTTGGAGCGCTGGGGTTACGGGGTGGCCTCCGTCCGCTTCATCTGCGGCACGCAGACCCTGCACCGCGAGCTCGAGGAAGCCATCAGCGCGTTCCTCGGCACGGAAGACACCATTCTCTATTCGTCCTGCTGGGATGCCAACGGCGGGCTCTTCGAGACGATCCTGGGCCCGGAGGATGCGGTCATCTCGGACGCCCTCAACCACGCGTCCATCATCGACGGGATCCGTCTCTGCAAGGCCCAGAAGTTCCGCTACACCACGAACGACCTGGCCGACCTCGAGGCCAAGCTCGTGGAGGCCAAGGGCGCGCGCGTGAAGCTCATCGCGACCGACGGGGTTTTCTCGATGGACGGCTTCATCGCCCCGCTCAAGGAAATCTGCGACCTCGCCGACAAGCATGGGGCGGTCGTCATGATGGATGACTCGCATGGCGTGGGCTTTCTTGGCAAGACCGGCCGCGGCACGCATGAATACCGCGGCTGCCAAGGTCGCGTGGACATCATCACCGGGACCTTGGGCAAGGCCTTGGGCGGTGCGAGCGGGGGCTACACCTCGGGCCGCAAGGAAGTCATCGACATCCTCCGGCAGCAGAGCCGCCCGTACCTTTTCTCCAACTCCCTCGCCCCGACGATCGCGGCGACCACGCTCGCGATTCTTAAGCTATTGACCGAATCATCGGAACTACGCGATCAGCTCATGGTCAACGCCGCTTATTGGCGCAAAGGCCTCACTGACCTTGGCTTCACGCTCCAGCCCGGGGAACACCCGATTGTCCCTGTCATGCTGGGTGATGCCGTCCTCGCGCAGAAGTTCGCCGCCTCGCTCCTGGAGCACGGCGTCTACGCAGTCGGTTTCTTCTTCCCCGTAGTGGCCCACGGCAAGGCCCGCATCCGCACGCAGATGTCGGCCGCGCACACGCGGGCCGAACTGGATCAGGCTTTGGCCGCCTTCGCCGCCGCCAAGCGCGCCTGCGGCGCATGAGGGGCTTGCAGGTTGGGGAGAGTTCGTTAGCGCTGTAGGCATGCCCGACCGCCAACAAGACCTCGAGGAGAAGCTCGCCTTCCTGCAGCGTCATATCGAACAGCAGGATCGCGCCTTCCTGGAACTCTCCAAGGAAGTCTCGGCTTTGGCCGCTCGACTCGCCCGGACAGAAGCCAAGGTCACCGCCCAAGTGAGCGACGCGGACTCAGGCCCGCCGGCCGACGAACGCCCGCCGCACTGGTAAGCCGATGTGCGGCCGTGTGACGCAGTTCTCGCGCTGGGAGGAGATCGTGCGCAGCCTGGGCGCCCCCGCGGTCGCGGCCGCGGCGCGGTACAATATTTCGCCCGGGACGCCTTTGCTGAGCCTACGGCGGGAGCAAGGCCGCTTGTTGACGGAGCCCCTCTTCTGGGGCTTCACGCCCGCCTGGGCCGCCCCTGAGGCAGGCGAAGCCGGCCACGCGAATGCGCGCGTCGAGGGTATCTTTGAAAAGCCTACCTTTCGGGATGCCGCCCGCTTGCGGCGCTGCTTGGTGCCGGTGGATGGCTATTATGAATGGAAGACGGAGGGCCGGATGAAGCTCCCCTATTACTTTCGTGCCGCCGACGGTGGGCCCTTGGCTTTCGCCGGACTCTGGTCCCTGCAGGTCGTCCCCGACGGACCGCCGCGGCGGTCGTTATGCCTCCTCACGGTCGCGCCGAATCGTGAGGCCGGCGAAGTGCACTCGCGGATGCCGGTGCTCTTGCCGCCCGAAAAGCGGAATGATTGGTTGTCCGAGCGCGCCCTCGACCCGGAGGCCTTCGCCGCCTTTGCCGTCACGGCGCCCGACCGGAGCCTCGCGATGCAGCGGGTCTCCGCGGATGTGAATCGCGTCAGTGTCGACGCGCCGCATCTGGTCGAGGCCCTCCGCGGGGCGACGGATCAGCCGGACTTCTTGGGGGATTTACTTGGCTGACTTCAAGAATCTAGATACAACCATTCCCGGATGCCTTCGCCCCTGCAGTCGCCCAAAATCGTCCCCAAGCCCTGGGGGCGCGAAATTTGGTACGCCGATCAATCCGCCTATGCGGGCAAGATCCTCGAAGTCACCGCCGGGAAGCGCCTGAGCTTGCAGTACCACGAACGCAAAACCGAGACGCTTTACCTCCTCTCCGGTCGGGTGTTGGTGACTTACCTTCCTGTGGTTGCGGGCGAGGCGCCCACGGCGGCGAAGCTGTCGACGGAACATGAGCATGTTTGGGAGGCCGGGCAGGCCTTGCATATCCCCGTTCGTACCATTCACCGCTTTGCGGCGGTCACGGATGCGGTCTTGCTGGAAGTGTCCACGCCGGACCTGACGGATGTCGTCCGCCTGCAGGATGACTTTGCTCGACCTGCGCGGGATTAAGCCCCTAATTAGGGGCCATGCGTAAAGTCCTGGCTTTCGACCTTGGTGGCACGAAGTTCGCCTTCGGCGTGGTCGCCGAAGATGGTACGGTCCTCGGCTCCGGCCGCGTCGAGACCTTGGCCGAAAAAGGCGCCGCCCAAGCGGTCGCGCGCGTCGCCGCCGCCGCCCACCAGCTCTTGGCCGACCTCAAGCTGCGGCCTTCCGACCTCTGCGCCATCGGCATCGCTTCGCCGGGCCCGTTGGACACCGTCCGTGGCTGCGTGGATGGCTCGCCCAACCTGCCCGGTTGGACCGGCTATCCCATTGAAGGCGAACTGAGCAAGTCGTTCGGCGGCCTCCCGGCCCGCATCGACAACGACTGCAACGCCGCCGCCTTGGGGGAGTACCTCTTCGGGGCCGGCAAGGGCAAGAAGAACGTCGTCTACATCACCATCTCCACCGGCATCGGCGGCGGCGCCGTCATCGACGGTCGCCTCATGCGCGGGGCCAACGGCAACGCCGCCGAACTGGGTCACATTCCCCTGACCATGGATGGCCCGCGCTGCGGTTGCGGCAACCATGGTTGTTGGGAAGCTTATGCCTCCGGTACGGCGATCGCTCGCCGGACGCGTGAAGCGCTGGCCGCTGGCCGCGCCTCGAGCATCACGGGTTTCGCCGGGAGCATCGAGCAAGTCACGACGCACCACCTCTTCCAGGCCTTGACGCAGAAAGACCCGCTGGCCGTGGAAATCTGGGATCAGTCCATCGATTACCTCGGCCGTGGCCTCGGCGCGGTCATCAACACCTTCAACCCCGACGTCATCGTGGTCGGGGGTGGCGTCACGGCCGCGGGCGACGCGCTCTTCGTCCCGATGCGCGCCAAAGCCAATGGCTACGCGTTCCCGCGCCTCGCCGCGGTCTGCTCCATCGTCCCGGCCGCGCTGGGCGGGAATGTCGGCGTGGTCGGTGCCGCCGCCTGCGCCTTCGAGGCCGCCGTCTAATTCATGCTGACCCTCGCCGCTTTCCTGTTGGCTGCCACGCTGCCACCGGAAACGGCGGCCTATGCGGAGGCGGGCTATGACTTCGGCGCGGACTTGCCGAAGTCGCCCACCCCGACGTGTTCGGTCACGGATTTCGGGGCCAAGCCCAACGACAAGCAGGACGATACCGGCGCCTTCGAAAAGGCCCTCGAAAAGGGCGGCGTCATCGCCATTCCCGCCGGCGAATTCACCCTTTCCCGCCGGCTCTTCGTGCGGAAGCCCGGCACCATCATCCTCGGCACGGGGGCGACCAAGACGCGCCTGCGTTTCACGAAGTCCTTGGAGGACCTCGAACCCAGCCCGACCAAGAACACGGGCGGCACCGCGACGACGCAATGGTCCTGGTCGGGCGGCCTGCTGTCCTTCCGTGGTTCCAGCCGTAACGGCACCGCCCAGGCCTTGGCGGCGTCAGCCAAGCGCGGCGACACCAAGCTGACGTTGGTTGATGCCAGCACCTTCAAGGCCGACCAAGAGGTCGTGCTGACCTTACAGGGCAAGGGGGATGACAAGTTGGTGCGGCTCGCTTACGCGGGCGATCCCGGCAAGGCGTCCAAGTTGAAGCCGCCGGCGCGCATCGAAATGGCCGCCCGCATCGCCGCCGTGGAGGGTACGACGGTGACCTTGAAGGCCCCGCTCCTCTTGGACCTGCCGGCGGAGCTGTCCCCGACCATCGCCGACGCGGGCGCGCGCGACGATTATGGCCTGCGCGGCGTCGGCTTCCTCTTGGTGACCTCCGCTTACCGAGGGCACTTCAAAGAAGACGGCTGGAACCCGCTGGAGTTCCACGACGTGCACCATGGCTGGATGGAGGACCTTCACTTCAGCGGCGTCGACAGCGGTCCCTATATCTCCGGGTCGCACGTCACG
>CALQIY020000065.1 GCA_943330755.2 Opitutus sp. GAS368
CACGGGCAACTTCACGCTCGCGGGCGCGGCGAACATGGAAGTCTCGGGCAATTCCCTCGGCGGTCTCTACAATGACTCCGTCAACTTCACGGGTACGGCCAACCTCGCGGCTGGCACCGTCCTCATCCAGCGCTGGAATGACGGCACGACCCCGGTGGTCGCTCCGGCCTTCGGTCAGCGCTTCGTGCTCTTCAAGGGCACCGCGACGCCTTCGGTGGGCGCCAATCTCGTCGCCACTTACTTCACCGGGGCGACGCCGTCCAGCATCACCACCGATGACTCCACCGGCCGTTACCTCGTGGTCGCTCCGGCGGCGGTCGAGCCGACGGCGGTGCTTTCCGGTTACGATGGCCTGATCCACAACGCCGATGGTTTGGCCCACAAGCCGAACGAGTACGCGGTCTACGCGGTGCGCGCCGAGAGCGGTTACGCCGTGGCGGGAGTCGATGTCGGCATCATTGCTTACGTCCAAGCCGCGACGAAGGTCGCCGCGGGCACCGTCTATGTCCCTGGCGTCGTCAACAACGCCGGCTCCGTGGCGACCCTTGATCCGCTGGCAGCTCGCTTGATGACCATGAGCGATGCACAGCTGACACCGGCGTTGCTCAGCTTGCAGCCCGCCGCCTTGGCCGCGATCCCGGCCTCCATGGCCCTGGGCCAGCGCGCCGAGTCGGGCGCTCTCCTGCGTCGCCTCGAGATGCGTCGTTACGACCGCGCCGGTTACAGCGTCTATTACAACGAAGGCTTCGCGCTCGCGACCTCCTCCAGCTTCAAGGGCGGTTCCGGTTCGGACGCCACGCCGTTCGACTCCACCGTCACCGGCGCCATGGGCGGCTTGCTCAAGGACCTCAATCCTTGGTCCGTCGCAGGTTTCTCCGCCGGTTACACCAAGAGCAAGGCCGACCTCTCGGCCGGCGGCGCTTCCGCTGGCTCGGTCAGCGGCAACGCTTACCGCCTGACGGGCTTCTTCTCGTCGATGCTCGGCGAACGCAAGGACTCGCTGTTCTTCGATGCCGGTGTTTCCGTCGGCACCTCGACCAACAAGTCTTCCCGTACGACCTTCCTCGGGACCGAGACCTCCAGCCCGAAGGCCACCGGCTACGGTGCCTTCGCCCGTTTGGGCGCAGGCTACGCCACCAAGGCGGGCGTCAGCTTCTCGCCCTATGTCGGCGTCGACTTCGCCAAGGTGAGCGGCAGCGGCTTCGATGAAGCCGGCGACGCTTCCGCGCTCAAGGTCAGCTCCTACTCCTACACCTCCGCCCGCGCCACCGTGGGCTCCGGCATGACTTGGTTGACCGTGGGTGATGGCGAGACCCTAAAGTTCTCCATCGACTTCGAAGCCTTCGCCGAAATCGGCGGCGGCAAGTCCACGGACATCACGGCCCGGATCGGCAACATCGACTTCACCTCGGAGGCCAACGTCTCCGCCGGCAGCGGTTTCCGCATCGCCCCGTCGTTCACCTACGGACCGAACCCGGATTCCGCGTACTACCTGACGCTCTCGCTTGAAAAGGCGGGCGCCACGCAGACCACCGGCTTCGAACTCGGCTACCGCCGCCGCTTCTAATTCCTCTCCTGATCCACTCGCATCGCGCCTCGCCATGAAACTCTCCCGTAAGTTCCTCGTACTCGCCTCGGCGGCTCTCGTCGCCGGCCTGCCTTCCGCCCAAGCGGACGTCACCGTCAACTATTCCACCGGAGCACCCACCGTCCTCACGGGCACGGCCCTCACCGCGACGAACCTCGGTGCGCCTGGTCTGCTCGCGCAGCCGACGGCGATTCAGCAGGGGCTGAAGACCGTGAATTCCCTTAATGTCGGGGCGCTGACGACCCTGACGGTCAACCAGCTCGTGGACGCGACGACGACGACCAAGTTCCTCGGCGCCAACAACGCCGCCCTCATCGACGTCGGCAACTTCGCCACCCTGCCGGTCCTTCTGAAGACCGGTGGCGCCACCTTGCAGTATGACGCCTTCCGCGACTTCAATTACCTCGCGAACAACACCTTCAAGTATGCTCCGCCCGCCGCCCCGGTGCTGCCGAACGACCTGCGTGCGCAGGGAGCCTTCTCCGGCCTGGTCGTCGTCAATCAGGGCACTTTGCAGGTATCTGGTTACCTCAACCAGTGGGCCAGCTACGGTGTCGCCAATCCCGCCGGCTTCAATTCCCGCATGGAAGGCGCCGGCGCCGTCATCCTCCAAGGCTCGGCCGCGCTGAGCTTCCAAGGTACGGCTTACAATGTCGTCAGCGCCGGTCCGGCGTTGGGTGACAATCAGCTCTCCAATCCTTCCAGCCCGCTGCTCTTCCGCCTGAATTACGTCCATAACCTTTATTCCGGCACGCAGGCCAACTTCCTCGCGGGTCTGGATGGCACGGACGTGAACACGGTCTTGGACGTCGGCAAGGACGCCGATTACATCGCCAACATCCATATCGACGATGGCGTCGTCGGTTCCGTCGGCCGCATCGATGGTGCGGGCCGCGTTTACAAGACGGGTTCGGGCTCTTTCACCATCCTCAACACCAGCCGAGTCACGGGCGATATCTTCGTCGGTGGCGGCGATTTGGTCCTCTCCGACCCGAACGGTACGGCGCTCCGCCTCGCCAACTCGGTCAACCTCATCGGTTCCGACGGCAACCAGACGGGCCTGGCCCGTGCCGATGCCGCCAACGATTCGGCCGGCACGATCGAGTGGCGCCCCGGCTACTTGCCGGGCCGCAGCGCCCCGCAGCTGAGCATCACCTCCAACCAGACGATCCGGAACTTCCAGGCGCTCTGGGGTGAGAACGCGACGAACATGTGGGTCGCCGGCACGGGTGCGGGCACGGTCGTCGATATCGCCTCGGGCACCTCGTTGACCATCCTGCAGGATGCCAACCGCGACGGTTACTTCACCGGCAGCATCAACGGTGGCCTCGGTCGACTGGTCAAGGATGGCGCCGGCACCTTGGCTTTGATGGGCCAAAGCTCTTCGGTGGGCGAGATCGCCATCAACGGCGGCAAGATCATCGCGAACGTGCAGAGCCTTGGCTACGGCCGCGTCGTCATCGGTGCGGGCGGCACGCTCAGCATCGTCCAGAACAACGCCGGCACGCTCCGCGCGCAGATCAACGGCGCCCTGGGCTCGACCCTCACCGTCACCCCGCAGGACCTCATCGTCAGCACGGTTTCGTCCGGCGCCAACGCCAACAGCATCCCGCCGAACGTCGGCAACGGCCAGCTGGGCGTCATCGACATCTACAACCAGCAGCAGGACTTCTACGGTCAGGTCATCGTCAAGGACGGCATCACGCTGGCCTTCTCGTACGGCAAGGACGACACCTTCATCCGCGCCTCGAACATCGTGCTCAACTCCGGCACCAGCGGCCGCGAGACCACGATCCGCTTCAACGACACGACCCAAACCGTCAACAACCTCTCGGGTGACGCCAATACGCGCATCGAACTCGGTCGCGGCACCATCACCATCAACCAGTCGGCCAACACGGCTTACGCGGGCAAGATCACCGGCGTGGGCAATCTCATCAAGGGCGGCAACAGCAGCATGACGCTGTCGGGCCTCAGCAGCTACTACGGCGCCACCGTCATCAAGACCGGCTCGCTGGCTTCCACCGCCGCGGATGGCATCATCAACAGCTCCGGCCTCGTCCTCTTGAGCGGGACGACCTTCACCGCGTCCGCCAATCAGACCGTCGGTGCGCTCTTCGGTCAGGCTGGATCGGTCGTCTCCTTGCAGAACGGCGCGACCTTGACGGTCGGCAAGACGGCGGGTCAAGTGGCCCAGCTGAACAGCGCCTTGGCCAGCTTCCCGGGCGTCTCGCCGGACGCGAACCCGGCCTACTTCCTCCAGACGGACCTCGGGGCGGCCGCGGTCGCGGGCATGTCCCAGGCCAATACGATTGGCTTCCTCCGCACCGCGTTGGGTGAGCCCACGAGCTTCACGCCGGTCACCGGTTCGGGCAGCACCCTGATCGTCAAGAATACCTTCGGTCTCACGGTCGGCCAGGCCGTCACCGGTACCGGGATCGCTTCCGCCACCACGATTTCCGCGGTCTTGGCCGCGCCTTCCGCCAAGGCCGCGCAGACGGCGACCGGCTCGGTCATCCCGCTGGCCAGCACCACGGGCTTCCTCGTCGGCATGCCGGTCTCCGGCACGGGTATTCCTGCCGGGACGACCATCACGGCGGTCGGCGTCGGTTCGATCACCTTGAGCGCGGCGACCTCGGTTGCGGCCACCGGCATGATCACCGGTACCGCCGCGGTCACCTTGAGCAACGCACTCACCGGCGCCCCCGCTGGTGCTTACGCCTTGTCTCCCGCGACCACGGATGCCCAAGTCCTCGGATTCCGCGGCGTCATCACCGGTAACGGCGGCCTGACCAAGGTCGGCAACCAGACCTTGGTCCTCCTGACGCCCAGCACCTACACGGGTGCGACCAACGTCAATGGCGGCACCCTGCAGATCGATCACAACACGCTGACGAACACCTCCGGCATCAACGTCGGTGTCGCGGGTAACCTGTCCGTGAACGTTTCGAGCGGTTCGGCGACCTTTACCCGTCAGCTGAGCGGCTCGGGTTCGTTGACCAAGGTCGGTGCCGGCACCCTCGTCATCAACACCGCCACCGGTTGGGTCAGCGGCGCCATCAACGTCCGCGCGGGTAGCCTTGAATTCAACCCCGGCACTTTGTCGGCCATCACGGGTGGCGTCTTGAACGTCGATCGCGGTGGTTCGTTCATCATCAACACCCCCACCGATCTCTCTTGGACCGGCAGCCTGTCCGGCTCCGGCATCGTGACGAAGATCGGCGCGGGCACCTTGACGGTCATCGGTGGCGTCAACATGGCCGACCCCGTCCTCGGCGGTGGCCTCCTCGATATCCAAGCCGGCAAGGTGTACGGCTCCAATCTCCCGGGCGTGTTTGGCCCGCCGGAAACGTTCGGCGTAGTTCAGCTCGCCGCGGGTACGACGTTCCGCGACACCGTCGCGAGCGCGACCGCCTCGCAGCTTGCCCTCAGCGCCCTGATCAACGTCAGCAGCACCGTTGGCTTTGCGGTTGGCCAGACCGTGAGCGGCACGGGCATCCAGCCCGGCACGAAGATCGTCTCGTTGACCGATAACTCGATCACCCTCGATACGGTCACCACCGCGCTCACCACCGGCACCATCAAGGTCGAAGAAACCTTCGGCGATTGGCTCTTCCAGGCCGGCACGCAGGCGGCCGCCGGCACCACCATTGGCGTGACCTCCACCGCCGGCCTCCAGGTCGGCATGCGCGCCTTCGACAATAGCATCACCGGTTATGCGGGTCTCCTTGGCTCCATCGTCGCCATCGACGACGTCGCCTCGACGGTGACCTTGAGTGCGCCGACCGCCACCGCCCTGAACGGCCCGTTGGCCTTCCAACTCGGCGACGTCCGTGGCGCCGGCAAGTTTGAGAAAGCCGGCAATGGCACGCTCACCTTGGATGTCCCCCTCTCGCTGACCGGTGCCGTCGAGGTCCTCGGTGGCACCTTGGTGGTGAACACCGAGTCCGCCTTCCATAACGCCTCCTCCATCCTCCTCGGCGCGGGTGCGACGCTGGATGTTTCGGGCTTCGACCAGGATCTCGCCAACGTCACGGGCGATGCGGCTTCGACGCTCATCGGGACGGGTTCGACCCTGACCCTGAAGGCCTCCGCGGGTGCGACCACGACCTACAGCGGTCGCATCACCGGTGCGCCGGACATCGTCTTCAACGAAATCCGTCCCTCCGGCAGCACGGCGGCGCTCGGTGCGCTCAACCTGCTCCGTCCTTCCACCTCCGCCAACGTCATCAACTCCATCGATGTCCAGTCGGGTAGCCTGATCGGCACCATCGCTGGCTTCGGTGGCGCGACCCTCAATGTCGCCGCCGGCGCCAAGATCGGGTTCAATAACGACGACCTCGCCGTCGCGGAAACCTTCACGGGGCCGGTGACGGGTGCGGGCACCATCCTGAAGACCGGGGCCGGTCAGATCACCCTCTCCAACGGTGGCGCCACGGCTTCGGCTTATGAAGTCCTGGGCGGCAAGCTCACCGTGCTGGACACGCGCGCCAATGGCGTCGGCAACGCGGCGATCAACTTGATCAACGCTTCGATCGCCACTGGTTCGACGCTGGAGGTTCGTTTGGACGGCTTCCGCGAGCGTAACCTCGGAGCCCAGATCGTGGGGCTCAGCCCGACTTCGCAGGGCACGTTGCAGATCACGAACACGACGAACAACAACTCGAACGTTTACCTCACGGCGGGCGCCTCCTTGGCCGCCGTCACCTTGGGTGATGAGATCACCCTCCACCAGAGCGGCCAGAGCTCCATCGCTGGCGTCAATGGTTCGGCCGGTGCGGAATTGAACTTCAACACCGGTGGCGCCGTCACCATCAACCAGGCCATCAACACGAGCTTCGTCGGCACGGTCGTCGGCGTCGCTTCGCAGTTGACCATCGTCGGCCCGGGCCGCGCCGGTTTCACGAACGCCGCTCTCTCCACGCAGCTGGGCGCTAACATCTCCTTGGCCGTCGGCTCCGGCTCGACCGCGGGCAACCTCGAGATCGATTCGCGCTTCAACAGCGCGACGCCGCTCACGCTCAACGCCGGCTCTTTGGCCGTCAACGTGGCCGTGGGTTCACCGACGACCTTCAGCACCTCGATCACGGGTGTGGCGGGCGCCGTCAAGTTCGTGAAGACGGGTGCCGGTGAGCTGAACGCCAACCTCGGCGTCGTCGCCGACGCGATCTTCTCCGCCTACGAGATCGAGGCCGGTACGCTCACGATCACGCCAGTCGCCAACCAAATCCTCGCTGGTCGCAGCATTTCGCTCAATGGTGGCAGCCTGTCCATCCGTCAGGACGCCTCCGCCCCGACCTTGGGCACGTCCGGCTTCACCACGACCAGCACCGCGGGCATGTTGAACGTCCTCGGGGCCACGTCCGGCCCGACGGGCATCCTCACCATCAATGGTTCCTTCGCCGGCGGTTTGAGCCTGCAGTCCGGCGCCAATGTCGTCCTCGGCACGACGGGTGCCAACGCCATCGCGGTCAGCGGCGGCGTCACCGTCAGCGCGGGCAGCACCTTGTCTGGTCAGGCGGTCATCGGCTCCACGGCGGCCAACGCCAACTTCGTCAACAACGGCACCGTCGCCCCGGGTTACTCCCCAGGCATCGTCACGGTGAACGGCAACGTGACCAATACCGGTGCCTTCATCATGGAGCTCTCGGCCACCTTGGCCAACGGCACCTATAACGACCAAGTCCGCTTCACCGGCACGGCCGACCTCAACAATGGCGGCACGGGCACGATCACGTTGAAGCAGTTCGGCGCCGCCAGCCCGGCCTTCGGCCAGCGCTTCGTCCTCTTCAAGGATACGGTTGGCGCCAATGCCTCCAGCTTCACCTCGGTGATCCCGGCCTCCCAAATCACCTCGCAGGGCATCAGCCCCTTCCGCTACGTCCTCTCTTATCCGACGGATGCCAGTGGGCAGGCCGGCGAACTCGCCGCCTATGTGGTCCGCGCTCCGTCTGACTACGACGCCTTCAAGGCCCCGGCTTCGTTGCTGGCTTCGATTAAATCCATCACGCAGGTGGACTCGGTCCTGGTGAACAACGGTGTCGACACCCTGCTGGGCACCGCGGACGACGTTTACCGTTCCACGCCGGCTGCATCGTACAACTCCGTCGGTGGCGGCTTGGCCATCCTCAGTGACGCCGGCCTGCAGGTCGCCCTGGATAACCTCACCCCGTATGGCGCCTCCGGCACCGTTACGGCGGCGGGCACGCTCTTCCAGCAGAACATCAACAATGCCGCGCGTCGTCTCGAGCTCCGTCGCTTTGACCGCGCCAGCCTGACGATCCTCTCCAACGAGTGGTACGTCGACACCATCGGCGGCAAGACCACGGTGGGTGCTTCCGGCGAGCTGGAGAACAAGGCGACGACGTATGGCGTCACCGCGGGCTACACCTCGCAGGTCGGCGTCGATGGCGTGGCCGGTTACTCCCTCACGGCCCAGCACTTCTCGCTTTCCGGTGATACGTCCACCAGCGCTTCCGGTACCGGCTTCGCGGCGAACGCGTACGTCGGGACGGTGGCGATGCGCGGCCAGCTCTCCTTGGATGCGGGTGTTTCCGTCGCCCGCCTGTCGTCGGAGATCACGCGCGACTCCGTCATCGGCTCCGGCAACACCAACACCTCCTCGCCGACCGCCACGACGTACGGCGTGTGGGGTCGCCTCGGTACCGTCATCGCCCTGAAGTCGTCCGACACCTTCATCACGCCCTTCATCGGCGTCCAGTATGCGTCGACCAAGTTGTCGAGCCTCGCCGAATTGGGTCAGGCCGACGCGATGTCCGTCTCCTCCGGCTCGGTCGCGCAATCGTCGGCGCGCGTTGGCGCCGGGTTCCACCACATGTGGGAAGAAGGCCGCGGCGATTGGCGCTACCGCCTATCCATGGACCTCGGTTACGTGAAGCAGTTCTCGGGCGAGCTTGGCGACTTCACCTCCACGAATGCCACTGGGATCAACACGACCTACACCTCGAACCTACGCGTGAGCGCAGGTTCCGGGTTCTATGTCAGCCCGTCCCTGAACTTCGGCCCGGACGAGAATTCCACCTTCTCGATCGGTTTGTCCTACGAGCAGGGCAATGGTAACTCGATTGGCGTGAACGCGGGCTACCGTAAGCGCTTCTAAGAAATCGGCCTAAAACCATGGAAATTGGGGGTGCGTCGTCCGACGCACCCCTTTTTTTGTCCCTCGCCTAAAAACTTGACCAAGGGATGCCGGTCCGTAAGTTCCGACTCTCCACCGGAAGCCCCCTTCGTCTAGCCCGGTCCAGGACACCTCGTTTTCACTGAGGTAACTGGGGTTCGAATCCCCAAGGGGGCGCCAAGGTGGAAGTCTTTAGCCGGCCGAGGTCTCAATGACCACGGTACGGCCTTCTTTGCGGGAGGTTTCCGCCGCGAAGGCCATGAGGTGGCTTTGAATCGAGACCTCTAAGGAGGTGCGCATCGCGGAGGCATCCGCTCCCGTCAGTTCCGCATGGAGCGTGGCCATGAGGCCGGCATCGCCGCCGCCATGGCCAGCGTAGCCGCCGGTCGGGGTCGCCACGGTGATCTTCTCCGCGGTCTGGTTCCAGCCATGCGGGGTGAAGACCAAGTCGCAACCGAGGTGCTTCTTCACGAAAGCCCCGCCGCGCAGGACTCCTTTGGTGCCGAAGATCTCGAGGTGCCGCCCTTCGTCGAAGGCCGTCATCGTGAAGGTGGCGGTCACCTCGCCCGTGAATTTAAGGGCGAGCACTTGATGGTCGACGACGTCGTTGTCGCAACGGAAGGCGCAACGTCCCCATGGGCTGGTGCGGAGCCAGGTGAAGATCTCCTCATCGGAGGCTTCCTTCGCGCGATCATAGACCATGCCCAGCCAGCGGCGGCCTTCGGGCTGCGCGTAGCGGTGCGCGTCGTAAGGGCACTGGCTGGCCGCGGGGCAGCCATCGGTACAGCGCGCCGGGGCGCCCGCGGGGGCATGGGCGGCGGTGAATTGCGTGAGCGCTCCATGCGAGGAAACCGCCAAACACGGCCGGTTGATGAGCCAGGCCAAGAGGTCCATGTCGTGGCAGCTCTTCGCCAAGATCATGGGAGACGCCTTGCTTTCGACGGACCAATGCCCGCGGACGAACGAGTGCGCTTGATGCCAAGGTTGGACGCCTTCGACGAAGTTGGCCGTCACGATTTCTCCGACGACTCCGCTCCGGAGCAGGCTTTCGACTTGGGCGTAGAAGGGCGTGTAGCGAAGGACGTGGCAGACGACGACGCGGCGACCCAGGCGCCGGGCGGCGGCTTGGACGGCGAGGACATCTTCGAGCCGGTGGGCGACGGGCTTTTCCAGGAGTAGGTCGCAGCCGAGCTCCATGGCGCGGATGGCGTGAGCGCGGTGCTGGGCGTCTTGCGTGCCGATGACGACCACATCCGCGGGCTTGCCGTCCGCAAACATGGCTTCGGCCGAATCGTAACCCTTGAAGTCCGTGGGGCGGTCGGATTTCCCGCGGATAAAGTCGACCCGGCCGGCGACCGGGTCGGCCCCGGCGACGAGGGCGAAGCGGTCGGGCATCTCGGAGGCAATCCCCGCGTAGGTCCGGGCACGGGATCCACAACCACAGAAGGCCAGGGTAAGACGACGCATGGGAGGTAGGCACAATTAGGTCTGGGTCCCAAGGGAGGCAAGGACGGGGAGGGGAGTGCCCTTAGGTGCTTTAACTCATTCAGCCAAATAGCCCTTGCGTATGTTCAAAAATTATTGAAACATAAGCCCCGTCCCTCATTCGGCCTGATGACCCCCCCCGCCGCCAAGCTAACCGCCCGTCGAAAGAGTCGGCCTTCCTTTGCCCCCTTGAGTGCGCATGAGGCCGAATTAGCCGTGTTTTTCGTGAGAATGGCGGGGATTTTAGGGGTACCTCGCTCGGTGGCGGAGATCTATTCGCTCCTCTACGCCTCCCCGGACGCGGTGGATTTCGACCAGATTCAAGGCAGGCTTGGAATGAGTAAAGGCTCTGTCAGTCAAGGACTTAAGTTCCTTAGGGACCATGGCATGGTCCTCTCGGTTAAGGCACCAGGATCTCGCCGGGAGCGCTGGCAACCGACCCCATCTTTGGCTGCGTCTTTAGTCACCTTGCTCCGCAGTCAGGTCTTACCTGCCCTCGAGCAATCGAGTCCTAGCCTCGACCGAATCCTTGCCGGTGCCCAGGGCACGCAGGCCTCCCCCGAGGTCATCGAACGGCTCACCCGGCTTCGTCGCTGGAACGCCCGCGCCCTCGAGCTCTTCCCTTTGATGCTCCCTCCCCCGAGGGACGCCTAAGTTTTCTGGCCGATCACTCGGCTGACAGTCGAATCCTCCCTCACGTGCGGCGACCAACGCCTCCACGTGCGGTAGCCTACCCGAGTAGGTAAAATAGGCAGTGGCGGTTAGCGGTCGGCGGTTAGAAAAACAAAATCCACCGCCCAACATTTCCCTGCCTCTTGTCCCAAGCCCCGCCTTGGCGCATCTTCCTAACTGCTAAATCTTACCCCATCTTGGTTTAAATTGTGCCAACCGCTAGACCTCCTGTTATCTTCCCATCCGCTTTCCGCCCACCGCTAAAACCTTTCGTCACCCTATGCGCATCGCCATCACCAGCGGTTACTTCGATCCCATGCATCGTGGCCACCTTGAGCTACTGGAACTCTCCCGCGCTCAAGGGGACGCCCTTTGGGTCATCGTGAATAACGACGTCCAGGGCGCCCTCAAGAAGGGCAAGTCCTTCATCGACCAGGATACCCGCTTGGCGGTCACCGCCGCCCTCCGCATCGTCGACCGCGCCGTGCTCGCCATCGATCAGGACGGCTCGGTCTGCGCGACCTTGGAGCAGCTCATCAGCGAGGCCCGCGCCGCGGGTCACGAAGCCGTCTTCTGCAAGGGCGGCGACCGCCATGCCGGGAACATCCCGGAAATGGCCGTGCTCAACAAGCATGGCGCCCGGTTGATCGATGGCCTCGGCGCCAAGATCGACAGCAGTTCCCGCATCATCGCCCAAGGCAAGCAGGCCTAAGCCCCCTTTTACCTCGATATGAAAAAACGCGCACTCATCACCGGCATCACCGGCCAAGACGGTTCCTACCTCGCGGAGTTCCTGCTCAACAAGGGCTACGAGGTCCATGGACTCATCCGCCGCTCCTCCAGCTTCA
>CALQIY020000066.1 GCA_943330755.2 Opitutus sp. GAS368
ATCGGGATGCCGTTCGCGGCGAGCGCGATGGCGCCGCGCATGAAATGGGTCTTCGCGGACATCGGTTCCTTGGCGGGCACGGGATGGAGCGGAATTCGCCACGCTTTGTCGCCCGCGTAGGTCTGCGGGATCGGGACCTGTTGCTGCCACGATTTGATGCCGGCCATGAGCGGGTGGTCAGGCAGGCCCTTGGCTTCGACGTACAGGTACTTCTCGTCCCAGCGCACACCGACCTTCGGAGCGAAGGCTTGGAAAGGCACCGCCAGGCCCGGCGGGGTACCGTTGGTCGTGCCAGCGGCGAGGGTCGTGAAGTTCAGGTAGTACTTCGCCGACGGAGCCACGAGGGGCGCGGTCGCGGCTTCACGATACTTAGCGTCAATCGGCGGGATGTGCGCGTCGAGCGACGGTGCGGCGTAGGCTGCAGCGAGCAGGGCCAAGAGGCGGACGGCGGGACTCATGGGATAATTATAGGGGAAGCTGGGTTAAGGGGAGATTAAGCCCGAGAGTGGGGTTGAGGGTTGTGGGTTGAGGGGCGAGGGAATGGCAGGAAAGACACGTGCACGTCGGTGCCGTCCGCTGGCTCGCGGCTGTATGCCGCAGCACTTCCCCCAACCCCCAACCCCCAACCCCCAACCCCCATCAACCGAGATGCTTCCCTATCTCAGCCAGGGCGTCGGCGGGGATTTTTAGGCGGCCGCCGCCGATGGTCTCGGTGATCTGGCCGGGCTTACGGGCGCCGACGATGGCGGCGGTGACGCGCGGCTGGCGCAGGACCCAGGCGATCGCGAGTTCGGCGGGCGTCGTGCCAAGGCGCGTCGCGACCTGGCGCAGCACATCATTCAGCGCGATATTCTTGGACAGCAGGGGTTCGTTGAACTGCGGGTCGCCACGGCGGTGGTCGGTGGCGGGCAGGGCGTCGACCCAAGCGCGGGTGACCTTGCCGCTGAGCAGGCCCTTCTGCATTGGGCTGTAGGGGATGAGGCCGATGTCGTTCGCCTCGCAGTAGGGGATGATCTCCGCTTCGATGCTGCGGTTGATCATGCTGTACGGCGGCTGCAGGAAGGCGACCGGATGGATCGGCTGGAGGCGCTTGAGTTGCGCGACGCTGAAGTTGCTCACGCCCGCCCAGCGGACCTTGCCCGCCTGCACGAGCTCCGCGATGGCCGACCAGCCTTCTTCGATATCCTCGTCGGGCTGGGGCCAGTGGATCTGGTACATGTCGATGACGTCGACGCCGAGGCGGCGGAGGCTGTCATCGATCTCACGGTGGATGCTGGCGCGCTTGAGGCGCGGCACGATGGTGCCGTCGGCTTCCCAGCAACGTTCGCACTTCGTCGAAAGGATCGGCCGACGACCCTTGAGTTCTTTGAGCGCGCGGCCGACGACGTCTTCGCAGTGCCCCAGACCGTAGACGGGGGCTGTATCGAGCCAATTGATGCCGAGATCGAGCGCTTCGTGGATGGTGCGCACGGATAGCGCGTCATCCTGAGGCCCCCAGCCGAATTTCCAATCGCCACCGCCCATGGCCCAGGTGCCGAGGCCGACGGGCGTCAGGTGGAGGTCGGAACAGCCGAGCTTGCGGAGTTTCATGATTACTTGGACTCGGTCTTGCGGGCCTTGTTCGCGTCCTGCATCTGTTTCTGCGTCCGCATCGGCCATTCCGGATGATCAACATGGGCGTCCTTGAAGACCGTGAGGGCTTTCGCCACGAGGTCCGGGCGCTTGTCCGCGAGGTCGTTCTTTTCGTTCGCATCGGACTTCAGGTCGTAGATTTCCATTTTGGCAGCGGGGCCGTTGCGCACCGCTTTCCAATCGCCCCAGCGGGCGGCTTGCAGGGACTGCGCTTCATGGAGTTCCCAGTAGAAGTAATCGCGCTTCGGGGCGGGACCGCCCTGCAGGAACGCCGCGAGCGAAAGTCCATCGGTCTTCAGGCCGGCCGGTGCCTTCGTGCCGGAGAGTTCCAGGGCCGTCGGCAGGTAATCCCAGAAAGCCCAAGGCTCGTCGCTCACCCGCCCCGCGGGCACCTTACCGGGCCAACGGGCGAGGGCGGCTTGGCGCAGCGCACCTTCGTAGAGCCCGCGCTTGTAGCCGCGCAGTCCGTTGGACGCTTGGTCGAAGAGTTTGCCGAGTTCGGATGCCGGCGCGAATGATGAACCGTTGTCGCCCGCGGTCATCACGAGGGTGTTCTCGTCGAGCCCGAGTTCCTTGAGCAGCTTGAGCACCCGGCCCACGTCGGCATCGAGGCGCGTCACTTGGGCCGCATAGGCCTTCTGGGTGGGCGTCCACGGCTTGTCCTTGTAGATTCCGACGTCGTCGATCTCGTGGCGCGCGTGGGGCAAGGTGATCGCGTAGAAGAGGAAGAACGGTTGGTCCTTCTGGGCGCGGATCCACGTTTCGACTTCCTGTTGGATGAGGTCCTGTGCGTAGGTCTTGCCGACGCCCTTGCCGTCGTTGCCGGGCAGTTCGATGCGCTGGTCGTCGCGGTAGAGGTAGGTCGGGAAGTAGCTGTGCGCGTGGCGCTGGCAGTTGTAGCCGAAGAATCGGTCGAAGCCATTCTTCAACGGACTGCCGGTGGTGTCGAACATGCCCATGCCCCACTTGCCCATGCAGGCGGTCGCGTAGCCGTTGCCCTTGAGCGCCTTTGCGACGGTGATGGATTCCGCGGGAATCGGCAGCTGGCCCTCGGCCTTCAGTTCGCGGTTGGCGCGGATAGGGCTATGGCCGGTGTGTTGGCCCAGCATGAGCGACGTGCGGCTCGGCGCGCAGACCGAAGTCCCGCAGTAGCCCTGGGTGAACCTCGTGCCCTCGGCGGCCATGCGGTCGAGGTTGGGCGTCTGGATGAGTTTCTGTCCGTAGCACCCCAGGTCGCCCTGCGCTAGGTCGTCGCTCAGGATGAAGATGAGGTTCGGTTTGCGCGGTTCAGCGGCGCAGGCGATTGCGGCGTAGAGGACAAGCAGGAAACGGAGGGGCATGGGGGAAGGGGGAAGGGGGATGGGATGGGCCGGGCACTTGAAAAGCAAAAGGGGACCGGGGCGGAAATGCTTAGCGGCCTTTGGCCGCGGCACAATCCAATCCCCAAACCCCTTTCTCCTGTTGTCTCTTCAGCTCCTTATTCCGCCTGGTCCTTCAGCCACTGCTGGTATTGGGCCTCGGTCTGCTCCTTGGTCAGCTTGCCGCTGTGGATCAGGATGCGGAAGCGGAAGGTCTCGGACTTGCCTGGCTGGATCGTGAAGTTGAGGGTCGTCTTGCCCTTCGTGAATTCCTTGGCGCCGAACGGGTTGGCGGCGAAGAGGCCATAGCCGCGGTTATGCCAGTAGGTCGGGAAGGTGCTGTTCTTCGGGTGGTCGAAGATGCCGATGCACACGTCTTCGCCCTTCACGTTACCGGACAACGTCATCCACTTGGCGCGGGTGCTCCAGCTTTCCTTTTCGCCGACCTTGCCTTCGCTGCTCAGGTAGATGCCGTTGACGCCGGTGTTGTCGAGCTTGGCGACCGCGGTCGGTTTGCCCGCGTCATCGGTGAAGATTTCGGCCTTGGTGGAGGGCTCCTCGAGGGAGCGCGTCACGCGGATGGCGATGACGCCTTCCTTGGAGTCATGGAAGACGGCGGGCTTGTCCTGGGCGGTCAGCGTGACGATGCGGTCGATGATGCGGAGGTCCTTGGCGGCGCGGAAGACGAGCGTCTCGTCCTGCTGCAGCACCTTGGAGCCGTCGGCGAGAATCCAGTCGGACGACACCTTGAGCGAGGCGACGCCTTCGCCGCTCTTCATGGCGAGGATGGCCTTGTGCTTGACGCTGCCGTAAGGGATCTTGCTGTCGCGCGAGTAGCCTTCGGGCGGGGAGTTCCAGAAGTCGGTGCCGTTGACGTTCCCGTAGTTGAACCACGAAGAGATGTGGTGCGGGTGGTCGGTGCGTTCGCCGGCGACCTTCTCGAGCGGGAAACCGCGGGTGAAGATGTTGCCGCTGGCGGTGCGGAGCGGGGAGAGGAGGGGCTTCTTCTGGTCGGCCCAGAAGACGTAGGACGTGAACGGCTGGCCGTCGACGAGGACGTCGACTTGCTTCTTGTCGGCCTGTTCGACGAGTTTCACCTCGGCGGCGTGTGCGCAAGCGGCGGCCAAGGCGAGGGCGAGGAGGGAGAGCGGCTTTTTCATGGGAGTGTGCTGGGAGCGTGGACGAAGGGGACACGAGGGGTAACCCATGACTCCCTTTCTGCCAAGGGAGTAAAATGATAAATATGGGTAGACTCGATCGAGTTTACCTAGGATTTTGGCACGCGGCTCATTCCTCCCACCAATACTAGGATTCCCAGGACGATGACCAGGCTGAGGCCGGAAAGGGACGGGGCGTGGGTCCAGAACTGCCGGTGGAGCGAGAGGGCTTCTTTGAGGTTTTTTCCATCTGGCGTGAGCATGCGGCCGCAAAGCAGGAGTTTCCGGAAGATCCAGCCGCCATAGAGGGCATAAGCGAAGATGGCGATGAGACAGGCAGCCGAGAAGATTTCTCTGACTTCGATGGGTTGGCTATTTTTAGCAAAGGCGCCAAAAAGGGAGAGCGGCACGAACACGAGCCATAGGACGAGGATGGCTAGATAGACGACGAGCCCGGCCCACGCCATGGTGAGGATGCTGGTGCGCGCGCCGTGGGCGATGGCGGCGTCTTCGGGGTCAGTCTGGAGTGAAGGGGTATTTGTGCTCATCAGTCGAGGTAGGTGATGGCGATGAGCAGGACGATCCAGACCCACAGGATGGCATGGGCCCGCAGGTTAATCTTCCAAAAGGCGGTGAAGGCGGTGGCGGCATCCTTGGGGTCGGTCTCCGTTCCGGGCTTACCTGCGGCCTTGATCAACTGGATCATTTTCCAGCCGACGAGCGAGTGCGAGACGACGAAGCCGATGAGGGCGAGGACACCGCAAGTGTCGGCGGCGTTCCATGTGCGATGCGGGATGATAAATACAACGCAGATACCGATTAGACTCAGTCCCAACAGCCAGAGGCCTAGCGCCAAGGTGGTCGCGAGAAGCGCCCGGCGCGTGCGGTGCAAGGATTCCCAGGGGGGAGGGATGGCAGGTTGGGCCATGGGTAGTCGGGTCGTGGCTCAGCGGGCCTTCTTGAGGAGTTCCAAGATGAGGACGATGCCGCCCAGGACGATGTAGAGGGCAATGATCGCCACGTAGAAGATGCCTACTGCCTTCCAGAATTTCCGGTTCAGGCGCAGGAACTCCACGAGGTTATCGCGTGAGGGGTTGGACTGGATTTCGCCCGCACGGTCGGCGGCCCGGAAGAGTTTGAGCGACGTGAACAGCATGAACCAAGCGACGCCGCCGTAGAATATGAAAGCCGCAATCGGGGTGATGAGGCCGAGGCTCTGGGTCTTTGCCCCCTGAACCAGGATGGCGGCTCCGAAGATGGCCACGCAGATGAACATCACGGTCAGGATGAAGCCAAGGATGGAGAAGAACCTCAGCCATGGCTTCATCCCTTTGATTTCGGCGAGCATCTCCTCGTCGACGGATGCGGGCGTGGGAAGGGGCGGGGTTTCCATGTCGGATGGCTTAAGGCTCAAAGTCGCTCCTGCCAAGGGCGGAGATGGCTAGCGTCGGCGCTCAGTGGCTTTTGGCGCGGCTCGATTGGAAATCATGCACCCCCATGGCCACGAAGAGACCGAAACAGAGCAGGGACAGGATCGGTGCGTGGGTCCAAAAGGCGCGATGTCGGTCCAGCGCCGCTTGGAGGGTCTGGCCGGACTCGTCGAGGAGCATGCCGCAGCGGATCAACTGCCCGAAGACCCACATCCCGTAGAGGGAGGTCAGGCTGACCAACGTGAATTCGATGGTCGCGCCCGCGGCGTTCGGCAGGCCGCAGGACCATGCGTAGCCCTCCATGGCGGCGGCTATTGCAAAGGCAGCGGCCATGAACGTGAAAGCCCCGAATCCCAGGAAGGCCATCGTGAGCAGGCTGCGTCTTCCGGCCAGGAAGGCTTCGACGTCTTCGCGGTTGCGGTCGAGCGGTGGGGGTTGTGCGGTCATCGCAGGAAGTAGAGCAGCGCCCACGCGGAGACGACGAACGCGAACAGGAGCAGGTGGGCGCGGAGGTTGGCTTTCCAGAAGGACGAGAAGGCCTCGCCGGCCGGCCGCAACGGGGCGCCAACAGCGAGGTCCTTGGACTGTCGCGCGAGCGCCAGCAGCTTGCGCCCGACGAGGTAATGCGCGACCCCGTAGCCGAGGCAGACGGGCAGGAGGCTATTGGTCAGGAGGAGAGAGCTGAAGCTTCTCCGGCCACGGAGGATCTCCACATAGTGCGACGTCGTCGCGATCACCAGGAAGGCCAATAGGATGAACCAGAGCGCCATCAGCCCGCAGATGGCGAATAGCGCCCAGCGCGAGCGGCGGAGGGATTCCCAGGGTGAAGGTGTGGGGGCGGGCGGCATGGGTAGGCGTCAGCGTCCTTGGAAGCCCGGCCAGAGGATGGCAATCGCGATCGGGATGGTGCAGGCGGACACGAACGGTGCGTGGTTCCAGAATTGGCGGTGCAGCTCCATCGCCTCCGCGAGTTGCGCGCCGTCCGGCGTGAGCTTTCGCCCGCAACGGTGGAGCTTGAGGAAGGCCCAAAATCCATAGGCCCCGTAAAGCGCCCCCGCCAGGACGAACCGGCGAAGTTCCTGGACGCTGAGCGGGATCAAGACGAACAGGACGGTGAGGGCGAGGTATCCCAGGAGTCCGGCCCAGGCCATGACGAGGATGCTCGGGCGCGCGCCGTAGGCGATGGCGGCGGCCTCCGACTCGGGATGCGTCTTGGGGGCGTTCATGGGTTTCAGTAGATGATGGCGATCACGGAAAGCAGGACGATCCATACCCACAGGATGGCGTGGGCCCATAGGGTCGTCTTCCAGAACACGGTGAAGGCGGTGGCGGCCTCCCTGGGGTCGGACTCCATTCCGGGCTTACCCGAGGCCTTGATCAGTTGGAGCAGTTTCAATCCGACGATGGCATGAGAGAGGACGAAGCCCGCGAAGGTGAAAATGAAGATTCGGTAGAGTGATCCCCGTTTGCTATGGAAGTCGAAGTCGATTTCGGGAGCGACGATCCTCATGTAGCACAGCACCAGCAGGAGCCATAGGCCCAGCAGAATCGACACACCAATGAGCTGCCTGCGGGTGCGACGGAGGGCGGCCCAAGGTGACGAGGTGGGGGTGGCGGGCTGGTCCATTGCTTTACATCAGGATCGAGCATAACATCGCCCAGGCGATGCCGATCGCGAAGATGGCACCGTAGTTATGGAAGCGGCGGTAGTGCTCCATGGCTTCGCCAAGACGGACGTTATCCGGCGTCAGTTTGGCGGCGCAGCGATAGAGTTCCAGGAAAACCCAGGCGCCGTAGAGGGCGAAGCAACCGAGCGCGATGGACCGCTTCCAGGGCTGGCCGTAAAGGTGTTTCCTGTATTCGTCGATTCCGTCCATTAGATTGGGTATGCTTGCGCAGAGGAAAATGATCAGGCCGGCGACGGCGACGAGCCGCAGCCGCGGGCGGGCAGCTAGCCAGGCTTCCCTGGGGGGGAGGTCGCGCTGGTCTGGGCGGTTCCAGATTCCGGCGATGGCTGAGCCGAGTTCTTCATCGGCGGGGGCTGCTTGCCGTTTCGCCAACTCGCGCTCGAGGCGATAGGCCTTGCGCAGGCCGAAGGCGGCTAGGGAAGCGAACAAGAGGCAGATCAGGATGGCTTTCCAGCCTTCGTCGTATTCTGCTGCCACTGAGTAGTCTAGCGCAAGAAAGACGAGCGCGCAGATGCCGAGGAAGACCTGCATCAGGATCAGCGGCCAGCGGGAGAGCCGACGCAGTGGCTCCCACGGCGAGGCGGTGGGTTCGGTGCCGCCCATCAGATGAAGATTTCTTTGCACAAGCGGTAGAGGGCGAGGGCTTGCGTCGTCGCATGATAGAGCGCAAGCGCGATGAGGAAGTTCCCGATGCGATCGAGGGCCAGCCGTTGCCGTTGACGGAACCCATCGTTGGCCTGTGGAGGGGAGGTCAGACGATTAGACGCGAGCCAAAGGGACCCGAACCCGTAGATCGCGAAAGCCTCCATGCCAATCACGTAGGTTGCCTCGAACAAAGTAGTGAACGACTTGAGCAGTGTGGCCCCGTGGTTCTGGGCCAGATAGACGAAGAGCGTCAGTTGGCCAGCTTTCACCAAGCACATCAGGGAGGCGACGATGCGCAGGTTCAGCTGGATCCGGGCGGAGCGGTCCACGTCGACCTGCCAGGGTTTGCCGAAGGCCGCGTGGTCGAAGGGGTTGAGCCTCCAGAAGTCGTCCCACGCCTTGAGTTCGCCGCCCGGCACGAGGCTGGCGCGCGTGAGGGATTCGTGCAGGCGCCGGGTGCGCCAGGCGGCGAATGCGAATAGAGCGGTGACGGCACAGCCGAATGCGAGTTTGACCATCGCATCCACGGCCAGGACGACCTGCATGTCCCCATAGCCGCCGTCCGCGTAGGGGTTGGCCCCGAACAGGTAGGCCCGAGCCGTCGCCACGGCGACGACCGCGTAGGCGGAGAGCCACGCGCACGCATAGAGTGACCGATAGACTTTCTTGAGCGTCCGGCGCATCGCCACAGCGTTATCGTTGGGTTCGTAGTCGCTCATCCGCGGGGGCGCACGGCGCTGCAGGCCTCGGTCAAAGGGAAGTTCACCGTCGGCAGGCGGAGCTCTGAGCAGGCGAAGGCCGTGCTGATGATCCGCCGTAAGGCTAGCCACAGGCCTAAAGTTGGGCTGGGTGACGGGGTTTCCACGGAATTAAGGCTAGCGGAGCGGGGCAGGGCTGCCAAGGGGCGAGTTTTCTATTTGAGATAAGGAACCGAGGGGGTTGTCTGGTGACAGACCCCGTACCCCAATGCGCACCGTTTTCCTCGGCGCGGCTTTCGCCGCCGTTTCCGCCTTTGCCGCCACGCCCGCGGCACCTGAGGTCCACGTGCCGTTCAAGGACTACCGCCAGGGGTTGACCCCGGCCGAAGCGCTCAAGGCGATGTCCCTGCCGAAGGGCTTCCAGGTGACGCTCGTCGCCGCCGAACCCCGGGTGGTCCAGCCGATCGCGATGTGCTTCGACGAGAAGGGGCGCCTTTGGGTCGTCGAAGGGATGTCCTATCCCCGCAAACGCGGTGACGGTAAGGGTAAGGACCGCATCCTGATTTTGGAAGACCCGCTGGGCGACGGTTCTTATGGTAAGTCGACGGTGTTCTATGAAGGCCTCGACCTCGTCAGCGGCATCGAAGTCGGCCATGGCGGCGTGTGGATCGGGGCCGCCCCTGAGCTGCTCTTCATCCCGAAGGATGCCCAGGACAAGCCCGGCAAGCCACGCGTTGTGCTCGATGGTTGGGCGATGCAGGACACGCACGAGACGTTGAACAGCTTCACGTGGGGCCCGGATGGTTGGCTGTATGGCTGCCATGGCGTCTTCACCCATTCCAACGTCGGCAAGCCCGGTGCCCCGGATTCCGAGCGGAAGCGCATCAACGCCGGCGTGTGGCGTCTGCATCCGTTGACCAAGGAGTTCGAAATCTTCGCCGAAGGCACGAGCAACCCGTGGGGTCTCGATTACGATAAGCATGGCGAGATGTTCATCACCGCCTGCGTCATCCCGCACCTCTACCACGTCTTCCCCGGCGGCCGCTACCAGCGTCAGGCCGGACAGCATTTTAATCCGTTCACCTACGACGACATCAAGACGATTGCCGACCACGCGCACTTCACCGGCTCGGTATTGTATCGTCCGGCCGAACGCGGGATGGTCCAGCCGCAGAGCACCGACGAAGCGGGCGGCGGCCATGCCCATTGCGGGTTGGCCATCTACAACGGCGACAACTTCCCCGCTGAATACCAAGGGCTACTGCTCTTTGGCAACCTGCATGGACACCGCGTGCTCGGCGACTCGGTCGAAGCCAAGGGCAGTGGTTTTGTCGGCCACCATGCCGGCGACTTCCTGCGTAGCAATGACGCCTGGTTCATTCCGGTTTCGCAACGCGTCGGTCCGGATGGTGCGCTCTATGTCTCGGATTGGACGGATAAGCAGACTTGCCACAACAATAACCAAGAGATTTGGGATCGCGGCAATGGCCGCATCTACCGGGTCAGTTATGGCCAGGCCAAATCCCGCGCTCGCGACCTCACGGCGCTGAAGAGCCAGGAACTGCTCTCCATCGCGTTGGACGACCCGAACGAGTTCTTCGTCCGTCAGGCCCGTAAGGTCCTCGCCGAGCGTGCGGTCGAGATGCGCCATGGCGTAGAACCGGATTTCGGGACGGCGAGCGCCTTGCTGACTGCCGAGACGACCGTCCGTTCGCTCAAGGCCGAACCGCTCCGTCGCCTCCGCGCGCTGTGGGTGTTGGCTTCCGCGGGCGTCTTCCCCGCCTTTGAAGGTGACCGCGTCCGTGCGAAGGTGGATCTCCTTGATGTCGGCCTGACGGCTAAGGATGAGCATCTGCGCGCTTGGTTCGTGCGCCTCATGTCCGAGCGCACCCGCAATATCGGCCCACGCCTCGCTGAGCTGGCGGTACAGGAGGAGTCGCCGGTGGTCCGCCGCGAACTCGCTTCTGCCTTAGGCCGCCTGCCACTCGCGGCCCGTGCCGCCGTGGCCGCTCCCTTGTTGGCCCGGGCCGAAGATGCGTCCGACCATAATATCCCCTTCATTCTTTGGTACGGCATCGAACCGCTGGTGGGGGCGGACGCCGCGCAAGGCATGGCGCTGGTCCAGGCTTCCAAGATCCCGAAGGTCACTGAGTTCATTTATCGCCGTCTGTCCACGGACGCCGCGGGCCGTGAACGACTCTTGGGACTGGCGGCGCAGCAGGCGAATCCCGCATTGCGCGAGCGCCTGCTCGAAGGCCTTGTCGCGGGGGTGCGGCAGGGTGGGGCCTTCAAGGCTCCCGCGGAATGGGCCGCTCAAGCCAAGGCCCTGCGTGGCCAGGCTTCCCCGCACCTGCTGTCCCTGGTCAATGAACTCGATGCCCTTGCGGGCGACGAGGCCAGCCGCGCTTATTTCCGTGATCAACTGGCCGACGCCAAAGCACCCGCTCCGGCTCGTCAGCGGGCGCTGTCCGTCCTGGTCCAGTCCCGCGACCGCGCGGCTGCACCGATGCTCCATGCTTGCCTCTCGGACGCCTCTGTCGGCGGCCCGTTGCACCGTCAGGTCATCCAAGCCCTCGCGACCCTAGGTAACGAGGCGACCGTCCCGGCCCTCATCGCCGGCTTCAAGGCTTTCACCGCCGATGAACGCTCCGATGCGCTCCCGGCTCTCATCGCCAACCCGACCGCCGCCGCGCTCACCATGGAAGCCGTAGCCGCCGGCACCCTCGATAAGGCGGTCCTTTCGCCCGTCGCCATCCGCCAACTCAAGTCGATGAAAGATGCCAAGGTCGATGCGCTCCTCGCGCAGGTCGTCGGTGCGGTCAACGCCACGAAGGCTGATTACGCCAAGCTCAAGGCCAAGTATGTCGACCTCCTCAAGGCGAAGCCCTTGCGTCG
>CALQIY020000067.1 GCA_943330755.2 Opitutus sp. GAS368
CCTGGGCCCTGTTTCATGTCGCGACCCGCGCGGTCAGCATCCCCGTCACCATCTTCACCGACGCCTACGATGCCGTCTCGGTCCTGAAGGACGGCGACCTGCCTCTGCTCATGGATGGCGCGCACGTCATCGTCGACGCCCGCCTGTCCTACCGCGAAGAGCGCAGCGAGTGGTCCATCAGCGCGCATGCCGTCCAGCCGCTCCGGAACGCGCCGGCGATGATCAAGCGCATCCTCTTCGCGTTGCGTCCCGGCCCCGAGGCGGGTGACTTCATGGAGAAGCTCGTCGCCCACACGCGCCGTGTGGATGGCAGCACGCTCGTCCAGGTCGGCATCCTACAGGCCGATGGCCGCGTCCTCGTCGCCGAAGCGGCGCGCGGCATGACGACGCGGTTCGACCCGGCCATCTACGGACAACTCGCCAAGCACCCGGCCCTCGCCGGCGTCCAGATCGACCCCTTGCCCCCGACGCAACCGCCCCAGCGCAAGTACGGCCCGCGGGCCTGATTCGGCTCACTTGCGCAAATCGGCCACTACGGCTTGGACGATCGTCTCCACGAACGTGGCTTGCGAAAACGGATGCGCTTGGGGAGACAACAAGAAGTCGCGGATTCTCGACTGATATCCGAGGTAGGCAGCATCATCGATGCTACGGAGATGGGCATCGAGTTCGCCTGGGTCGGCGAAAGCCCTGCCATCGATGAAGCAGCCAGCGGGGACCAGTTCGGCGATTTCCGAGGGGCCAACGTAGACCGGGACGCAGCCGGCCCGGAAGCAATCGAAGAGTTTCTCCGTCACATAGCCCGGCAGGTCGCGGCAGTTTTCATGCGCCAAGCAGAACCGCGCTTTCCGTAACAACGCGACCTTGTCGTCGATGGGCCCGCGCCAGGTGGCATACGGGGAAGCCGAAGGCCTGAGCCGACTCCAGAGCTTACGCAGCTGGTTGCGAACTCGGCCCCAGCGCCCCGGCAGAGCCGCGGGACGCTCCCAGCCTCGGCCATAGAGATGGAAATCTCCGGGCGCGAAACGCTCGTACCACTCCAAGATCCGTACCCGGGCTTGATACTGGTCGCGCGGGTCGACCACCGCTAAGGCCTTATTACTCGCGACAAGGACGCAGAATAAGGGGCGCTCGGCGGGGGCGTTCCACGGGCCCAATTCGAACCGATTAGGGTAGAGCTGTCGCACCGCCCGCGGGTCGTCCAACAAAGCGCCATCCCACGTGAACCACTTCGCATAACGTGCCAACGCTACCCGATCGCGATTGAGCGGGCGGATGAGTGGATTCTCGTAGAGATAGACATAAGCGCGCGCCGCCGGGTCTTGGCGACGGCAATTGATGTGCAGTTCAAAAACCACCGGCCGGCCGACGTTGCGGTCCGGCGTATTCAGCTCGATTCCCTCGCGCCCAAAACGGTCGCGAAGCTGTGCATATGGCAGATAGAATTCCCCGTTATTCTCCCCCGCCCCCGGAGCAAACAACGCATTCTCAATATAGTCGCGGTAAATGAGCGAGGCGTAGCGCATCAGAGGGAGGTGGGTCGGGCCGCGGGCGAAGCTGGCTTCGGATGGGCGCCACTGCTTGGTCCGATGGCGTGTCCGCTGAGGGAGGACGGTTTAAGCATTAATAACTATAGTTTGTAAGATTGGGGGTCCCACAAATCCACGAAAATCTCTCCGCCCACCCAGCCTCTTGAGCTCAGCCTACCCGTTATTCTGGCTTCGCCTTCATGCGAAGTTATGCTTCAAATCACCCTGTTGGGCCACCTAAGCCATGCTACCTCCTCTCCTCATCCCCATTTATCAACCTGACCTTGGCGGGAAGGAGAAGGCCTACGTCAACCAATGCCTCGATTCCACGTGGATCTCCTCCAAGGGCGAATTCATCGAGCGCTTCCAAGCCGGCTTCGCCAGCTATATCGGCGCGCCGAATGCCCTCGCCGTCTCGAATGGGACGGTGGCTCTGCACCTGGCGCTGGCCACGCTCGGCTTGGGCGCCGGCGACGAGGTGATTGTGCCTTCGCTAACCTACGTCGCTCCAGTAAACGCTATCCGTTACGTCGGGGCCACGCCGGTCTTCGCGGATGCCGACCCCGTCACCTGGCAGGTCAGTGTCGCCGACGTGGCCGCAAGGATCACGCCACGCACCCGTGCAATCATCGCGGTTCACTTGTATGGCCAGGCCTGCGACATGCTGGCCTTGGCCGCCATCGCCAACGCCCATGGACTCCTCCTCATCGAGGATTGCGCCGAGGCTTTGGGCACGCGTATCGGCGACCGGCACGTTGGGACCTTCGGCGATATCGCGACGTTCAGTTTCTTCGGCAACAAGACCATCACGACGGGCGAAGGCGGCATGGTTGTCGCCCGTGGCGCCGCTCACCAGAAACTAGCCCTTAAGCTACGCGGTCAGGGACTGGCGGACGACCGCGAGTACTGGCATGATGTGGTCGGTTTCAACTTTCGGATGACGAATATCTGCGCGGCCATTGGGCTGGCCCAACTCGAGCGGGCGGATGAATTCCTCGCCCAGAAGCGCACGTTGGCCGAAGCCTATGCGCGCGAACTCCAGGGGCTACCACTTGAGTTGCATGCCGAAGTCGCCGGCACCACCCATTCCTTCTGGATGTGCTCCCTGCTGACCGAGCAGCCGTCGCAGCGCGACCCCTTGCGCCGGGCCCTGCGCGATCACGGCATTGAAACCCGTCCTGTCTTCCATCCCGTGCACACCATGCCCATGTATGCCCAAGGTCAGACGGGGCTGGCGGTGTCGGTCGAACTCGGCGCGCGTGGCATCAATCTACCGAGCTGGCCTGGCCTTGGGGAAGCGGGAGTCCAAACCGTGTGCACGGCGATTCGCGCCCATTTTCAAGACTGATGTCATCCGCAACTGAGCAGCGACCGACCGAGCATCTCCGCTTCCGACCGCTCAGCCCCGCCTGCGTCGCAGACGTCATTGGCCTATTTGAACTAATCCGGCAGTCCCCTGGAGCTGAGTTCTTTCACCCGCACCCCCTAGACGAAGCCGAAGCGCGGCGCCTCTGCACCCTCGCCGGGAAGGACTACTATTGCCTCGCCTTCCTCGGCAATGAGCCGGTCGGTTACGGCATGCTGCGCGGCTGGGATGCTGGTTTTGCCGAACCGAGCCTAGGGGTTGCGCTAGCGCCCGGCTACATTGGATGCGGACTCGGCAAGGCGCTCACCTTACATCTTCATGAGGTCGCAACGTCGAGAGGGGCGACCAGCATTCGACTCAAGGTCTACACGCGTAATCAAGCGGCGCGGTCGCTCTACCTCAAGCTGGGTTACGTTTTTGCACCCCTCACGGAGGGAGAAGAACTGGGGCGCCTGCGTCTCACGCCGGCGCTGAGGGTCGGCATCCTCACGAACGGGCTTGTTCATTGGTCGGGTGGGCTCGACTTTCTCTGCGGATTGGTAGCCTCGCTCTTGGCCGCCCCGGCCGCAGCGCAAGCCGAACTGGTGATCCTGCTGCCAACCTTACCACCCAAGCGTTGGACAAAAGCCTACTTCAAAGAGATCGAGGGGCGTCTGAAGCAGTGGCTACGGCGTCGCCCAGGCGCGACGCCACCGGGCCTGGACAGCGTCCGCGAAAGGCTCCTGGCGTTCGGCCCGCGCGTTAAAATCCAGGAAATCCGTAGTGATGCGGCCGCCCATGCCGAAGCGTGCGAACTCCTTGGTCTCGATGTCGTATTCCCCTCGATGCGGCCGGAGGATTTCGGCCCCAACTGCGGCGTGGTCGGGTATCTTTACGATTTCCAGCACCGCCACCTGCCGGAGCTCTTCTCCCCCATCGAACGGGTGCGGCGAGACCGGCGCTTCCGGTCTTTGCTGACCGGAGTGCCGGCTGTCATCGTCAACGCCCGCTCCGTGGCGAGGGATGTCGCCACCTTCGTCCCTGAAGCCACGGCCAAGGTCTTCACCTTGCCGTTCACCCCTGCGACCAGGCCCCAGTGGCTGCAGGCTCAAGTCGGAACGATGGCCCGCTATGGGTTGACCGGGCCCTATTTCATCATCTGTAACCAGTTCTGGGAGCACAAGGACCACCGCACCGCCGTTCGCGCCTTCGAACGCATCGCCGCTGCGCATCCCGAGGTACAGCTGGTTTGCACGGGCAGCACGGCGGATTCGCGCGCCCCAAATTACTTCCCTTCGCTTCAAGCGGAGATCCGACGACTCGGCCTCGACGAACGCATCTTGATCCTGGGCCTGATTCCCAAGCGCGATCAAATCGAACTGTTGAAAGGCGCCGTCGCACTCGTTCAACCCACGCGCTTCGAGGGTGGTCCCGGTGGTGGCGCCGCTTACGATGCCATCGGCCTGGATGTGCCGGTGATCGCTTCGGACATCCCGGTGAACCTGGAAATCGACTGCGGCCGCGTCACCTTCTTCACCGCCGGCGACGCGGCGGCCTTAGCGACGCAGATGGAACTCGCGCTGCAGAACAAAGCCACCCGCCGCGATGATCAAGCGCTTCTCATCGAGACCGAAAACCGGACGCGGCACTGCGGTGAAGCCATCTGGCAGGCGCTCCAAGCGGCCCGTCGAGATGGCCGCTGAGTGAGCGAGTGCTGGCAAGACGGCCAGCGAGCCCAAGCGAGAAAAGGCCTCAGAGAGGCTGCGCGACCGCCCGGAACTGCTCAGCGACATAGTTGATGTCTTCCGGCGTGATGTTGGCGTGATTCGGCAGGTAAAGCCCGTAATCATGGACCTTGTCCGCGATAGGTAGGTGCGTGACACCGAACTTCTTGATCCAGAACGGCTGACGACCCATCGAGCCGCAGACCAACGGACGGCACTCGATGCCCTTTGCCAGCAGGTGCTTTGAAAGCTCCAGCCGGTTGGCCGCGAAGGTGCCGAAGGCGAAGCTGGAAACGAAACTGTCGGGGCTATGCTGCGCGAAGAACTCCGGGAGGGCCTGGCGGTAGAGCTCGAAGTTGCGGGCCCGGACCTTGACGATTTCCGGCAGGCGCTTCAGCTGCAAGCGGCCGAGGTAGGCGTTCAGGTCGGTCGAGCGCAGGTTGTAGCCGGCGTAGTAGAAGCTGTAGAACTCGCGGAAGTCGTCGATCTGGTACGCCTGCTTCCAGGCTTGGCGGTCGGCTTCGGGCACGTCGCGCGACCAACCGTGCGAGCGGATGGAGAGCATCACGCTGTAGAGCTTGTCATCGCTGAGGGTGATCGCGCCGCCTTCGATGCTGGAGATGTGGTGGCCGTAGTAGAACGAGAACGAACCGGCCAAGGACAGGGCGCCGGTCTTCTTGCCCTTGTATTCGGAGCCCAACGCCTCGCAGGCGTCTTCGATGACGAGACAGCCGTATTGATCGCAGAGGCGATGGATCGCATCCATCTGGTTCGGGTGACCGAGGATATGGACGAGGATGAGGAGCGCCGGGCGCTCCTTCTTGAGCAGGGCTTCGAGGTGGTTGAGGTCTACGCCCAGATCGTTCGCATCGGAGTCGCAGAGGAAGCACTCGAAGCCCATCTGCACGAACGGCGAGAGGGTCGTAATCCAGGAAACGGCCGGTACGATGACCTTCTTGTTACGGAGGTAACCGGCCTCGAGGAGGCCGTAAGCCATGAGCAGGTTGGCGGAGGAACCGCTGTTCACCATGATGCTGTACTTCGTGCCAGTGTAAGCAGCGAACTCAGCCTCGAATTCGCGGGTCAACGGGCCCTTCGTCAACTGCTTGCCTTCTTGGAGCCAGCCGGCGAGCGAACGAATCTCTTCCTCGGAGATGGTATTGTCGGCGAGTTTGACGGTTCGCTTAGTCATGGGAAATCAGGGGACGCTTAGGACGGAATAGCCGGCAAATGCCATTGAGGACCTTGGCCTTTACGCGCATGCAGAAAAGCAAAGCGCGGGCGGGCAAGTCGAGCCGGAAGGTCTTCACGAGCCAGGCGATGGTGTAGTAGAGCCGGGATTCCTGGTAGGCGCGGTAGAGGGCCTTCTTACGGGCGGCGTCCTTGTGCGCGTCGATGGTGATGGATCCTTCGTGCGCGGAAAAGACCGCGAGGGGCTCGTCGACATAGCCGAACTGCTTGTAATCGAGCGTCGTCATGGCGGTCATCAGCCAGTCCGGGCCAACCCCGCGATACTCAAAGGACGTGAACGGTACACGCCCGACCAAGAGATGGTTAAGGATGTCCTTCCGGCGGATCAGCGTGGCACCCGGCGAGACCAAGCCCTTAATCTGATAGGCCATGAAACGACGAACGGGGTAGATGCCCGTTGGACCGAGGCTCGTAAAGAGGTAAGAAAGCGGTTGCTGCGTGGCATCGTCACGGACCTCGGCGGAAGAGAGGCAGAACGCCACGTCCGGCCCCATGAGCGCCATGCACTTCTCGATGAAGGTCGGGGCGATCAGGTCGTCGTCATAGTTGATGTGGACGAACTCCCCTTGGGCGGAAACAACCCCATCCAACCAAGCGAAGTGCACGCCGGAATCCTGCTCGCGGCGGACGTAGCAGATCCGATCTCCGTAGGAACGGGCGACCGCCGGAGTGTCGTCGGTGCTGCCGTGATCGCAGACGACGACTTCACAGGGGAAGGTCTGCGCCAAGGCGGAATCGATGCACCGCCGCAGCATGCCGGAGCGGTTGAAGGTCGGGATGACGATGGAGACCTTCGGATGCGTCATGAGCCAAGAAGTTGACGGAGGCGGGCGGTGTCGGCAACCAAGGACGTGGGGGCGCCTTCGGATGCGTTGACGATCTGCAGCCGACGGGGCGCCAATGACTGGGTGAAATCACTTATTTTTGTACCCCGTCCAGAACCGATGTTCACCAGGCCGGTGGCCTGCTTGCCCATCAACGCCCTGACGTGGGCGACGAGGTCGTCAGCCAAGGAGAGGTCCCGGACGTCCTCCGCGCCGAAGAGCCGGAAAGGCCGGGCCAAATCCTCGGTGGCGAACCGTCGCTGCAAGGACGGGTACAGGAAGGACCCCGTCTGCGTCGGGTGGTAGAAGCTGAAGATGCGACCGATACAATAGGGCACCCCGGCAGCGGTGGCCGAGGCCTCGACGACCTGTTCGCCCAGCCGCTTCGAGAGACCGTACGGATTGATCGGTGCCACTGGGGCCGTCTCCGAAATCGGGGCCGACTGCGGTTGATACACATGACTGCTGCTCGCGTAGAAGAACCAAGGCTTCTTCTCCAAGGCCCCCAACTCAGCGAGCAAATTGGCCGTTCCACCGACGTTGACCTGAAAAGCACGGGCGGGGTTGGCCTGGACCGACTGCGTCGGCACCAGCGCGGCGAAATGGACAATGGCGTCGAAGCCTCCCGACAGAAGCCAAGCGCGCAGTTCTTCCGGCCGACAGACATCACCCGCGAAACAGTCGAAGCGAACTCCGGCGGCGCCGAGCTGCGCCTGCAGGATCCTTCCGAGTGTCCCACGCGCGCCTGTGATGCCTACTTGCATGGAAGAAAATCTACGGGAGGCGTATAAACAGGTTCAACCCCCAATTAGAACTGAGGAAAACACCCTGCTTTGGACGTCCTGCATCGACTTCCGTAGCGGCGCCGGGCGTGAAAAATCCATGCGCACTCGACTTACCATCAGCGTGGTCCTGCCCACCTACAACTGCCGCTCGTTACTGATGCCGCACCTGCGTTCGATGGAGGCATGGCTGGACCTTGCGGACGAAGTCATCGTCGTCGATAGCCGTTCGACCGACGGCACCCTCGAACTGATTCGTGCCGAACTGCGCCACCCACGTCTCCGCATCATCGAACGCGACCGCGGTCTATACCAGTCATGGAATGAGGGCATCGCCGCCACGACAGGTGACTGGGTCTACATCAGTACAGCCGGGGACCTGATCACTCGTGGACAGCTTCTGCACCTCCGGGAAGTGGGCGAAGCCCTCACGGCGGACGCGGTCGTCAGCTCACCATCCTTCACCCACGAGGACGGTCGGCCACACCGCGACCTCGGCTGGCCACCCGCGAAATTACTGACCGCCTTCGGCCAAGGCCGCCCCTTCGTGATGCAACCCGAGGCCACGCAATTCCTGGCCTTCCAAAACTGCCCGAACGCTATCCTCGGAAGTTCTGCCGCTAACCTCTACCGTGGGACTCATCTGCGAGCCCGCCCCTTTCCCACCGAATACGGGGTGGTCGGTGACACCGCTTGGATCATGCGTTACGGGCACGAGACCCGTCTCGCACTGACCCCAAAAACTGGCTCTACCTTCTGCATTCATGAGAAGGAGTCCCTGCTCACCCCCGAGCAGTGCGTCGAACTGCACCGACGATTAATCGACCATGAATCGGCTCGGCTCCGCGAAACCACGCAGCTCAGTCCGCGGCTGAAAAACCTTCTGGGCGAGCAGGACCAACCGGTGCACACGAAAAGGCTGTGGGCGGAGAAGCGCCGACTTTGGCACGCACCAGACAGTCGCGTAGTCAATAAGCTCCGCTGGCTGGCGGTCACTTCACGCTACCTCTGGAACCGTCTTCGGGATAAGCGCCAGGCTCGACGAACCATGCAGACGCTGCAAATGAACCGCGCTTTATTTACGCACCTATCTCACTAAGCCCAGCCGACAGGATTCAGCCTTCCCACCCCATGGTGGTTTCCGCTAGGGTGCGGTCATGAGCGCAAAGCCCCTCGGTTTCGGTATCTGGGGAACCGGCATGATCGCCGAGTTCCACGCGAAGGCGCTCGCCGAAATCCCGGGCGTCAAAGTCGTCGCCGCCTATAACCGCAGTCCCGCCAAGGCGGAAACGTTTGCCCGCCAATACGGCGCGACCGCGTGCGCGACCCCCGAAGCCTTGCTCGCGCATCCCGACGTGGACGTGGTCTGCCTCTGCACGCCCAGCGGCGACCACCTCGCGCCCGCCCTGGCCTGCGCCCGCGCCGGAAAACATGTGGTCGTCGAGAAGCCGCTCGAGGTCACCTTGGCTCGTTGCGATGCCCTGACGGCGGCCTGCGCCCAAGCGGGCGTCGTGCTCGCCGGCATCCTCCCCCGCCGCTTTGGCGCGGGCTCCCAGGCCTTGAAGGCCGCCGTCGTCGCTGGTCGCTTCGGTCAAATCACCTTGGCGGGGGCGCTCATCCCTTGGTGGCGCACGCAGGCCTACTACGACTCGGCTGCTTGGCGCGGCACGTTCGCGCTCGATGGCGGCGGCGCGCTCATGAACCAAGGCATCCATACTATCGACTTGTTGCTCTGGTTCCTCGGTCCGGTGAAGCGCGTCTCGGCGACCGCGGGTCTCGTCGCCCATGAAGGCATCGAAGTCGAAGACATCGCCACGGGGTGGATCGAATTCGCCAACGGCGCCCGCGCGACCCTCGCCGGCTCGACGGCTTGCTGGTCGGGCACCGGCTTCCCGGCCGAAATCCGCATCCATGGTACCACAGGCTCGGCCGTGCTCCGCGACGACAAGCTGACGGCTTTTGAATTTGCGACGCCCCACGCGGCCGATGCCCAACACCTCGCCCCCGCCACGGAAGACGCCGGCGCGGGCGCCAATGACCCCAAGGCCATCGGTCACGCCTGGCATCGCCTGAACTTGGAAGACGCCATCGCCGCCATCCGGGCAAACGGCCGTCCCTCCGTGGACGGTGCCGAAGGCCGCAAGGCGGTCGAACTCATCCTCGCGCTCTACGCGTCCGCCCAAAGCGGGGGCGTCCCCATCGACCTCCCGCTCAAAGGGGATCCGGTGCTTCGCCCGCTCGGCAGGAAAAAGTCGGTCTAGTCGCCCGCCGCACGGTAAACTTCGCCCAACTTGGTGAGTTCACCGTCCTTCAATAAGGCCGCCTTCCCGGTGCCGGTATTGAAATAAGCATAGCGCTCAACGAAACGTTGCCGCTCCAAGGCCCGCAAGGCGCCCTTCAGGAATTGCACGTGGCCGGCTTCATCCGCGCCGGTGTACATGGCGTTGAACTCGGTGACCCAAACGGGGCGGCGGTAGTTGGCGTTGAGTTCCTTCAACCAATCCTCGAAGGCGCCGGCATCGGCGCTTCGGTACCAATGGGCCGTGACGAAATCGATCTTCAGTTTCTTGCGCTGGGCTTGCTCCATGAACTCGCGCATCCACGCGCCACCACCGCCATCCGAGGAGACGCACGGTGAGCCCAGCCGGAGCTTCTTCTCTTCGGCGAACCGCACCAACAGGGGCCAAGCCTCGATGGCCTGCGCCACCGTGAGGTTGCCCTGCGAAGCGCGCTCGGGCTCGTTGAAACCCAAGAGACACTTCGCGGCTGGATCGTTGACTTGGCTCAGTTCCGACGAACCGACAGGCTGTCGATTGCCTTTCACCATCGGGACGAATTCATAGCCCTCGGTGCCTTTGCCGGAGCCGCCCCAAGCATACCACCACGTGCAGCCGAACTGCTTGGCCGATTCCGGCCGGTTACCGGCCCACCCTTTTTTGGGCGACCGCCGGGCCGGCTTATCCTGCGCCCAACCCGACAGCGGCACCAAGGCAGCGGTCGCCAACAAGAGGCGCAGGGTGTCTCGACGGCTGAGGGACATGGGCAAAAGGTAGCAGGAGGCAAAATGATGCAAAGCGTCAAATCACCCTTTGCAGGGTGCGGCCCGCGGCCTTTAATCGAAGCCATGCCCCTGCTCGGCCGTATTCTCTGCCTGCTCGCTTGCTGCCACTTGATGGCGAGCGATGCCCTGTTCGAGCGTGGCCGCTGGAATGTTCGCGTGATCATGCCGGCCAACCCGGAGCCCGATGAATGGTATGCCGCACACTCGTTGGTGGATTGGTGTGAACGCGTGACCGGGAAAAAACCGGAGCTGACCGAAGAGTCCGCACCCGCGAACGGCGCGACCGCCGGCCTCTACGTCGGCAACACCCGGGCCGCCCAGACTGCCGGGGTCCGACCAACGGCCAGCGAAGGGGATGCGGCCCTATGTCGGACGCGCAATGGTTCGGTTTTTTTGGTCGGCAACAGCCCAGGGGCGACCCGCATCGCCGTCGGGCGTTTCTGCGAACGGACGCTCGGGGTTTTCTTCGCCTTCCCCGGCCCCCGTGGCGCGGATTGGGCCATGCTCGGCCTCATCGCGGCACCCGCCGACGATGATTTCCGGCCGGCCTTCGCTTGGCGCGAAATCGGCGGGCTTCGCAATGAACTGAGCCATGAATGGGCCTTCAGCGTCGGGTATGGCCGAGCCCCCAGCTTCTCGCATGGCTTATACGCGGCGTTCGGGAAGAAGGAGTTCGCCCAAGACCCGACGCTCTTCGCCTCCGTGGACGGCGTACGGCAGGCCCCCAAGGGCAACGGCTATGACGCCAACCCCAACCTGACCCACCCACGCGCCCCGGAAATCGGCGCCCGACATGCCCGCGCCTGGTTCCATCAGCGGCCCGAGGACTTTTGCGTGCCGCTCGGCGTGAATGATTCCCTGACCTTCGATGATACGGTGCCTTCCGAAGGTTGGTATCGGGAACG
>CALQIY020000068.1 GCA_943330755.2 Opitutus sp. GAS368
GAACCGCCCGCCGATGAGCCGCAGGATATCGTGGACTCGGTGCTCAAGACTGACGTGGATTCGTGGCGCTTCGTCACCATCGTCTTCGCGGTGTCGATCGGCGCGCCGGTCATGGAAGAACTCGCCTTCCGCGGCATGCTCTACCCCGGTCTCCGCCGGCTCCTCAGCAGCGCCTCCGAACGCCACGCCCGCTGGATCGCGGTCGCGCTCACGGGCCTGATCTTCAGCGCCGCCCACCAGAGCCCTTCCGCCGCCCTGCCGCTCTTCGGCTTCGGCGCCTTCATGTGCCTCGTCCGCGACCGCTACGGCCTGCTGACCTGCATGGCCGCCCACGCCTGTTTCAACGGTTGGAACTTACTCTGGTTGAAACTCGCCCCGAACGCCTCCACGCTCTGAGGCCATGGGAGCCCTCACCACCCTCGCGGACCGTTCGGTCGCCAAGCTGACCGAGGAGGAGATCATCCGCCGCGTGGTGCAGTCGCTCGCCGAAGCCGCGCCGGCCTTTCCGGAAGGTCCCGGCGGCGATTGCGCCCATCTCCCGACGACCGGCGGACGCTCCATCCGCGCCAGCACGATCGATTCGGTGATCCTCGGCCGCCACTTCGACGCGGCCTGCGACGGCATCCGCGCCGGCGCCAAGCTGGTGAACCGCAACCTGAGCGACCTCGCCGCGGCCGGCGCCGTGCCGTCCGACGCCTTGCTCTCGCTCGTCATCGGACCCGACGTCGATGCGACGTGGCTCACCGACTTCGCCCATGGGGCCGGTCGCGCCGCCGCCAAGGCCGGCCTGCGTATCGTCGGCGGCGACATCTGCCGCGGCGCCCATGGTTCTTTCCTCGGCACGCTCGCCGTGCAAGGGTTCGCTCATCGCATCCTGACCCGCAAGACCTGCGCCGTCGGCGACGCCCTCTTCGTGACGGGCCAGCTCGGCGGTTCGCTCTACGGCAAGCACCTCGACTTCGCACCGCGCCTCGCCGAAGGCGAATGGCTCTGCGGACATGGCGAGGTGACCGCATGTACCGACCTCTCCGACGGCCTCGCCAAGGACCTGCCGGGCCTGCTCGGTTCGAAGTTTGACGCGCGCATCGAAGTGGCGGCCCTACCAGTCTCTGACGCCGCGCACGCCCTTTCGAAATCAGACGGTAAGCCCGTGCTCGAACACGCCCTGCAGGATGGGGAGGACTATGAACTCCTGTTCGCGGTCAGCGCCGATCGCGCAGACCTGTTGGAGTCGTCTTTCCGCAAGGCCTTCCCGCTCACGCCGCTCACGCGTCTGGGCGTGGTCGAAGCCGGCACCGGCCTCGCCCGCGATATCGCGGATGGCGAACCGATCAAGGTCCGCGGGTTCGGCCATTTCGCCTGAGCCGCGCTCCGCTCACATGCGGAACCGACGGATCGCCACGAACAGCGCGAAGATCAGCGCCGAGGCGCCGAAGGTCACCGTGACGGTCTCGTAGGTGGCGAGCAGCTCGATCACCTGGTCCAGGAGCTTGACGGACTCCTTCGTGTCGCGCTCGGCGACCTCGAGGGCGCTCGTGGCCGCGGTGGCGGTGACTTCGACGTTCTTATTGTCCGACTTGGTCCCCTGGTCGGTGAAGAGCACGATGCCCGTATCGGCGGACTTCATCGCGCTCTTATAGGCCTGGAAAGAGGACTGGATGCTGAGGGTCGTGTCCTTGACGCGCTTGGTGGTGTCACGCAGCTCATGGCTGAACCACAATCCGGCGAGGGAGACGAGCAACGTCACGACGGCCATGCCGACGATGCCGATCTCGGCTTGGATGAGGTTGTTCTTCGCGGATCGGCCGCGGCTACGCTGGGCGCACATGGAGGTTTTGGTTTAAAGGTTGAGGGTGGACTGGCCGTCGTCCGCCTTAGGGACCGCAGGCTTCTTGGCCTTGGGTTTCTTTTCCGGCGGCTTCTTGGCCGGGGCCTTCTTAGCGGCCGGCTTCGCGGAGGCTTTCTTGGACGGGCCCTTCTTCGCCGCAGCCTGGGTCGGCGCGGCCTTCTTCGCGGCGGCGCGACGGCGGCGCTTGGGCTTCTTCTTCCGCTTGAAGAGGCTCTTCCAGGCGGCGTCCTTCTGCTTGTCCTTGAAACCGAGTTTCTTCCGGATGGTCGTCGAGAGCCAGTCGACGAGCTCCGGGGCGACGGCGCCGCAGAGGCCTTGGACGATCGCCTTGTTCAAGGCGGAGAGCTCCCACTGGAAGGTGACGAAATAGGCGATGACCGCGAAGATCGCCGCGGCGATCACGTGCCGGAGCGAACGCTGCCAACTGGCATCGGCGGCTTCGTCGACGAGAAGGCGCCCGACCATCGCGGCGGCGCCGATGAGCGCGACGATCCAGCCGCCCGACTTGAAGGCGAGCAAGGCGACCTGGAAATTATTGGCGACCGCCGCCACGCCTTTGACGGGGGCGTCCTGCGCCGCGGCCTCGGCGAGAAACATCGCCAAGGTCATGCGCGTCCCTCCCCGGTCCGGAGACCGTTCCCCGTCGGACGGGGCGATGATGTGAGAAGGCGAGGCAAGGCGAAGGAGTACCCGGCAGGATACGGTTCGTAAATGGGGGAGGGTCAGCCTTGGGCCGGCCGCCTCTCCTCTCAACCCCTAATTATAAGGTAAATATGCGAAACCGCCCTTAAAGCGCAGCTTTTCGTGCCGGACGACCTTCATCGACCTCGATGTAGTCGAACATCGTGTCCACCCCCGCGTCGGCGGTCAGGCCGTTCTCCTTGAGGCGGCGGACGAGCACTTCGTTGGCTTCGTCGCGCCAGCCGCGCTTGGTCATGAACCCGTTCCAGATCTCGATCTCATTCGTGGAAAGCTTGCGGCCCTTGGCTTCGGCCCAGGCGAGGACCTCGTCCTGCGTCGCGGCGGGATTCTGCAGGACCCAGACACGGAGGTCGTCGTACTTGATGCCGAGATACTGGCAGCAACGGTCGTCGAACGCCTTGCCGAGGTTGTTCACGAAGTCGGCGTGCAGCTGGCCGGCGGCATGCAGGCGAATCTTGGAGACCAGGCGAGGGAGATACACGAAACCACGGACGGCTTCGTAGGGGCTGAGGAGACCAGGGACGAGGGGCATGGGTGTGTGATGAGATGAAAGATGACGGATGACAGATGGCAGAGGAAAGCCAAAAGCCTGCATCAAGCCCGCCACCCGCCACCTGAGGCCGCCACCTGCCACCCTTATCTTGGTCTTGGTTATCCACTTTTGCACCTTTGCACCTCTTTGCCTCCTGTCCTCGTGTCCTCCCGCCCTCGCTAGTGTTGCCCTTCGCCCCTCCCTGCCTTTCCTACCCCTACCCCTGCCCCTTCAAAAATGAAACTCCTCCTCACCCTCCTCCTCACTGTCACCGCGTTCGCCGCCGACGTCGCCAAGCCGGCGTTCTCTTCGGCCAAATACGACAGGGATATCGCGACCTTCGAAGCGTCCGACAAAGCCAACCCGCCTCCGCAAGGTGCGCTGCTGCTTTCGGGCGCCAGCACGATGCGACTCTGGAAGAGCGCCCCGCGTGACTTCGCCCCTTACCCGCTCATCAACCGTGGCTTCGGTGGCTCGAAGACGCCTGAGGTCCTCGGCTACATGGATCGCATCACCCTTCCATATCATCCGCGCGTGGTCGTCTTCCACTGCGGCAGCAATGATATCAACGCCGGTGACACCGCCGAGGCCGTGATCACCCGGGTGAAGGAATATCATCGCCGCCTCCGAGCGGAGAATCCCCACGCCCAGCTGGTGCTCCTCTCGACCACCCGGGCGCCTTCCCGCCGGACGAAGTGGGCCGAGATGAAGAAAGCCGACGAAGGCTTCCGCGCCCTTGCCGCCGCCCATCCGGAGGTCCGGTTCGTGGATATCAACCCAGCGCTCAACCTGCCCGACGGCGAGCCGCGCCCCGGCGTCTACCTCAAGGACAACCTACACCCGTCCGAAGCCGGCTACGCCGAGATGCTCAAGGTCATCCGCCCCGCCGTCGATGCGGCTTGGAAGGCCACGGAGGCAGCATTTAAAAGGTAATAGCGGTTAGGATAAAACCTACCCATCAGCCTGCTTTGAATGGGTAGGGTCGGGACCGCGTCACGACATAGCGCCCATTGTGGCGACTGCATCGCGCCTCGTAACGGCCTGCCACCCGTCACCCGGGGCTGCCACCCGCCACCTAAATTTTCCTTGGGTAGCACTTGGCCTTTCGCCTGATCCAACCGCCAACCGCTAACCGCCAGCCGCTACCACCTCGCGATAAACCAACACCATTCCCTTTGCACTTTGGGCCTTTACGTCCAACTTTGCCCCGTCCGATGCACGAACCCTCCGCCAGTCATGCCGCAGAACGTTTCCCGAACGGGCCATTCACGCGCTACATGGTCGGCGAGGGGATCTCGATGACGGGCACTTGGATGCAGGGCATGGCGCTCGGCTGGGTGATGACCGAGGTCGTGGTCCGCGACGGACTCCAGAGCTACGAAGGCCTGCTACAGGCCGCGCCGCACCTTGCGAGCGGGCTGGTCATGCTGGCGCTCTTCCGCTTCGGCGGAGCGTGCGCTGACCGTCATGACAAACGCTTCATCCTGCAGGTCTGCCAGGTCGCCCAGATCGGCTTCGCGCTCGCGATCGGCCAGCTGATCGCGCACGGCGCCTTGCACACCTGGCATCTGATCGTCGCCGCCGCGCTGCTCGGCGTATCCAGTTCGTTCGAGATGCCCGCCGCCGCGGCGATCGTCCCGGAACTCGTCGCCAAGGAGAACGTGGCCAAGGCCATCTCCGTCGACCGCGCGGTCTTCCACGCCACCCGCTTGGTCGGCCCGGCCGCGGCCGGTTATCTCGTCGGAAAGTATGGCGCCGAATGGGCCTTCTACCTGAACGCGGCTTCCTTCGTGGCGCTGATGGTCGCCTTGGCGACCCTGCCGCGACGCCCGCAGGGCACGGCCGAAGAAGAACAGAAACGCCAAGGCGGCGCGGGCGAAGGCTTCCGCCACGTCAGCCAGGACAAGCCCAGCCTCGCGATGGTCGCGCTGCTCGCGACCAACACCCTCTTCGTCTTCCCGGTCATCATCGTCCTGCTGCCGATCTATGCGCGCAACGACCTCCACGCCACGGCAGAGCAGATGGGCCTGCTCATGCTCTGTTCCGGCGCCGGTTCGGTCTCCGGTTCGCTCCTCATCATGGCCCTGCGGCCGAGTCTCCGTCGACTCGCGATCCTGGCGGGCATGATCCTCGCCTGCGGGGCACTCGTCAGCCTCAGCCAGGCTACCGGACTCGTCTGGGCCGGCATCTCGCTCATCAGCCTGGCGGTCGGCGTCTCGACCCTCGTCGGCCTCGCCAACACCATCGTCCAGGAACGATCGCCGGCCGAACTACGCGGGCGCGTCTCGGCCGTCGCCGGCCTGAGCTTCTTCGGCTTCCTGCCCTTCGCCGCGCTCATCATGGGCTGGATGACCGACGTCTTCAGACTGCGCAACGTGCTGCTCGGCTCTTCGATCTGCTACGCCGTCATCGGCCTCATCGTCATGCTCACCGTCGGCAGCAAGGTGACGGGCGAGCAGGAAGCGAAGGCCTGAACCCACTGCTCACGCCCGGACCATGACGGCAACCCGTGACACCCGATACCGTCGTCTGGAAGAAGCGGGGGATCTCGACGTGCTCGTGGTGGGAGGGGGCATTTCCGGAGCGCCGGTCTACCAGAAAATGCGGCTGGCCGGGTACCGGGTAGGGCTGATCGATCAGGGAGATTTTTCGTCCGGCACGAGCCAGGCTTCAGGCATGCTGATCTGGGGCGGCCTGCTTTATCTGACGAAACTGGATTTCAAGACCGTCCTGAAACTGTGCAAAGCGCGCAGTGATCTGATGAGGGACTTTCCCGCAGACGTGACGTCGCTTGACCTTGATTACCTGGTAGGGGTAGGCGGAAATCACGGGGCCATCCAAGCGTGGCTGGCGTTGCAACTGTACTGGCTGATGGGTGGGTGCAAACTGCGGAGACCGCGGATGGTGAAGAATCCAAGCGCGGTCCGTTACCAAGAGGCGATGCTCCGCGAGTCGGACAGCCGTTTCGTGATCGACCGCATCCGCGGATTGGATTCTGAGCATGGCATCGCGCTGAATCACTGCAGGCTGGCGCATGCCGAGTTTGATCCCGGACGGCGTGTCTGGCATGTCATGCTGCGCGATGAATTGGATGGCCGCGAGCATGTGGTGCGCGCCCGGGCGATCGTGAACGCGGCGGGAGTCTGGGCCGATTCCGTCAACCGCACGCTCGGCGTCGATTCGCCTTATAAACATGTGTTCAGCAAGGGCGTGTATCTGGCTTTCCCGAATGATGGCTCGGCGAGCGCAGCCGCCGTGTATCCGATGAGGCACGGAACGGACGTGATCACCCATGTGCCATGGGGACCGGTGATGATGTGGGGGCCGACTGAAACCGGGGTGGATGACCTGGCGCGCGGTCTGGCACCCGACCGACGGGATGTGGAATATCTTCTCGGGGAAGCGAAAGGCAGTCTGCCCGGCCGCAGGATGGGAGCCGAAAATGTCGTATCGATACGATGCGGCGTCAGGGCGCTGGCCGTACCTGCTGATTTCCGGAAGGATGTCTATCCGCTCACCTTATCCAGACGCCACCGCCTGGTCGCTGATGAAGCCAGACGCGCGCTGGCGATCTACGGAGGGAAGCTCACCGGCAGCCTGCAGATGGCGGATGTCGTGGAGGCCCGGATCCGCGGCTGGTTGAAACCGCGGTTTCCCTGCGAACCGCCGGTCCTGCCAGCTCCCGAGAGGGCGGGCGTCCATGGTTTCGTCACTCCCGAATGGGCGCGCGATCATGAGTTCTGCGTGACGCTTGAGGATTACGTGCGACGGAGGACCTCGGTCGCGCAGTGGACGCCGCGCATGGGACTCGGCCCCGACGGGGGCGGGCGGGCGGCGCTCCTGGACGTGGCGCAAAGACTCCTGGCGAACGGCGATGCCGGCGCCGCGGAGACCATGGTGCGCGATTACGAGGAACGCGTGCGCTCGACCTATGATCCGCTGCTTGAATTCTGACAGACCTAAACGCGACCCATGACCACAAAACCACCGATGATAGTCACGCTTCCCCAGGATGAACATCTGCGATGGCCGGCGTTCCGGACTGAAGACGAGCAAGCCGTCCTGCGGGTGATGCGTGACGGCAACGTGAGCACGAACCCGGTGATCCAGGAACTGGAAGACGACTTCCGCGCCCTCACCGGGAGCCGGCATGCGTTGGCGCATTGCAACGGAACAAGCGCGCTGATGGCGGCGTTTCATTCGCTCGACCTGCGACCGGGTGATGAGGTGCTGGTGCCTAGCGCGACGTTCTGGGCTTCCGTGCTTCCCATGATCTGGTGCGGCCTGGTGCCCGTGTTCTGCGAAAGCGAACCGGAGACACTGGGTCTCGACCCCGTGGATGCCGCACGGAGGATCACCCCGCGCACCAAGGCGATCGTGATCGTCCATCTGTGGGGGCTGCCTTGCAAAGTGGCGGAACTGAAGGCTCTCGCGAAGGCTCATGACCTGCGCATCATCGAAGACGCCTCGCACGCGCATGGCGCATCCCAAGATGGCGTGCCCTGCGGTCGCATGGGCGATGTCTCGGTCTTCAGCCTGCAAGGGGACAAACTCGTGCCAGCGGGCGAGGGCGGCGTGTTGATGACGGATGATGACGCGATCTACGACCGCGCTCTCCGCATGGGTGACATCACGCGCATCATACGCATGCCCACGGCGGACCGACGATTCGCCGCGACGAGCTTCGGGATCAAGACGCGGATCGCACCGATGTCCGCCGCGCTAGGGAAATCCATGCTGGCGAGGCTCCCTGAGACGAATTCCGTCAGGTATCACCATCATGCGCGGCTTGCCGCGACCTTGGAAGAGCTGGGGTTCGAATGTTTCCTCCCCCGGAAGGGGGTGGAGAGAGTCTGGTTTGAGTTCATCATCCGTCATCGGACGGAGAACATGGACACGGGCGCTCTGGTCGAATGGCTGAAACAGGCCGGTTGCCGCGTGGGCGTGCCGCGCTACCCGCTGCTCCATCAGCAACCTTACTTCACCGAAGGACATTGGCGCGCCGCCGGTCGTTATCCCGAGACTCTGACGCTACCCGCATCCGATGAGATTTCACTGCCCTTCACGGAAAGCATGAACCGCACCCTGCTTCGGTTGCCGAATTTCAATCATCCGGATGCGGGCGCGCTGGTGGATCAGTATGCCGAGGCATTCCGACAGGCGGTGCGTGCCCTGGATAGCTGATGAAAGACAGGAAGCCGGAATGTATGCTGCGGTCATATGCCGCAGCCAAGCATCCGGTCTCCGGTTTCCCTGGAGTTCTGCCACGAGGTAGGGCTGACCACCCTTGGTCAGCCGCGGTTGAGCGAGGGCGCTCAACCCTACCAGCCGAAAGATCCCAGCTAACTATCCGGTTTCCCTTTGAGTTCTGCTTATGTCTGGCGAGCTAAGCTCGCCGTAAAGTGGTGCTCCCGTTGGGAGTCGAACCCAAATCGCCGGCTTCGGAGGCTAGCATTCTATCCATTGAAATACAGGAGCGTGAGAGCCTAAAATCCCCTTTATTGAAGGTTAGTCAACCCCTTCCCGAGCCGGTCGTCGCCTGACCGGCCTTATTTCGCGGGCATCACGCGGTCGGCGAAATCCGCATAGTTCTTCCAGTCCTCGAGCAGGATGTCATGCGGGCCAGGCCGGATATGGTAGCCGACCGTCTTGCCGACGGACCGGCTGACGGGCGGCGGTTCCTTGACGCCCAGTCCGGGCTGACCCAGGACGCGGTAGACCGGATCCGCGTGCACCGCACCGAGGAACTCGCCGAGCGGATCGGCCCAGCTGTCTTCGGAAGCGCTGGCGACGTAAAGCGGGCGCGGGGCGCTCAGCGCGAGCAGGTAATGCGCGTCGAGCGGCAATTGCTCTTCCTTCTCGGAGAAGGTCTCGAAGCGCGCGGTGAACCAATGCGGGAAGCCGCGGCCCTTATAGTGGCCGCTGATCACGCCCACGGTCTCGCCGAAGATGCGCTTGTTGAGCGCGGCGCCGCCGCAGCCCGAGTTATTGGAGATCACGAAAGCGAAGCGCTGATCTTGCGCGCCGGCCCAGAGCGCCGCCTTGCCGAGGCGCGAATGGCCGTGCACCGCGGCGCGCTTGGCGTCGACGGACGGGACCTTCTCGAGGACATCAAGCATGCGCGACAGGCCCCACGCCCAGCAGCCGATGGCGCCCCATTCGCCGTCTTGCCATTTCGTATTCACGCCGTCAGGCGAAATCGCCCCGCGGTAGCCGGCCTTCCAGCCCTCGGGATGATCAGGCTCGAAATCGCCATAATAGACGGTGGCCGAAGCGTAGCCCCGGTCGATCATGGCTTCGAATTCCCAGCGTGTGGTCTGTCCGCCACGTAAGGCCGGATCGGCCTGGTTCGTGCCCTTCAATGCCCATTGCTTGAAGACCCAGCTCGATGTCGGGAAGACGGCTGGATCGTTGGTCGTGGTGTGGTTGCTGCCGAAATTGAGGCCGACGAAGACCGGGGCCGGACGCCTGGCCGCGTTGGGTACGTAGAGCAGCATGTCGAACGACGGCCCCTTCTTGCCGATGGGCCAGACCTTGAACTGCGTGCGGGTGGCCTTGCCGCCCAAGGCGTCCTTGGATTGCTCGCGGACCTCGACCACGGCGTCCGCCTGCAGCTTCTTCGTATCGGGCGTGCGGCCGAACATGTTCTCCTCGACGAGTCGGAAGACTTCCGGCCGGCGAACCTCGTTCCACGTCTGCGCATCGGTCACCTTGCGTCCGTCGGCGCAGATGAGCGGATCGGGCAACGTATACGGCGGCACCTTCGCCTCGTCGGAAATCGTCGCCGGCATAGCGGCCAGCAGGAGCAGGGGTAGCAACATGACGCGACTATGCGTGATTTGGCGGCCCGTGGGAGCCAAATCACGCAAAGTCGCGAGGGGTCACGGGTTTCGCTGGCACGGGGACAAGGGGGAGGGTCGGGACAAGCGGCGGACGCGACGCCGTCGCGCCCCTACCCCGAGACATAGCTCAAAGGGAAACCGGAGACCGGATAGTTAGCTGGGGAAAATGTCCGTAGCATACTTTCCGGTCTCCGGTCCCCCTTGAGTTAGCCCCCGTATCCCCGTGTCACCTTGCCCACTTGCCCCCTCGTTTGAAATCTAGAGCGCTCAACGCTCCCAGATTTCAAACGCATACCCCAACCCCTGACACTCGCCCGCCTTCGACGACACGAGTTTCGTGAAATATTTCTGCCAATCGGCGGGGAAGAAACGGTCGCCTTCGAAGTCGCGGTCGATCCGGGTGATGAGCAGGCGTTCGCACAGGGGCGTCCCCTCGGCGTAGATCCGCTCGCCGCCGGTGATCCAGACCGGGCCTGCCCACTGGTCCATGCGGTCGGCGATGACGATGGCCTCGGCCAGGGAAGCGGCGCGCTCGGCACCGGGGAAGGACTTGGCTGGGTCGCGCGAGACCACCACCGTACCCCGACCCGGCAGGGCCTTGCCTAGCTCGGCATAACAGGCCGGCCCCTCGATCATGACGCCGCCCGCGGTCTGGTCCATGAACCAAGCGAGGTCCTCGGGGATATGCCAAGGCAGTTTCCCCGCTCGCCCGATGACCCCGTTCCGGGCTACGGCGACGATGCATTGAAGGGGCTTGGCCACGGTCCAAGGATTGTGAACAACCCCGCCGAAAGCAAGTGCCCGGGCGGACTTGGACGGGTTGACACCCGCCGAAAGGCTCGGGTAAGTTGCCCGAATGATTACTTGGCTCCAGAACGCCACCGGCAAGCACCACCGTCTGATCTTCGGCTTCCTGCTGGTGGTCATCGTGGTCTCCTTCGTCTTCTACGGGTTCGCCGGACGCGGCGCCCTGACCGGCGGCCCCGCCTACATGTACCAGGGCGTCAACCTCAA
>CALQIY020000069.1 GCA_943330755.2 Opitutus sp. GAS368
ACGTAAGCCCAGCGAAGAAGATGGGATTGGCTGCGCTCCGCTCCGGGCTTCGCCCGATGCCTTTGGCATCGCCTGTTCGCCTAACGGCTCACCGAACGGGTTCTCATCCCATCCGGCACGTCTTATAGGTCAGTTAAAGTGGCGGAGAGGATGGGATTCGAAACAACACCCCAACTCGGGTAGGGCCTACTGACTCGACGCCGAAAGGCAGGCTAGGTCAGCACGCAGTGCTGACCCTACCCTATGCATTCATCGACTCAGCACTCTGAACTCGATCCAGGACTCAACTCAGCACTCGACCCTGCCGATCACATCCGCTCCACCGGCTCGATGCCGAGGAGGCGGAGGCCACACTCCATGATGGAGGTGGTGCGGGCACAGAGCATGAGGCGACGGGCCTTCACCGCCGGGTCATCCACCAGGACGCTGTCGGCGGCGTAGAAGGCGCCGTAAGCGGCCGCCAGTTCATGCAGGTAGGTGCAAAGGTGGTGCGGGCGGAGGTCCTCCAAGGCTTGGTCGAGGGCGGCGGTGAAGCCGAGGAGTTTGCGCGCGAGCGCGATTTCGGTCGGGGTTTCCGGATCCGTCGCCCCAGCTTCGCCTTGGCCGGGCTCGATGCCGTTCTTGCGGAAGATGGAGCGCACGCGCACCACGGCGTACATCAGGTAAGGGGCGGTATTGCCTTCGAACGCCAGGAGCTTCGTCCACGAGAACGAGTAGTCCATCGTGCGGTTCGAGGAGAGGTCGACGTAGCGTAGCGCCGCCACGCCGATAGACTTGGCGATCGCCCGGCGCTCGGCCTCAGGGAGGTCAGGGTTCTTTTCGGTCACCGCCGTGAAGGCCCGCTCGGTGGCTTCATCGATGAGCTCTTGGAGACGGACTGGGTCGCCGGACTTCGTCTTGATGGCCTTACCGTCTTCACCGAGGATCGTGCCGAACCAGACGTGGCGGAGGCGCGGGAGCTTGCGGTCCGTCGCACGGAACCACTTGGCGCCATTCAGGAACAACTGCTGGAAGTGATCCTGCTGGCGACCGTCCGTGACATAAACGATTTCGTCCGCCTTGAAGTGTTCGGTGCGGTGAAGGAGCGTCGCCAAGTCGGTCGAAGCGTAATTCGAAGAGCCGTCCTTCTTCCGGACGATGAAGGGCATCTTCGTTTCGGCGTGGCGGGAGAAGCGAGGCTCCTCGTCGCACCACATCACCAGCGCGCCTTCGCTTTCTTCCGCGAGCCCAGCGGACTGGAGCTCCGTGTAAACCTGGTCGACCTTGTCGCGGTAGAACGATTCGCCGAGGATGACGTCGGTCTTGAGCCCGAATTGATCGTAGATCCGCTGGCAGGCCGCGTTGGAGACCGCGACGATCTCGGTCCAAAGCGCCAGGCTGGCGGCATCGCCCTGCTGCAGGCGGGCGAGTTCGGCGCGGGCCGCGTCGAGTTGCGCGGGGTCAGCCTTGGTCAGGACGCTGCCTTCTTTGTAGAGACGTTCGAGGTCTTCCAGGGCCGTCGGGCTCTTGGCATCGAGCTGGAAGCCCGCGCGCTTGATGGCGAGGATCAGGATACCGAAGTTCGTACCCCAGTCGCCGATGTGGTTGTCGCGGACGAGTTCGGCGCCGCAGAACTCGATGAGCCGGGCAACCGCCTCGCCGATGACGATCGGACGCAGGTGGCCGACGTGCATCTGCTTGGCGGTGTTCGGCGACGGGTAATCGATGACGACCTTACGTCCGCCCATGATGCGGGAAGCACCGGCGCGCCACTTGGATTCATCGCGATACTCGCGCAACCAGGCACCGAGGGCCTTCGGCGTGAGCTTGAAGTTGATGAAGCCCGGGCCAGCCACCTCGACCTGAATCAAGGATTCGTCGAGCTCACCCGTCGCCTTGACCGCGTCCACCAAGGCGGTCGCCAAGGCGCGCGGGTTGGCCTTGGCCTTCTTGGCCGCGGCGATGGCGCCGTTGGACTGGAAGTCGGCGTGGCGCGGATCGGATGGACGCAGCTCCGGCTGAAAGGAAGCGTCGAGGCCGGGAACGGAAGGGGCGACCTTCCGCAGCAGCGCATCAAGTTCTCGGGCAGGATTGAACCAAACGGACATGCCTCAAGCCGTAAGCCCCTCCGCCCCCTCGGCAAGCGAAGAAGGCGAAGGGTGGCTCGGCGGGCTTATTTCAGCGTCATCAGGTAGGCCAGCAGGTCGGAAACCTGCTCGTCGCCCAAGGCGTCCAACAGGCCTTCGGGCATGAGCGAACGCCGGAGGTAGCGCGCCGAACGGACATTGGACTTGGGCGTGCGGATCTCCTCCCCGCCCGGCTGGCGAATCACGTACGCCTTGGCATCCTCGCTGACGTAGAATCCTTCCAGGACTTCGCCGGTGATGAGTTCGAGTCGGAACACCCGGTAGGCCGCCTCCATCGCCGCGTTCGGGTCCATGATATTACGGACGACGCCTTCGAGGCCCATCGCGCCAGCGCCGCTCAGGTTCGGGCCGATCTGGCCACCTTGCCCGTTGATGGCATGGCAGGTCTGGCACATCGCGGCGAGGGCCTTGCCCTTGGCCGCGTTGCCGCCCTTGCGGCCAAGTTCCATGTAATGCTCCTGCTTCCGGGCCAGCACCTCAAATTGGGCCTTCGTGATGAGCGGTGGCACATCCGTCGTCCGAACGACCTGAGCGCCCTTTCGCAACGAACCCCAAGAGGCATCACCACCCGCATTGAAGAACGCGAGCGCGGCCGGACGCTCCTCACCCGCGAAAGTCCGCGTGAAGTTATCGCGGATCTCCTTGGCGGATCGGACCACGTTCCAGACGCGGTATTCGGCGAGGGCGCCTTTCGTGCCAAGTTTCGGCACGGTCCACGCCACATTGCAGCCCAGGAAATCCTTGGTGAGCGGGACCTTGCCGACGGACTCGAGCTCGCCGTTGCCGTAAAGGCGTAGTTCGCCCTTGGCATCGCGCGTGATCGCGTAGTGCGTCCAGAGCTCTGGCGTGATGGGCTTTTGGGCGACGAGCACGTCGCCCAAGGGGGCAAATGCATAAAGGCGCAGCAATGACCCGGCAAAGTTGACGTCCAGCTGGCCGGGGGCCCCCAAGACGCCGTCGTTGTTGTCGACGCCCGGCGCCAAACGCACCCAGAACTCCAGCGTGAAGGGCCCCTTGAGGTCGAGCTTGGTCTCGGCGACGGCGCCATCGCTGCCGTCCAACATAAGGACCGGACGGAACACCGCGCCCAGCTCGGCCATGAGCGACTTCAATTCCGGGCTTTCGCCCAAGGTCAGCGCCAACTTTTCGGCGATCGGGCCGTCGATCTCATCCTTCGCCAGCGTCTTGGCCTGTAGGGCCGCGGCGATGGCGCGCGCGCCTTCCTTGGAAGAGCTGAGTCCGCCCAAGACGGCGCGACGGCGAAGCACATCCAGCTTAGGCAGCAACGAAAGCGCTGCCGCCGGGGCCTGGGGCGCGCGGGAAGCCGTCAACGCGGCCAGGGCGCGGTCGACGATGGTGGCATCGGCGTGCGTGGAGAAACCCACGAAGAGTTGGACCTCCGAGCTACGCAGGTCACGGAGGGCTTGGAGCGCGGTGCCGAGGGCGGCAACGTCCTTGGTCTGCTGCGTGAACTGGACGAGGTCGGCCTCAAGCGCGGCCAACTGGAATCCACCGATGAGCGCGAGGCCGAGGGTCTGCGATTTAGCATCTCCCGTCAGCAGTTCCTTCGCCGCGTCGGTGAGCAAGGGCCCAACCTTCGCGGGGTCGAGCTTGGTGCGCGCCGACAACAGGCCTTCCGCGACCTCGGCCCGGACGGACGGCTTGCGGAGCAAGGCGCGGATAGCGTCGGCGCAGGCCGGGACTTCGGCGGACTGGGCTAGGCTCAGGAGCTCTTCGCTCGTCGGCGCGCGCTCCAGGGTCGGCAGGATCGAGGCCAGGACCGTGGCCCCGGCTTTCGGCTCCAAGGCCAACGTGGCGAAAAGACGCTGCTCGGCGGTCAGGCCGGAGTCCGCGCGCTGGAGGAAGCCCGCCACCAAGGCCGGCTGGCGCTCGAGGTACATGCGCACGAGGAAACGCTCGAACTCTCGGTAGTAAGCTTCGCCTACCTTGATCGGCTTACGGTTGCGATCGGGAGCGACCGGCTCGGCCAAGGCTGGTTGCGCGAAAGAAAGCAACGCGGCGAGAGCCCCCTCGGCGGGGATGGCTTCACCCAACGTCTTGATGGCAGCCTGGCGCACCTCGGCGTCCACGTCGGAACGCAATCCAGCGAGGAGCGCAACCTGCGCCGTATCCACGGCGGCGGCATAACGCAGGACGCTCACGGCCTCGCGGCGCACGTTGCGGTTGGGCGACTTCAGGAGGCCGGCAGTGAGGTCCACCGGATGCTGCTTCTGCCAACCCAAGACCCAGAGGGCCTGGATGCGGCGGGCGGCGGGCGCGGCCTCATCGGCTGCCAGCGCGCGCAGGGCGTTCGTCGTCGCGGCCTCCGGGGCTCGATCCGCCAAGGTCTGCCACGACAGGTGGGCGTCGCCCACGATCTTGCCACCGAGACGAGCGAGGAGCTCGGCCGAAGGCAGCTTGGAGTAGTCGGGCACCACGGGTGGGACGAACCCCTTCGGCTTGATGCGCCAGATGCGCCCCGACTGCTTGTCGCGGTCCGGGTGGTTACGCGCGACTTCGTTGTGGCTGATGATCTTATTGTACCAATCGATCACGTAGAGGCAGCCATCGGGCCCCATCGTCATGGCGATGGGTCGGAAGAACGGGTCGTCGCAGGAGACGAAGTCGGCCAGCTTCTCCAGCTGGTAGCCGGCGCCATCACGCTCCATCTTGATGGCGTTCACCTTGGAGGTGATGGGATTCGCGACATACATCACGTCCGCATAGCCCTTGGGCCAGACGCCATGGTCGCTGAGGGCCAGGCCGCTCAAGCCGGTCCCGCCCATCTTGAACTGCGGCGCTTGGACGGGGAACGGGGGCTGATAGGACTTCGCCAAGCGATCGGCGCAGCCGGGATACCAGGCGTATTCATGGAAAGGCATCACCGGGTAGCCGTAGTCATTGGCCTCCTGGATGAACGCCTCGCCCTGACCATTCAGCACGAGGCCCCAGATGTTGCAGGGTCCCGTGCTGGTCGGCTCGAAGAAACTGCCGTCGGGACGGAAGCGGGCCATGCGCGTCGACGGGAAGTCGACGACCTCACCCTTGGTCGTGGTGACCTTGCCAGAATTGAAGGCACCTTGCGCCAACCAGAACCAGCCGCCCGGGGCGCGGGTGAATTGGTGCGGGAAGAGGTGTGAGTCCTGGACCCCGAAACCCGTCAGGAGGACTTCGCGCTTATCCGCCTTTCCGTCACCATCCGTATCACGCAAGAAGACGATGTCATGGCCATGCTGGATGATGGCGCCATTTTGGTAAGGCAGCACGCCCTCGGGAATAGCGAGGCCATCAGCGAACACGCGGGGCTGCTGGACGCCGCCGGTGAACGGGCGGTCAAAGACCACGACCTTATCGCGAGCCTTCGACTTATAGAGCGCCTCGGCGGCGGCGGGGTTCTCATTCGCGTCGACCGGATATTCCAGCGCGGTACTGGACCACGCGCGGCCCTGTTGGTCAAAGATGAGCATGATGAATTTGCCCATCTCCGGACCTTCCTTGGCGAAGAGCTCGATCTCAAAGCCCTCGGGGAGGCGAAAGAGCTTCTGCTGCTCCTCGGCGGAACGACGCGTGCCTTGGACATCGTTATAGGTGGCGTCTTTCTTCTTGGGGGCGGCCGTAACTTTAGCGGGCGTTGCGGTCTGCACCTTCGCCCAAGTCATCTCGGCCGGCGTCGCCGGCAGTTCCTCGATGACGATATCCTTCACCTGCACCTCGGCCTTACCGCCGGAGTGGATCTGCAGGCCGATCTTCCCATCGGTCGCGATGGTCAGGTCGGCCTCGGTGTAATCGAGCGCGGGCACGCCATTAATCCAGCTGCGGATGCGACGGCCTTCCGCCAAGATGCGGTATTCGTTCCATTCGCCTTCCTTGACGGCAGCGAGCACGGCTTTGGGGTCCGCCGAATCGGCGATGACCTTGTTGCGGCGGCTCTCATCGTAGATTTTGCCGTACCAACCGGGACCATAGTCGATTTGGTAACCGCTCATCTCCGTGCTGCTTGGCACGCGAACGCTGCGGATCTGGACACCGCTGTTGACGAAGCCCGTGCCCGTGAGGCGCAACTTCAGGCGCAGGTCGAAGTTCTGGTAGGTCTTGGTGGTCGCGAGGAACTGATTCTTCGTGACCGTTCGCTCGAACGAGCCACCCCGGATCTCGCCATCTTGGACGCGCCACCACGTCAGGTCGCCCTCCCAACCCGCGAGCGTCTTGCCATCGAAGAGCGAGGCCGGGGCAGCCCAGGCGGCAGCGGACGCCAGGCATGCGGTGAGGACGGTCAGGTAAAACTTGAACGGTTTCATGGGAAGGGGTCCAGGCAACCTACCCCACTACGGACAGACCTCAATCCTCCGTGCGGGCCAAGCACGCAACTTTTACACCGCCAAACACACATCAGAAGCACCCCACGCTTGCCACGGAGGCCTTTAAACGACTGTTTCAAGGCATGTCCTCCGTCCATAAGCTCATCCGCGACTGTGCTGCCACGCTGATCCCCGCCGGGGACATCGTCGTGCTCGAGTCAGGCAGCGAAGTCACCGTGACCCAAGCCCTCGGCGGCTCGGTCACCGTGCGTACGGGCATGGGCCTCTTCCGCATCGCCCCCGCCGACCTCGATGCCTTGGGTCAGGAGGCGACGGGCCTTTATGGCGAACAACCCAAGAACGAGGCCACGGGCCCGCTCAACCAGGAGATGCTCTGGGAAGCGCTCAAGGGCTGCTTCGACCCGGAGATTCCCGTGAACATCGTCGACCTTGGGCTGATCTACCACCTGGAGCTCACCGCCGGCGAACGCGGCGGCCAGAAGGTCGCTGCGAAAATGACCCTTACCGCGCAAGGGTGCGGCATGGGGCCCGTCATCGCCGCGGACGCCAAGTCGAAGCTCGAAGCCCTGCCCGGCGTCGAATCCGCCACGGTTGAAATCGTCTGGGATCCCATTTGGAATCCGCGGATGATCTCCGAGGCCGGCCGTAAGCAGCTCGGCCTCGAGTGATGACCGCACCCGTCCAGCCCGCGACGGCCCTGTACCTGCACGTCCCGTTCTGCGCGTCGTCCTGCGACTTCTGTTCGTTTTATCAGGAGCAACCCAAGCGGGGCGAAATCGACCGCTACCTCGGCGCCATCGAACGCGAACTCGAAATCCATCCGCCGGGTCGGGTCGAAACCGCCTTCTGGGGCGGCGGCACGCCGGGCCTCCTGCCCGCGGATGACCTGCGTCGGCTGGGCCACGCGATGACCCGGGCCGCCGGGCAGCCAAGCGAATGGACGGTCGAGCTGGCACCATCATCGGTGCGTGCCGACAAACTCGCGGCCCTCAAGGAGATCGGTGTCACCCGCGTCTCGATGGGCGTGCAGAGCTTTGACGACGTCACGCTCGATGCGCTCGGCCGACGCCACTCACCCAAGCAAATCATGGAGGCGTGGGAGTTGATCCAGGCGGCGGGTTTCGCCTCGCGCAACCTCGACCTCATCTTCGCCATCCCCGGGCAGGACGAACAGCGCTGGCACGAAGACCTTCGTCGGGCGATTGAGCTGCAGCCTGATCATCTTTCGACCTATTGCCTGACGTTTGAAGAAGACACGGCGATGTTCGTGAAGCTGTCCCAGGGCAAGGTGAAGATCGACCGCGAACTGGAAGCGCGGCTCTACCGCCAAACGTGGGAGCAGCTCGAAGCCAACGGCTACGCGCAGTACGAAACGTCCAATTTCGCGCGGCCAGGCCATGCCTGCCGGCACAACCTGATCACCTGGGAGATGGGTGCTTGGATCGGCTACGGCCCCTCCTCGGCTTCACAATGGGGTCGCCGCCGCTGGACGAATCCGGCGAACCTCGACCAGTGGATTCAGGGCATCGAAGCGGGCGCACCGGTGCTCGAACAGGTCAAGGACCTCAGCGCCACCGACCTGCTGTGCGACGCCCTCGTCTTTGGCCTGCGCCTCAACGCCGGGGTCGATCCAGCCGCACTGGCTAAGCGTTTCGCCACACCCTTGCCGGAGCGCGTGACCCACCTCTTCGAGTCCCTCCACGAAGAAGGACTGATGGAAACCGCGGGCGCGCACGTACGCCTCACGGGTGAAGGCCGCATGCGCGCGGATGCCGTTGGGGTCGCGATCATCGAGCGCTTCGACTGATGGAATTCGCCTTCCTCACCTCCTTCTTCTTCGCTTGGTCCATCACCTGCGCGCGGCGCAGCTCTTATTACCACGGCGCCGACCTGGCCAATCTCGGGCGCATCACGGTCGCCTTCTGCGCGATCGGCGCCTACATCCTGCTCTCCGGTCGCGGACTGCTCTTCCCTGGCTGGACATGGCTCATCCTCGGCGGCGCCATCGGCCTTGGCGTCGGCGACATCGCCAGTTTCCATTCGTTGACCCGCATCGGGGCGGGCTTGGCGCTGCTCATCATGCAGACCTTGGCGGCGCCCTTCGCGCTGATCCTCGAGTACTTCATCCTCGGGCACGCCCCATCCGCGACCCAAATGGGGGCGGCGGCGGTCATCCTCGTCGGAGTAGCCATCGCGTTGGGTCGTCCACCGGAAGGAGACCGCCGCCACTGGCGCCTCGGGGTTTCTCTCTCGGTGCTCGCAGCCTTGGGCCAAGCCTGCGGGGCCGTGAGCACGCCCATGGCGAAGGCCGCGTGTCTCGCCGCCAACCAGCCCCTGCCCGACGGTCTCTCCCAAGGCTTCCTGCGCATCGTCGGTGGCTTGCCCATCGTCCTTGCTTTCGTCCTCTGGAATACGCGGACCCAAGGCCTGTTCGCCCAGATCCGCCGGCCGTACGCTGGCCTCAAGGCCCGCGGGTGGATGTTGATGAATGGCCTGGCCGGACCCGGCATCGGCGTCGCCTGCTACCAATGGGCGCTGAGTACGAGCTCCTCCGCCATCGTGCTCAGCATCGTCGCGCTCTCCCCGCTCTTCGCCCTGCTCTTCCAATGGCTCGTCGAAGGCAATCGGCCCGGTCCACGCGTCTGGATTGGTGGCGCCGTGGCGATCGGTGGCGTCATCCTGCTGCGGAACGCCTGACACCCAGACGGCCGGCCACTTGGCCTTCGCCGGCGCCGGCGGCCCGATGGGCGAGCGGCCGAGGGGCTGCCGATCGACGAACGGACGCGACGCAGTCGCGCCCCTATCTGGTAATCGATTCAGCACTCGACGCTGCAATCGATCCCACTACCCCTTCACTTGGCGTAGCGCCTCATAGGTCGCGATGCCGCAGGCCGTCGAGAGGTTGAGCGAACGCGTGAGGTCATTGAAGTGGGGGATCTTCACCGTATTCGCCGCGCCGACGAAAGCGTGCACGGCCTCGGGTGCGCCCGAACTCTCGCTGCCGAAGACTAACCCGTCGCCCTCCTCATAGCGCGCATCCCAGAAGCCCTGCGTCGTCTTGGTCGAGAACAGCCAGAGCCGTTGTGGGCGTCCCGGCGAAGCCAAGAAGGCCTCCCAGCTCTCGTGATGGCGGACGTCCAACTGGTGCCAGTAATCCATACCGGCGCGGCGTAGCTTGGCGTCATCGATCTTGAAGCCCAACGGATGCACCAGATGGAGGACGCAGCCCGTGACGGCGCACATGCGGCCGACGTTGCCCGTGTTCGGGGCAATCTCCGGATGGAGCAAGACGAGGTGGAGAGGAGGGTTCACCGACGACGACTCATGGCCCGCGAGATCTCCCGCTTGGCGTCACGCTCCTTGATATCCTGACGGCGGTCGTGCTGCTTCTTGCCCTTACCCACGGCGATGAGGCACTTGGCCAAGCCATGCTTGAAGTAGATCTTCAGGGGGATGACCGTGGCGCCGCCGGAACGGACCTCCTCGGTCAACTTGGCCACTTCGGCCGCATGGAGCAGCAGCTTGCGCGTGCGGTAAGGGTCGTGGTTGTTGTGATTCCCGAAATCGTATTCCGCGATGTGGGCGTGGAAGAGCACCGGCCCCTTCGGCGTCAGGCGCACGAAAGAATCCGCGATGTTCGCCCGGCCCAGCCGCAACGACTTCACCTCGGTCCCCAACAACATCAGGCCAGCCTCGTAGGTCTGGCCAATGAAGTAATCCCGGCCGGCCTTGGGATTGCCAACCTCAGGAAGGGAATGCTCTTTACGTGCGGCCATGGTGGTGCGTCGGGGCTACCCGCCGATGGCCGGAAACCTCAGCGCGTGACCGCTTAGACCTGGCCCTGGTCTTCCTCGGCAAAGGCCCAGGAGATACGGCCTTCGATGATTTCGCGGAGGGCGATATCCTCAGGAGAAAGGGTCTCGTAGAGGTCGCCGCCCAAGAGGTGCTTGTACTTGGGAGGAGAGCCTTGCGGGCGTTCAGCCGTCGCGCGGAGCTGCTTCACACGCTTGGAGACAACATTGATGAGAATGTTGGCATCAGGAATGATCTTTCGGGCATCTTGCAGGTAGTCGTCGCGCATGGTGGGTTCCCGCACAGGGAACCACGAAACCTAGGGCAGCACCCCCCTCTGGCA
>CALQIY020000070.1 GCA_943330755.2 Opitutus sp. GAS368
CGCATGTCCTTGCTGGCCACGCCGCTGATTTCCGGGAACTCCTTCAGGGCGCGTTCGAACGCGGAGATGTCCGAGGGGTTCGTGGTGCGGGCTTCGATTTCCAGCGTGGTGTTCACCTTGCAGTTGATGCGCGTGAATTCGACGGTCGTGGGGCGCTGCTCGTTGGCGATCGCCAACATTTCGAGGGCGAGGGGCGACTTGGTCCGGACTTCTTCGATGCGGCTGGCCGTGGCTTGGTCGGCTTCGATTTCGACGACGTCGGGCTGGCGGGATTCATTCAGGGTCTTGAGCTGACCGGCGCGCCAGCTGATCCCAGCGGCGGCGACTTCCATGCCGAGGGAGAGGATCAGGACGGCGACCGCGGCCCGGGTGAGGTTCCAGAGGACGAGGTTGAGGCGCTCCTTCTTGCGACGGGCTTCCAGGAAATCGACGTCGCGGATATCGGCTTCATCCAAGCCACTCTGCGTGACGGTGAAGGGCTTGCCGCCCTCCCGCTGGAGCACGAGGTCGCGCTCCTTGAGTTCGCTCTGCAACGCGCCGGTCACCGTCGTCACGGGGGCGTCGGTCAGGCCCGCCCGGGCGGCGACTTCGGCGCCGAGGCTGGCTTCGTCGGCGTCGGCGAGGTCCGCCACGCTGATCGCGACGGGCAGGGGATTGGCTCCATCCCAGGCCAAGGCGATGAGGCGTTCGGTGCCGCGATGGACGAGGACGCCGCCACCCGAGGGGCGTTCGCCGCACAGGGCGAGGAATTCCGGAATCACTTGGCAGTCATCGGGCCAGGCGAAACTTTCTTCCGGGGTGAAGCGCCGGCGGTGGGCGGCGTAGGCCAAGGCTTGCTTGCCGTCCACGGAGACGACGTGGCCGACGAGCATCTGTTCGGTCGGAAACGGCGACAGGGCTTCGAGCGCCAAGGCGACTTGGCCGGCGGCGTCCGCCCCTTCCAAGGCGACGCTGCGCACGAAGAAGCGGTTGCCCGGAAGCAGGGCGGCCGCACCCGGCGACGTTTGGCCGGGGATCAGGTTGGAGAGGGAGCTCATTTATTCTTGGAAGGGGTGGTGGGGGTGAGGGACAACTGGCCGGGGCGACGGATCGTCGGCGCGTCTTCTTCATCCTCGAGCGGGGCGGTGACCTTGGGGGCGCCATTGTCTTCGCTCCAAGCGAGGATCTGGAAGGGGTAGGTGAGGGTCGTGCTCGAAGTCCGGCCGCCCAAGGTCACGGCGCTGGCCGAGTTGAGCACGACGCCGGGAGTCAGGGCGGTCGGGGCCTTGGCCGTCGCTCCACCGAAGCCGCCACCAAACCCGCGACCCATGCCCGTCGTCGGCGTCGCGGTGACGCCCGTCGAAGAGGTCGAGGCCGCGGTGGTCGGCGTGAAGCCGCGGGCGCTGGCGGTGCCGGTCAACGCATCGATCGTCGGCGTGGTGTCCGGGTCGGCGCTCGCGGCGGTGAAGGTGACGTCTTCGCGGATGGCGACGAGCGCGCTCACGCGGCACTTGGCCTGGCCTTCCTTCACGGTGACGCGCACCCACATGAGGTGGACTTCGTCGTCGAAGCGGGAGAGGGAGCCGGCGGCGCCGATCAATTGGCGGACTTCGCTGGTGACGCGGAAATAGGGCGGGGTGCCGGTGATCCGCTTCTTCTGCTCGTTCTGGCGGTCGCGGATGAGGCCGAGCTGGCGTTCATCGAGGCCCTGCGAGAGGAGCAGCGCGTCGGACGCGGTGTTGATGTTGGTGTCGCCGAAGGTGTAGAGGCTCACGCACTGCTGGAAGTCCCGGAGCAGCCGCGTGGGATTGCCGTTCTCGTCGAAGAAGAAGTCCTTCGCGACGCCGATGGTCCGGAGTTCCTCGAAGGAGCGCAGGGGCCGACGCGCCGGCTTGAAGGCGAGCTTGGCGCGCTGGTACGCCGCATCCGTGGCTTCCTCTTCGATGGACTCGTACTTCTTGCTGGTCCAGGCGACCATCGCGTCGGCCACGCGCTCGGCGTCGCGTTGCTCGAGTCCGAGGGAGTAGAGGAGCTGGATGAGCGTGTTCTTGTCCAAGGTCGCGAGCGGCAACTTGCCGCTTTCATCCTCGTACTCGAAATTCACTTCCAAGCCTTCGCGCACCGGAATGCCCGAATACTTGTGCGGGTCGTCGTAACCTTGGGCGGGGTCGTGGACCTTGTTCAGGTCGATGGAACGGATCTCCGCGATGACGGCCAGGGCGAGCTCGAGCTCGGACATGGCCTCCATGCGCAGGCGCGAGCGGTCGACTTCCCGCGTGGCCATCGCCAACTCCAGGGAGTTGTCCTCCATGAAGCGCGCCAAGAGCAGCGAGGCCAAGGTGATGAGCACCAGGACGACGATGATGACGGAGCCGCGACGACGTTTCCTCATGGGCGGGAGGCGCCGGGGCGCTTGATGGGGAGGTCGACGATCACTTCCGACTTCAGTTGGCCGCGCGCGAAGCGCAGGCGCAGGCGCGCGGGCTTCTGGTAGGCGGTCCCGGCGACGTCCTTGGCCGGCTCTTCTTCCGTCGTCCACAGGCGGAGCTCGGCGTCGTAGTAGTCGTAGCCGAGCGACACCAGGAAGGGCGTCAGGACCGTTTCATGGACGTCGTTCAGGTCGCGTTCCAGCTCGAGGCGCGATTGCCATTGCAGGATGAGGCCGCGTTCGGGGTCGGCATGGAGCGAGCAGTCGACGTCCGGCAAAGGGGCGTCCGGCCAATCCGCGAAGCGGCCGGCATCGGCGAGGGTGAAGGCGATGCGCGCGGCGTTCGTACCGTCCGCGGCGCGCACTTCCTTGACGACGAAGCCGACGGCCCCCGGGCCATTCGTCGAGGCTTCGAGGACTTCGCGGACTTGGCGCGTGGCCGCGCGGACATGCTGGTCGAAGAGGCGTTGGTCGCGCTTGCCGCCCCAGAGCTCGCTCATCGAGAAGAGGAAGGTGTTGAGCGTGACCATCAGGATGCCGAGCAACGCGAGCGAGACGAGGGTCTCGAGCAGCGAGAAGCCGCGGGACTGGGTGCGCGCGGGGTTCATTGCTTAGGTAGGGGCGCGACCGGTCCACGGCCGCCTTGGTTGTTGCCGCCGTTGTTACCGCCCACTGGGCCGCCGTTGTTACCGCCGCCGGTCGGAGCGCCGCCGCCGTTGCCGTTGCCGCCGCCGATAGTGCCCTTGCCGTTGTTGCCGCCGCCGTTGGCCCCGCCTTTACCGTTGTTTCCGCCCGGCTGGTTGCCGCCGTTGTTGTTGCCGCCGCGGCCACCGTTGGTGTTGCCGTTGCCGCCGGGTTGATTGCCGCGGCCGTTGTTGCCGTTGTTGGTCGGTTGAATGTTGCCGCCGCCCAAGGGTTTGCGCGGCGTGGGAGCGCTGACGAAGGCGGTGCCGCCGCCCGTGGCCTCGTCGTAGCCGCGTTCCTTGAGGAGCCGTTCTTTGGCGGCGTCGCGGATCACCTTGCGGTCCGATGCGGTCGACCAGCTCGGGCGGAGGAGCAGGCGGGTCTCTTCCTTCATCGGGATGAACTCACCGCCGGTTTCCTTCTGGATCTCGGCGCTGAGCGTGACGGCGAAAAGGTCGCTCACCGTCGTGGGCTCGACCTTGCCCTGCCAGCGGGCCATCCGGTCGTCGGGCAAATAGATGTCACCCCCGACTTCGATGTCGTCGAAGTTCACGGTCTCCAGCAACGCCGCGCGGCACCGGGCCATATCCTCCGCCCCGACGTCATACTGTTTGAGGGCTTGGCGCCCAAGCAGGACGTTCGAGTACGCCGCGCCGAGGCCGACCGCCGCGAGCGCGAAGATGGCCAAGGCCACGAGGACCTCGATGAGGGAAAAGGCGCGGCGGTTCATTTGGCGTCTTCCGGCGGCAGGGGCGCGCAGGTCAAGGGGTCGATGGGCACCACGCGGCGCGCCTGGTTGCGGATGATCTCCACGCGCATGCGGTCACAGGTGCCGTCCGGATAGAAGCGGATGCGCGTCAACGCGCGCTCTTCCATTTGCCCGCCGAGCAGGATGGCTTCCTTGACTTCGGGCGCGATGATCTTGACCCGGGTATCGCCGGCGACGGGCAGGGTTTCGGTCTGCCCGTTGAAGGTGTAGGACAGGATGGTTTCTTCGCCGTCCAACTCGATCTCCGGTTTGAGTTCGATGACCTTGGATTGCTCCACGGCTTGGCGGCGCACGGTCTGGAGCAGCGCCATGAGCGCCGACTCCGGGTCGTCGCGCGCGGTGCCTTTCAGCAAGGAAGCGGAGCCGCCGATGAGGACGGCCGCCAACATGCTGATCAGGCCAAGCACCAGCAGCGTCTCCAACAAGGTGAAGCCGCTGCGCGCCAAGCGGCCCGCCCGAGACTGGTCCGGGTGCTTTACCAATTGCCGATGTCGTCCGCGCTGTCGGGGATCTTGTCGCGACCGACCGAGAAGAGGTCGTACGACTCGGTGTTCTTCGTGCCCGGGTAGCGGTACTGGTAAGCCGCGCCCCATGGGTCGAGCGGGAGCGCGCCGCCCTTGGCGTCGACGTACGGGCCGCGCCAGCGGTCCTGCTTGCCTTCGGGGGCGACGATGAGGGCCTTCAGGCCATCTTCGGTGGTCGGATAATCGCCGAGGTCGATGCGGTAGCGCACGAGCGAGGCCTTGAGCGATTCGTTGACGAAGAGCTTGGCGACGCCTTCCTGGCTTTGGCCGAGGATCTTGTCGATGTTCGTGACGGCGATGCCGACGAGCATGCCCACGATCGCCACGGCGATGAGGATTTCCAGCAGGGTGAAGCCCTTGCGCAAGGTGCGGCGGGCAGCAGTGGTGAGTCGACGATTCATGGGTGAGGAAAGGGTGGGGATTACTTGCCGCCGCGGGAGCGGCCGCCGCGGTCGGAATTGCTCGTGGGCGCCGCGCCCGTGGTGGGGGCCGTGGGGGCGGTTTCGCCGCCGCGCGAGAAGCTCATGCGGTCGCGCTTGCCGCCTTCGGTCGGGACGGCGCCTTCGGTCGGAGCGTTTCCGCCGCCTTGCCGCTCCATGCCGCGGGCTTTCATCTGCTCGCGGAAGGCGGCGATCTGCTCGGCGGTCGGGGGTTGGCCGCCATTGAAGCCACCGCGGCTGAAGCCGCCTTCGGTGGCCGGCGCCTGGAAGTTCGTCGTCCCGGCCGCGACCTGCGGCATCGGCGCGGGCGCGGCGGGTGCCACGCCGATCACGGCTTGGCGCAGCGAGAGCTTCACGGGCTGACCGGCGTTTTCGAGGATGATGGAATCGGTCTCGGCATCGTAGCTCTTCACGCTCACGGGCACGAGGCCCGCCGGAGCTTCACCCTGCGCCACCCACGCCGAGAGTTTGGTCGTGGTGTTGTAGATGCTGAAGTAGGTGACGCCGTGGTCGACATACATCCCGCGGAATTCCAGGTTGCTCGGCTTCTCGGTGACGGTCGTGCCCTTGCCTTCACCGAAGGGCGAGTGCTTCACGAGGGCGTCGAGGTCGACGGCACCGGCAAGGGCCGGCAGGGTGGCCAAACCAGCGACGAGCAGGAGCTGACGGAGGGAGGAGGAGGCGCGGTGCATAAAGGGGGGTAGGGGTGGGTAACTTTAGAACCCCAAGCGGAGTGTTTGGTTTCGTAAGTTCTTGTCCAACCTCGCCTTTTCCTAGGGTAAAACTGGACCACGGGGGCCGTTCGGGGGCTTTTCCGGGTCCCTCAAAAGCCCTCACCCACCATCGGGCGGGTATTTTATATCATAAATATCTGTCCTAGAGCGACTTAAGCATGAAACAACTGTTTGGGGCCCCGAACTCGGCTGACGAAGTTTGCAACCAAGGTCCGTCCGCTTTGTCTTTAGGTACGTGAAGTTACCCTCGTCCACCGCACGCCCCTGGCGTTTGGCTTGCCTCCTCCTGCTGGGAGTCGGGGCGGGGACGGACGTGGCCGCCGCGCCGCTCGACTTCAAGCAAGGGGTGCAACCGTTCCTCGAGAAGTACTGCTACGACTGTCACGGGAACGACAAGACCAAGGCCGACCTCAACCTGGAACTCCATAAGGATGGCAGTGGGATTTACCGCGACCAGCGGATGTGGCGCCAGCTGCTCACGCAGGTGACCGCCGGCGAGATGCCCCCACCGGAACGCAAGACGCGACCGACCCAAGCGGAGATCGACGAGTTGCAGAAGCAGGTCAAGGGCTTGCTCGGTCAAGCGGTGGCCCGGGAAAAAGTCGACCCCGGCAAGGTGACCGTCCGCCGCCTCAACCACACGGAGTACAACAACACCATCCGTGACCTTTGCTATATCGAAGGCAATTTCTCCGTCGATTTCCCCGCCGATGATACGGGCTACGGCTTCGACAACATCGGCGATGTGCTGACGTTCTCGCCGGTCCACTTGGAGCGGTTCATCGCCTCGGCCAAGGTCATCGCCGAACGCGCCATGCCGACGGCGGAGCAGAAGCTCGATGTGCTCAATGTCGATGGGTACAACATGTTCCCGCGCGGTCGCTCCGAGGATCAGATGCGGATCTTCAACGACGCGACGCTGTCCGCGACCTTTGACGCCCCGCGCGAGGGCGAATACATCTTCCGCGCCCACTTGGTCGGCATCGGCAATCCCGGCGACCAGGCGGCCGTCGTCAACCTCGTGGTGGACGGCAAGACGGTGGGCACGCAGACGCTGAAGGTGAAGACCAGCCGCGGGGCCGAGAAGATCGATGCGAAGGTCAAGCTGACGCCCGGTAAGCACACGCTCGCGGTGACCTGGACCAACCCGCCGCCGGACTTGCGCTCCGCGAGCCGCCGGCTCGGGACCTACCGTTATCAATTGCTCGGGCCCACCGATACGCGCACCGAACTGCAGCGCCGGCTCGCCGATTTCGCCGGCACCAAGAAGGGCGACGACCGCGCCCGCGCGATGGTGAACCTCTTCGTGAGCCGCTCCTTCCGTCGCCCGGCCACGGCGGCCGAAATCCAGCGTTATACCAAGGTCTTCACGGCCGCCGAGACCGCGGGAGGCTCCTGGGAGGCCGGTGCCCAAGCGATGATCTCCGTCGTGCTGGCTTCGCCGAAATTCGTCTTCCGCATCGAGCAGGACGAACAGCCGTTCGCCAAGGACGCGCACCCGATCGCGGAATTCGCCCTGGCGTCGCGCCTGAGTTATTTCCTGTGGGGCTCGATGCCCGACGAGGAACTGTTCGCCCTCGCGAACTCCGGCAAGCTCGCCGCCAACCTCGAGGCGCAGACGACGCGTCTGCTCAAGGACAAGCGCTCCCAGTACCTGGTGTCCGGCTTCGGCCTGCAGTGGCTGCAGACGCGCCGCTTGGCCTTGGTGACGCCCGACGCGAAGATGTTCCCTGAGTTCGACGACGCCTTGCGCGCCTCCATGGTGCGGGAGACGGAACTGTTCCTGGCCGAGATCGTGCGCGAGGATCGCAGCATCTTCGACATCATCGACGCGGACTTCACCTACCTCGACCGACCCCTCGCCGAATTGTACCGGATCCCCAACGTCGAATCGCGCCGCGCCGGCGATTTCGTCCGGGTGTCCTTGCCGAAAGGCGACCGCGGCGGCGTCCTCACCCAAGCGAGCATCCTGACGGCGACGTCCAACCCCGACCGCACTTCCCCCGTGAAGCGCGGCAAGTGGATCCTCGAACAGATCCTCGGCACGCCCCCGCCGCCCGCGCCCGCCGACGTGCCTTCGCTCGAGGGCCAGAAGCAACTCACGGGCAACCTCCGCCAGCGTCTCGAGCAGCACCGCATCAATCCCGCCTGCGCTTCCTGCCATAACCGCATGGATGCCCTCGGCTTTGCGTTCGAGAAGTTCGACGCCATCGGGCGTGGACGCACGATGGACGAGGGCGTCCTCATCGACACGGCCGGCAAGCTCCCCGATGGGCGCACGTTCGCCGGCGCGTCGCAGCTGAAGTCGGTCCTGAAGGCCGACCGCGAGAAGTATGTCCGCAATTTTTCCGCCAAGTTGCTGACCTACGGGCTGGGCCGGGGCTTGGAGTTCTACGACGAGCCTACCCTCGATAAGATGGTGCTCGCCGCCCAAAAGGGCGAAAATCGCTTCTCCGCCGTCGTGATGGCCGTGGTCCAGAGCGACCCCTTCCGCCTCCGCCGTGGCACTTCGCAGGTTGAAAGCGTCCCCGCCGCCCCTAAAACCAAGTAACCCCTTCCCGCCATGATCCACGACAAAGTCCTCAGCCGTCGCACCGTCCTCAAGGGACTGGGCGTCACCCTCGCGCTGCCTTGGCTCGAGAAGATGGGCATGCAGACGAGTTGGGCCGCCGGCAACACGCCCATCGCCCAGGCCGCGCCCAACCGCATGGCCTATGTCTACATCCCCAACGGGGTGATCCCTTCCGGCTGGCGCGTGCCCAATGAAGGGGCCCTGCCTTCCAAGTTGCCGCCGATCCTCGCGCCGCTGACCGACCTCTCCAAGGATTTCTCCGTGCTCTCCGGCCTGACCGCCGACAAGGCCCGCGCGAATGGTGACGGGGGTGGCGACCACGCCCGCGCGATGGCGGCCTACCTCACCGGCGCCCAACCGCGCAAGACCGACGGCGCGAACATCAAGGCCGGCGTCTCCGTCGACCAGATCGCCGCCGCCCGCATGGGCGACTGCACGCGCCTCGCTTCGCTCGAAGTCGGCGCCGACTCCAGCAAGATGGCCGGCGGTTGCGATTCGGGTTACAGCTGCATCTACGAATCCAACCTGTCCTGGCGCTCCGCCACCCAGCCGATGCCGAAGGAGGTCAGCCCCAAGCTGATCTTCGAGCGGCTGTTCGGTTCGGGCACCGACCTCGAGCGCGCGCGCCGCGACGCCGAACGCAAGAGCGTGCTCGACGCCGTCCGCGATGACTTCCGCGAACTGAACGTGCGCCTCGGCGCCGACGACCAGCGCAAGCTCGACGAATACTTCACCGCCGTCCGTGAAATGGAACTGCGCATCGCCAAGGCGGGCGCGTCCAATGCGCCCAAGCTGCCCGCCGGCGTCAAGGCCCCGGTCGGCATCCCGCAGAGCTACGAGGAACACCTCCGCCTGCTCGCCGACCTCATCGTCCTGGCGTTCCAGACGGACACCACGCGCATCTCGACGTTCGTCTTCGCCAACGAAGGCAGCAACCGTTCGTACCCGTTCATCAACGTGCGCGAGGGGCACCACAACCTCTCCCACCACGGCAACGACCCGGAGAAGATGTCGAAGATCCAAGACATCAATGTCTTCCACACGACGCAGCTGGCCTACTTCCTCAACCGCCTCAAGTCGGTCAAGGAAGGCGACGGCACGCTGCTCGACCACTCGATGATCGTCTACGGTTCGGGTAACGGCGACGGCAACCGCCACAACCACGACGACTTGCCGATCCTGCTCGCCGGCCGCGGTTGCGGCACGATCCGCCCTGGCCGCAGCATCCAGTACGGCAAGGAAACGCCTTTGAACAACCTCTGGGTCTCCATGCTCAACCGCATGGACATCCGCGATGTCCAGTTCGGCGACAGCTCCGGCGAACTCAAGAAGCTGGTCTGAACGAGGTAGGGACCGCACCACGTGCGGTCCTATTTGTCTCGAGGTAGGGGCAGCACCGCGTGCTGCCCTAGTCTGCCTCCGGTAGGGTTGGCACTGCGTGCCAACCTAGCTGCCTCACCACGCCTGTTGGGGTCTGGCTCCGTCGCGTGTACGCGATGGTGCCTGACCCGTTCGGACAGGCGCTTAGCGCTCGGCGGGTATCGGGTTGTGGGCTGAGGGTGTCGGGAAGTGCTGCGGCCTTCGGCCGCTGGTGCACGAGCACGCATCCTATCCGGTCCCCGGTTCCCCTTTTCAGGGGCCCTAGGTCGGTACGCAGTCCCGACCCTACCCGATACAACCGCGGCTTCGCCGCACTCCCCGCCACCCGCAACCCTCACCCCTCAACCCTCATCTAGCGCGCGAGCTTTGCTCGCGCGCTAGATCATCCCCATCTCCTCGGCGACGCTGTCGACCTTGTGCTCCACCAGGGCGAGCTTGGCGTGCAGGATGGCGACTTCGTGCCGGAGTTGGGCGTTTTCTTCCCGGAGGGTTTTGAGTTCTCCGAGGATATCTTCGATCAAGTGTTGGATGTTCATTTTTTAAAGGGTGGGGTCGTGCGAAGGAGGCCCGCGGCCACTGCACGAGGCGGCCGGAGGTGGAAAACCCGCGGGCGTAGGGACGCCCGGCAGGGGAGGAGTCGACTGGTGGATTTATCGTGAAATCAACGCGTCTCTCCGCGGGGGGGACATATGTCCGCTCCGGGCTGGGAGATGCTGTTGCGCGTGGTCATCACGAGGCAGCCATCTTCTGCGGACGGGTTTTTGGGTCAACTAGAATAAAGTAGAATCCATTGCGTCCCCCGATCCGGGCGGTTGGAATGGGCTCACCCCGCCATGCCCCTGCGCCTCGTCCCCCTCCTCTTGGTCGTCGCCGGCCTCGCCACCGCCGCGACC
>CALQIY020000071.1 GCA_943330755.2 Opitutus sp. GAS368
CGTGACCGTGAGTTTCTTTCCGGGCGTCGGCCGCAGGCGGACGCCTTTGTAGCCGAAGCCATCCGCCTGCACGCCGTAGCCGTGCCCACCCACCGTGAACCAAGTCTCCTGGCCCATCAGTTCGGGCAGGTCGAAGGCGATCAACCCCGCGTTGTCCGAGACGAAGCGGACACCATGCACCGTGCGGAGTTCGACCCCGGGCACCGGCCAGCCGGAGCCTTTCTCGACGACCTCAAGGCGGCAGGGCTCGAGTGCCCAAAGTCCGGGGCTCAGGAGCCAAACGGCCAGCAGGGCGAAGGACGGGCGCATGGGCTGACTCTCCGCGGTTTCTCCGGGGCTTCAAGCGTAGGCTGGTGGCTTTTCGCTTGGAGCGGTCCGTGAACGGGCTTAACCCTTTGCCCATGCTCTCCGATGCGCGCCAAGCCGAGTTGCTGAAGTTTGCCGAAGCCTTGGCGGACGTCGCCCGCTCGGTGCTCATCCCGGCGCACGCCGACCCGGAGACGCGTCTCGAAATCAAGCCCGACGGCACGCCCGTGACTTGGGCGGACAAGGAGGCCGAACGCCTGATGCGCCAGCTCATCACGAAGGCCTACCCATCGCACGGTATCTTGGGCGAAGAGTTCGGCCCGCAGAACGTCGACGCCGAGTTCTGTTGGGTGCTCGATCCCATCGACGGCACGAAGTCCTTCCTCTCCCGCGTCCCGCTCTACGTCACGCTCATCGGTCTGCGTTACGAAGGTCAGCCGCTGTTGGGGCTCATCGATCAGCCCATCCTCGACGAACGCATCGTGGGTGACGGCCGGACCGCCCGTCTGAACGGGAAGACCGTCCGCGCCGCGGAAGCCTCGCTCAAGGATGCCGTCGTCGTCTCGACGGACTTCGACAACGTGCGCCGCCTCCATAAACGTGCCCGCTGGAATCGTCTGGCGGACTCCGTCGCGCACACGCGGACTTGGGGGGACGGCTATGGGCACCTCCTGGTCGCGAGCGGTCGCGCCCACGTGGTCGCCGACCCGGTCATGAACCCGTGGGACCTCGTCCCCGTGATCCCGGTCCTCAAGGGCGCGGGGGCCATCGTCACGGATTGGCAAGGCGGCGACGCGGTCGCCAGCGGCAACATCATCGCCGCGGCCCCGAAGTTGCACGCCCAGGTGTTGGCGTCCCTGAACGACTAACGCTTCTTCGCGAGGCGGATCTGCAGCGAGCGCCCGTGCGCATCGAGGCTTTCCATGCCCGCGAAGGCGGCGACCACGCCGGCGGCCTTCGCCAAGGAGCGCCGATCGTAGCGCACGAAACTCGTCCGGCGGAGGAAGTCGGCGACGCGGAGGCCGCTGAAGAAACGGCCGGTCCCGCCGGTGGGCAGCGTATGGCTTGGGCCCGCCGTGAAGTCGCCGAGGACCGTCGGCGTCTCATGGCCGAGGAGCAGGGCGCCGGCGGTCGTGATGGCCGCGGAGAGCTTCGCTTCTTCGCGCTTCGCGACCATGAGTTCGAGGTGTTCCGGGGCGACGAGGTTGGCGACGCGCGCGGCTTCGGCGATCTTCCGGACGAGGATCACGCAGGTCATCTTCTCCAGCGCCTTCGTGATCTTGGCGCCGTGCGATAAGGTGAGCGCTTGGGCGTGGGCGGACGCGAGGCAACGGTCGGCGAAGGCCGCTTGGTCGCATACGAGGTAGAGCTTCTCCTTGCCGCTGCCGTGTTCGGCTTGCGCGCAGAGGTCGGCGCCGACGAAGACCGGGTTGGCGGTGCGGTCGGCGATGATCATCACTTCGCTCGGGCCGGGCAGGAGGTCGACGCCGACGACGCCGAAGAGTTGGCGCTTGGCCTCGGTGACGTAGGCATTGCCGGGACCGAAGACCTTGTCGACGGCGGGGATGGACTTCGTCCCGAGCGCGAGCGCGGCGATGGCTTGGACGCCACCGACGGCGTAGACTTCCTTGATGCCGCAGAGGTAAAGCGCCGCCAGGATGTCGGGGTTGATCCGCCCATCGGGGCCGGGCGGCGTGCAGGCGCAGAGTTCGGGCACGCCCGCGACCTTCGCCGGCAGCGCCGTCATCAGCACCGTGGACACCAGCGGGACTTGGCCGCCGGGAATGTAGAGGCCACAGCGACGGATCGCATGGTGGCGTTCGCCGACCGTGGCGCCGTGCGGGTTCTTCGCGGACCAGCCCTTGGGCAAGGTGCGGCGGTGGAAGTCGGTCACGCAGCGCGCGGCTTCATCGAAGGCCTGGCGCTTGGCGGGGGCGAGCTCGCGGGCGGCCTGCTTCAGGCGGGCTTCGGGGATGCGCAGCTGCTTCGCGGTGAGCTGGGCGCGGTCGAACTTCTTGGTGTAAGCGAGCACGGCGGCATCGCCGCGGTCGCGGACGTCGGCGATGATGCCTGCGACGGTGGCGCGGACGTCGGTCGAGGCTTCGCCATTGCCGACGAAGGCACGGAGGCGGGCGAGAAAGTCGGGGGCGTGGGCCTGGAGGACGGGCATGGGCTTAGCGGGTCGGGAAGATGAAGTGGCCCGGCGTCAGCGTGGGATTCACGGTGACCTTCTCGTAGGTCGCCTCGGCGACTTTCTTGCCGTCGATCAGGATGGCTTCCTTCTGCGTGAACAGGATGCCGTCGACGACCGTCGTGGCGGTGACCAACTGGCGTTGCGTCTTGCCGTCGGGCATGGGCTGGTCGGTGGCCGTGAGCCGGAAGGTTTCGGCGTCGAAGTGTCGGATGATGCGGAAGCCGCTCTTGTAGGCGTATTCCACCGCCACCTGCCTGCGGCCGTTGATCTCGCTGGCCGGGGCGGATTTCACGACGCCTTGGCGCTCGGCCGGGGCGGTGAAGAAGGTCAGGTCGCTCGAAGCCATGTCGCGCAACACGCTGACGAACTCGGCCCGCAGGACGCCGATTTGGGTCGTCTGCGTGGACTTGCGCCAGCCTTCGTTGCCGTTCGTCGCGAGGATCTCCTCGACGGAGCGGTTGGCGTTGAGGCTGAGTTGGTAGCGTTGGTCGGGGGCGTTGACCTCGAGCAGCGTGAAGCCCGCGGGCTTTCCTTCGGCGTCGACGGACGTCAGTTCGAACTGGAGGCTGCGCACTTTCGCGAGGGCGGCGGGGTCAGCGGTCAGGGCGGCGCGCGCCTTGGCGATGACCTCGGTAGGGGTGAGTTCGGCGGCGCCGGCGCAGGTCGCGCAGGCCAGCCAAACGAGCATGGTCCGGAAAGATGCCATAAGGCTTCTGGGTATGGCTTTGGCGGCAGGCCTTGGCAAGCCTCCGCCCTGTCGGAGGGGCTGGCATTGACCCTGCCGGACGAGCCGCCTAGGTTGCCCCCATGCGAATCCTTGCGCTGCTGCTCCTGACCCTGACCTTCACGGCCTGCCAGAACGCCCAGCCCGAGGATGAATGGCGCAACCACACGGCGACGAAGTTGCACCTCATCAAGGTCGGCGATACCCGCGCGCAGGTGATCGAACTCCTCGGCGTCCCGAGCGATGCGGCCGCCGACGGGACGACCGAGACCCTTTACTACCGGATGCTGCCGACGACGGCGGAGCTGGAATACGCCGCCGCGAACAAGGCGCTGGGTGGCTGGAAGAACTCGGCCGAGAAGCGCGCCGTCCCGCCGATCACCCATGAAGTCCGCCTGCTGAACGGCATCGTCGCCGGTTATGGCCCGGCGTTGATCCCGTCGCGCTAAGCTTTAGCCGCGCGCCGCGACCAAGAGCCCGGCGACATCGCAACGGCCTTCGTAGAGGGCCTTGCCGACGATGGCCCCGACCAGGTTCGGGTAGGCCTTCGACAGTTGCCCCAAGCGCCGCACATCTTCCGCGCCGGCCACGCCGCCGGAAGCGATGACGCCGCAGGGGCAGGCCTTAAGCACCGCTTCGAGGGAGTTCCAGTTCGGTCCGGTGAGCATGCCGTCGGTCGCGATGTCGGTGTAGATCACCGTCGAGACGCCGAGCTCGCCGGCTGCCTTGGCGAAATCGGTGGCCTGCAGGGCGGTCACGGCCGTCCAGCCTTTGACGGCGACGAGCCCGTCCTTGGCGTCGATCCCGACGGCGAGACGCGGACCGTGGGCCTGGGCCATCTCGCGCAGGAAAGCAGGGTCGGTCGCGGCGCGGGTGCCGATGACGACGCGGCTGGCGCCGGCCGCATAAGCGGCTTCCGCGAGGGCGCGGTCGCGCATGCCGCCCCCGAACTGGATCTGGGGGCCGAGCCGGGCGATGCGGGCGAGCGTCGCCAAGTTGAGCGGGGCGCCGCCGAAGGCGCCGTCGAGGTCGACGACGTGGATCCATTCCGCCCCGGCTTGGGCGAACTGCACGGCCGGTTCGACCGGGTCTTCGTAATAGTTCGTGCGCGCGTCGTCGCGGCCTTGGCTCAGGCGTACGCAGCGACCGCCGCGGATGTCGATGGCGGGATAGACGATCATGAAATCAGGCGCCCTTGCGGGACTTCGCGCTCGCGGCCGTCACCGTCACGGGCTTCTCGCCGCGGATGGCTTCCGCCGTCACCGTGAACTTCGAGCCAGCCGGGTGTTCGGGGAGGCCGTACATGGTCTCGAGCAGCACGCCTTCGAGCACGGAGCGCAGGCCCCGGGCACCGGTGCCGAGGGCGAGGGCGCGTTCCGCGGCGGCGTCGAGCGCGCCGGGCGTGAATTCGAGGTTCATGCCCGAAAGTCCGAAGAGCTTGCGGTACTGCTTGGTCGGGGCGTTCTTCGGCTCGGTGAGGATGCGGATGAGCGCGTCCTTGTTGAGCGGTTCGAGCACGGAAATCACGGGCAGCCGGCCGACGAATTCGGGGATCATCCCGAACGAGAACAAGTCTTCCGGCTGCAGGCCGGCGAGGACCTGCTCGGCCGTGAGCGTCGGCGGGATGTCGCCGCCTTGGATGAAGCCGAGGGCCTTGGTGCCCGCGCGGCGGGCGATGAGCCGGTCGAGGCCGACGAACGCGCCACCGGCGATGAAGAGGATGTCGCTCGTGTCGATCCGGATGCACTGCTGCTCGGGGTGCTTGCGGCCGCCGGCGGGCGGAACGTTGCAAACGGTGCCTTCGAGGAGCTTGAGGAGGGCCTGCTGGACGCCTTCGCCGGAGACATCGCGCGTGATGGAGGCGGAATCGGACTTGCGGCCGATCTTGTCGATCTCGTCGATGAAGACGATGCCGCGCTGCGCGCGTTCGACGTTCATGTCGGCGGCCTGGAGCAGGCGCAGGACGACGGTTTCGACGTCGTCACCGACGTAGCCGGCCTCGGTGAGCGTGGTGGCGTCCGCGATGGCGAACGGCACGTCGAGCATGCGCGCGAGCGTCTTGGCGAGGAGCGTCTTGCCGGTGCCGGTCGGGCCGATCAGCAGGACGTTGCTCTTGTCCAGTTCGACGTCGCCGAGGGCGTTGGCCTTGTCGCCGCCCGCGGCTTGCGTGAGGCGATCGTTGAGGCGCTTGTAGTGGTTATGGACGGCGACGGAGAGGACCTTCTTCGCGTGGTCCTGGCCGATGACGTGGATGTCGAGCTCGGCGCGGAGGGCGGAAGGGGCGACGAGCTTGACGGGCGTCGGCACGTACTTCGCCGGACCATCCTGCATGGCCGGGCCCGCGGATGCGGCCGAGCCGCCTTTGCCTTCGCGGGCGCGTTCCCGGTCGATGAGCCGACCGCAGGTGGACACGCAGACATCGCAGATGCCGATGCCCTTGGGGCCCGCGATGAGCTTGCCGGCCTGCGCGGCCGGCTTGCCGCAGAAGGAGCAGCACTCCGCCTGGTCGCCGGCCATGAGGATTAGGCGCGGCCTGCCTTGGGCAGGACGACGTGGTCGACGAGGCCGTAGGCCTTGGCCTCATCGGCCGTCATGTAATTGTCGCGGTCCGAGTCGCGCTGCAGCTCCGCCGCCGTGCGGCCGCTGTGCTTGGCGAGGACATGGTTCAGCGTGTCGCGCCAGCGGAGGATTTCCTTGGCGGCGATGGAGATGTCGGACGTCTGCCCGGTCGCACCGCCGCTCGGCTGGTGGATCATGACGCGGCAGTTCGGGAGCGCGTGGCGCTTGCCCTTGGTGCCGGCGGCGAGCAGGACGGTCGCCATGGAGGCGGCCATGCCGATGCAATAGGTGTTCACCTCGCACGTGAGGAAGTTCATCGTGTCGTAGATCGCCATGCCCGCGGTGATCGAGCCACCGGGGGAGTTGATGTAGAGCGAGATGTCCTTCTTCGGGTCCTCCATCTGCAGGAACAGCATCTGGGCGATGACGGCGTTGGCGACGTCGTCGTAGATGGGCGAGCCCAAGAAGATGATGCGGTCCTTGAGCAGGCGGCTGTAGATGTCCCAGGCCCGTTCGCCGCGCGCATCTCTTTCAACAACGTTGGGGATGATATAGGACATGGTAGGAGGAGTGAGGGGTACTATACCCGGACCTTAGGCTTTCTCAACCGCTTCCGGGGCTTTCCCGTCGAGGACGAGGTCGAGGGCCTTGTTCAGGACCGCGTCGCGGCGGATGACCTGGAGCTGATTGCGGTCCTTGGCCAGCTTTTCGGGCTGAACGTTGGTGCGGTAGGCCTCGCGGAGGATGGCCTGGGTGAACTCCTCGCGGGTGAGGTCGATGCCGTTTTCTTCGGCGATGCGGACCAGGACGACCTGGGCGCGGACCTTGGTTTCGGCGGCCTTGCGGGATTCGGTGATGATTTCCTCGCGCTGGGCCTCGAACTGGTCGGGCTTCAGGGTGCCGTTACGGAGGCGGAGCTGCAGGTACTCGTTGAAGAGGCCGTTGGCGACGGAATCGACCGCGGACTGGGGGAGGGGGAGGTCGAGGCCGGCGATGAGGGCGTCGAGGGCCTTTTCGCGGCGGGCGGTTTCGGCGGCCTGTTCCTTGGTGCCGGTGAGGCCCTTGCGGAGCTGGTCGCGGAGGTCGGCTTCATCCTTCACGCCGACGGACTTGCAGAAGGCTTCGTCCACGGTGGGGATTTCCTTGCGGCGGACTTCGGCGACGGAGAGTTCGTACTTCACGGTCTTGCCGCGCAGGGCTTCGCGCGTGGCGTCGGCACCGTAGGCCTGTTCAGCCTTGGCGGTGTCGCCCGCCTTGAGGCCGATGATGGCCTTGGCGATGGCGGGGACGGCGACGATCTCGCTTTCCGAGCCGGCTTCTTCCCAGGTGGATTCGGACGAGCCCAGCGGGCCGGCCTCGGCGTCGACTTCCTTGACGGCCTTGCCGTCGACGGTGCCGGTGTAGCTGAGGCGGACGTAGTCGCCCTTGGCGGCGGCGGCTTCGGTCTTCTCGAAGCGGGCGCGCTGTTGGAGCAGCTTCTGGAGGTTCTCTTCGATGTCGGCGTCGGTCACCGTGACGGCTTCCTTGGCGATCTTGATGCTCTTCCAGTCGGGGGTCTTGAACTCAGGGAGCACGTCCACTTCGTAGCGGATGACGACATCGGCGCCCTGGGCCGCTTCGTCCTTCTGGACGTCGGCGAGGGTGTAGACGGTGAAGCTCTTCTCTTCCTTGATGCGCTCGTAGCCCTGCGCGAGGAGGCGCTGGCTGATTTCGTCGGCGATGTTCTTGCCGTACTTCTGGCGGACGATCGCTTCGGGCGCCTTGCCCGGACGGAAGCCGGGGAGGGCGGCTTCGCGCGTGAAGCCCTTGACCACTTCCTTTTCGGAGGCGGCGACGGTCGCAGCAGGAATCGTCACGGTGACGGAGCGGCGGGTCGGGTTGGTGACTTGGATTTTGATGTCCATGGATGTATAGAAAAGAAGGGTGGGAGCCGCCCGAGCGGGCTCGCAAGGGGGGAAAGGGGGAGCAAATGGAACATTCCCCCACGGTCAACAGCGGAGGAAGGGCCTTTTTAGGCTTAACCGAGGCGTTTTTTGAGGCGTGGCAGCACGCAACGGGGCACAAAAGCGGCGGCTTGGGACAGTTTATGGCGGGCGATGTCCTTCACGAAGGTCGAAGAGGTCACGAATTGGTCCTGGCTGGGCATCAGGACCACGGTCTCGATTTCGGGGGCCATGAGGCGGTTCGCGTGGGCCAGGTCGAACTCGAACTCGAAGTCGCTGAACTTGCGGAGGCCGCGAATGATGGCCACGGCCTTATGTTTGCGGGCAAACTCCACCGTGAGGCCATCGAGGGAGAGGACCCGGATTTTCCCCATGCCCTTGCAGGCCTCGCGCGCCATGACCAGGCGTTCATCCAAGGGGAACCAAGGGTTCTTCGAATCGCTCGGCGCCACGGCGACGATGACGCGGTCGAAGAGCCGGGAAGCGCGCCGGAGGACATCGAGGTGCCCGAGGGTGATCGGGTCGAAGGTGCCGGGGTAGACGGCGATGCGCGGTTTGAGGGCCATTGTTTTCCTGTTGCGGCTGACTCTCGCCCCAGAACATTGTCCCCGCAAGCCCGCATGCGTTTCCTTCAGCATATCCCCAACCTTCTGACCGCCGCGCGGCTCCCGGCAGTTTTCCTCATCGCCCTCTGGACCGCCTGGGCGGGGGTTTGGGCCAGCGCCGCCTTGGCTTTGTTCATTCTGGCCGCCCTGACCGACATCTTTGATGGCTGGATCGCCCGTAAGCTGGGGGCGGTTTCCGACTTCGGCCGACTGATGGATGCCTTGGTCGACAAGATCTTCATCCTCGGCCTGTTGGTGGCCTTGCTGGCGGCCGATTGCCTCCCTGGCCGTCATGTGCTGGGTCCGGTGATCGGCGACCTGCCGGCCGCAGGCTACCTGAATCCCTCCGACGGCGAACGGCTCTTGGCGGCCTTTGGCGTGGTGTTGATCCTGTGCCGCGAATTCCTGATCACCGGCCTGCGTCTCGTGGCGGCGGCTTCGGGTCAGGTGCTCGAGGCCGAAGGGCTGGGTAAGATCAAGACCTTCCTCCAGATCTTGGCCATCGGCCATCTCATCGGCCTGCGGGCCTATGAGACGCATTGGAAGCTCTCCGCCCTGTGGCACGAGCGCTGGGAAATCATCATCATGGGGCTCTTCTGGCTCTCCGTCGCGCTGACGGTCATCTCCGGCGCGAGTTACCTCATCCGCCATCGCCGGCACTTGCCGGGCTTGTCCGGATGATGGTGGGCATCGCCACGCTGGGTCCGCTGGGCCGGCTCCGGGCGCCAGGCACATGGGGTTCGGCGGCGGGGTTGCTATGGTGGGCCTTGGTCGTGCGCAACTTGGCCCGGGGCCATGCGTGGTACCATGAATTGGTCTTTGACGCGCTCGTCGTGCTGGCGGCGATTTTCTTCTGCGGTGTCGCGGCGTTCTTGCTGAAGAAGAAGGACCCTTCCGAAGTCATCCTGGATGAGTTCGTGGCCATGCCGCTGGTGTTCCTCTTCAACAAGAACCTCGCGCTCGGTTCGGCCAAGGGCTTCCTCTTGGTCATCGTCGGCTTCCTGCTGTTTCGGCTCTTCGACATCACCAAGCCTTTCGGCATCAAGGCGCTCGAGAAACTGCCGGGCGGTTTCGGCATCGTGCTCGATGATGTGATGGCCGCCTTCTACGCCAACTTGGTCCTGCAAGGCATCGCCTTCCTGGTCGCCTGAGCGTCGCCATGCTCCGCTTCACGCCAACTTCGACGACGGTCGTGCGCGTGACGGGCGACGACGCCGCGACGTTCCTGCAGGGGCAGTGCGCCGCCGACCTGCGTCGGGGTGAGGGGCAGCCCGCCTTGTGGTTGAACCGCAAGGGCCGGGTGCTCGCGCACACGTTGGTGGTCAAGGCGGCCGACGGCGCGTTCTTGCTGCTCAGCCCGCGCTGCCCACCCGCAGAACTGATCGCCGTCGTCACGGCCAATGTCATCGCGGACGACGTGGCCGCGGCGGATGTTTCCGACCAGTGGCAGCGGGGCGTGCTTTGGGGTACGGGCGTCCCGGCCGAAATCGCGGGCGTGCGCTTGATCCCGGCGGCCCGCGCGGGCGGGCCCTCTTGGGAGGTCTTGGCTCCGCCCGCCCAGTCGCTCCCTTGGGAACTCGCCACGTATGAAGCGCTCGAGGCTGACCGGATTTTGGCGGGGGTGCCTTCCGTCCCCGACGATTGTGGCGCGAACGAGTTTCCGCAGGAGTGCGGACTCGAGCCATGGGTCAGCTACACGAAGGGCTGCTACCTGGGGCAGGAAGTCATGGCCCGGATTCAGTCCATGGGCTCGCTGCGCCGCATCCTTCGCCGCGTCGCCTCGGTCGATGGCTCGCCCGTGACCGCGGGTGCCGAACTCTCTTCCGGCGGGAAGGTCGTCGGCAAGGTACGCTCCGCCGCGGGCCCGCACGGGCTGGCTTTGGTCGGCCTCGACCTGCCGGTCGGGACGGTTTGCGCCACGGTGAGCGGCGGGGTGGTGCTGGGCGCGCCCGCGGCGTTGCCGCTGGCCCAA
>CALQIY020000072.1 GCA_943330755.2 Opitutus sp. GAS368
CCCTTACGACCCCTTCAACGTCTACCTGAAGCAGATGGGCCACAAGCCCCTCCTCACCCGCGAACAGGAAGTCGAAATCTCCAAGCGCATCGAAGACGCCGAACTCCGCGCCCAGGAGTTCCTCTTCTCCTGCTGGCTGACGCTGCCCTACCAGCTCGACCTCGCGCTGAAGGTCCTCCGCAAGGAAGAACGCTTCGACAAGGTCGTCATCGACAAGAAGGTCGAGTCGCGCGACGCCTATTACAAGATGCTCCCGAAGGCCACCGAGGAGTGCACCAAGCTGCAGGTCCGGTTGGATAAGGGCTGGCAGAAATACCTCGAAGAGACCGACGAAGCCAAGCGCCCGAAGACCCGCGAGGCCTACCGCAAACTCGAACTCGCGAGCAAGGAAGGCTGCAAGGACATCCTCCGCAAGTTCTGCTTCAAGATGAAGCTCTTCGAGGAATGGTTGGAGCTCCCGGAGCTCAAGGCCGACCTCGAAGACTGCCGCAACCTCGTCGAGCCCGCCCCGATCATGCGCGGCCACGTCCGCGCCAAGCTGGCCCGCAAGCCGGAGATCTCCGCGACCCGCGCCAAGGAAGTCGAACGCCGCTGGCGCCTGCTGCCGACCGAACTCCTCAACCTCGTCCGCAACGTGCGCAAGCACATGGACGAAGCCCAGAAGGCGAAGACCGAGATGGTCGAGCATAACCTCCGCCTCGTCATCTCCATCGCGAAGAAGTACCAGAACCGCGGCCTCCTGTTCACCGACCTCATCCAAGAAGGCAACATGGGCCTCGTGAAGGCCGTCGAGAAATTCGAATACCGCCGCGGCTACAAGTTCTCGACCTACGCCACCTGGTGGATCCGCCAAGCCATCACGCGCTCCATCGCCGACCAGGCCCGCACCATCCGCATCCCGGTCCACATGATCGAAACGCTCAACAAGGTGATGCAGGTCCAGAAGCAACTCACCCAAGAGCTGGGCCATGAACCGACCGCCGAGGAAGTCGCCAACGAGATGAACATGGCGATCGAACGCGTCCAGCAGATCATGAAGATGGCGCAGCAACCGATCTCGCTGCAATCGCCGGTCGGCGACGGCGAAGACACCTCCCTCGGCGACTTCATCGAGGACAAGTCCGCCGAAAACCCCTCCGACACGGCCTCCACGCGCCTCCTGCGCGAGAAGATCGACTTCGTCCTGCGCTCCCTGGCGGAACGCGAAAAGGAAGTGCTCATCCTCCGCTTCGGCTTGCTCGACGGCGTCCAGCGGACGCTCGAGGAAGTCGGCCGCCACTTCAAGGTGACCCGCGAACGCATCCGCCAGATCGAAGCGAAAGCGCTCCGCAAGATGCGTCACCCGACGCGCATGCGCCAGCTGCAAGGCATGTTCGAAGGCGAACTCGACACCTCGGGCCCGGGCTTCGACCAGTTCATCGACGCGGAGACGGCGGCCGAGAAGTCGGCCGAGCCCTCCCTGCCGAGCGCCACGCTCGAAGCTTTCCGCCTCAAAGGCAACGAGCCGCACGACCCCAATCGTCTGTGAACCGTTTCGTCGGCATCGCCGCGGGCCTGCTCCTCGTAGGCTGCGCGGTCGAACCGCCCACCCCGGCGTCCACGGTCGAGCCGGGTGGGGAGTTTGGTCGCCCCACGGGCGCGAGCCGCAACCCCCGCCTCGGGTTCGTCGGACAAAACCCCACGGCGACGGGTCCGCAGCTGTTGTTGCTCGCGCGCACGGCCAGCGAGCTCTCGCTCAAAAAGGACGAACTCGTGGTGAGCCGATCGCGCGATTTGCGGCCGACGGCGCTCCTGCGCATCGTCGAAATCCGCGGCCAAGCGGCCCTCGCCGTCCCGCTCCGCGGACGACCGGGCGCCAACGAGGAGATCGTCCTGCCTTCGAGCCCCTTGCGCCAGCAGGCCGAAGCCTTGCCGCCGGCCCCTCCCGGCTCTTGACCTCCGGGGCAACCCTGCCCACGTTGCACCTTCCATGGCAAAGACCCAGGCAGGCATCGTCGGACTTCCCAACGTCGGCAAGTCCACCCTCTTCAACGCATTGACGCGCTCCCGCAAGGCCGAGGCGGCCAACTACCCGTTCTGCACCATCGAGCCGAACGTCGGCGTGGTGCTCGTCCCCGACGAACGCATGCAGAAACTGCAGGCCATCGCCGGCACCAAGGTCGTCATCCCGGCCACCATCGACATCGTCGACATCGCGGGCCTCGTCGCCGGCGCTTCCAAGGGCGAAGGCAAGGGCAACGACTTCCTCTCCAACATCCGCGAGTGCGACGCCATCATCCACGTCGTGCGTTGCTTCGACAACGACGACATCGTCCATAGCATGGGCAAGGTCGACCCCGTCCGCGACATCGGCGTGATCGAAACGGAACTCATCTTGGCCGACATCCAGTCCGCCGAACAGCAACTGGACCGCAACCAGAAGAAAGTGCGCAGCCAGGACAAGGAAGCCATCGCGGCCGTCGAACTCCTCACCCGCCTCGTCAAGCACCTCAACGAGAACGAACCCGCCTCGACGATGGAGGTGTCCGACGACGAGCGCAATCGCCTGAAGGCCTTCAACCTGCTCTCCTCGAAGAAGGTGCTCTTCGCCTGCAACGTCTCCGAGGCCGACCTCGCCGACCCCTCCAAGAACCGCCATGTCGCCGCGGTCGCCGAACTCATCGGCAAACGCCACGGTTGCGAGCACGTCGTGATCTGCGCCCAGGTCGAAGCCGAACTCTGCGACCTCAGCCCCGCCGAAGCCACGGAGTTCCTGCAGTCCCTCGGCGTCACCGACTCCGGCGTCTCTTCGTTGATCCGCGGGGCCTACCACCTCCTCGGCTTGGCCACCTATTTCACCGCGGGCGAAAAGGAAGTCCGGGCTTGGACCTTCCGCCACGGCATGACTGCCCCGCAGTGTGCCGGCGTGATCCACACCGATTTCGAAAAAGGCTTCGTGAAGGCCGAAGTCGTCTCCTACGAAGACCTCGCCAAGTACGGCTCCGTCGCGGCGGCCCGCGATGCCGGCCGCTACCGCCTCGAAGGCAAAGCGTACCTCTTCAAGGACGGCGATGTGGCGCTCTTCCGCTTCACGGATTAAGGGCTAATAGCCCAAATTCCTGAGCCTGCTAACCGAAAGGACGCCCAAAAAGCGTCCTTTCGCTTTGCTATCCCCAAGCGGCCTCGCAACCATTGGGCTTAGTACCTGTCTCACACCCCATGCGTCCCGCCCTCTTGTTGCTGTCGCTCGGTTTAGCGACCTTTGTTTTTGACCGTGCTGAGGCCGCCGAGACCCGCCCTAACATCGTGCTGGTGATTGGCGAAGACATGGGGCCCGACACCGGTGCCTATGGCTGCAAGGATGCCGTGACACCGAACATGGACCGTTTGGCCAAGGAAGGTGCCCTGTTTACCCGGGCTTTCACCCATTGCGGGGTCTGCGCGCCTTCCCGCAGCGGCATGGTCAGCGGCATCTACCCTTTGACTTGGGGTGGGCAGAACATGCGGTCCAAGGTGATCAACCCGCCGCGGCCATTCACCGAGAAACTACGCGAAGCCGGTTACTACGTCATGTGGCCCGGCAAGACCGACTTCCAAGGCATCCCCGAGAAGAACCTCGCCAACTCCCGCGAGCTCTTGGTCAACTACGGGAACAAGCCTGACCTCAAGACGCCGCCGCCCAAGCAGCCGTTCTTCGCCTACATCAACGACAGCGTCAGCCACGAGAGCCAAGTCCGCGCCAACGACGCCGCCCACGCCCGGAACACCGCCGCGCTCAAGCCCTCGGATCGCCGCGACCCCGCGAAGGTCGAACTCCCGCCCTTCTACCCCGACACCCCGGAAGTCCGCCGCGAGGTGGCCCATTACCACGAGCTCGTCACGGCCGTCGATTATACGCTCGGCCGCGTCCTGGCGTGGCTGAAGGAGCATAACCTTGAAGAGAACACTATCGTCATCCTCACGGGCGACCATGGTCGGGGCATGCCGCGCTACAAGCGCTCCCCGAAGGACACCGGCACGCGCGTCCCACTCATCGTGCGCTGGCCCGGCAAGATCCCCGCTGGCAGCATCCGCGAAGACTTCGCCAGCTGGATCGACTTCGCCCCGACCGCGCTCACCTTGGCGGGCGCGCCGGTGCCGAAGGAATATGACGGCCGCTGCTTCTTGCCCACCGCGACCCACCCGCCGAAGTACGCCTACGCCTTCCTGGACTACATGGACGAAAGTTTCGACAAGGTCCGCTCGGTCCGCGATCCGCGCTTCCGCTACGTCCGCAACCAAGCTCCGGGCGTGGATGAAGCCGGTAAAGTCGCCTACCAAGAAGTTGGGCAGACGATGCAGGCCCTCCGCAAGGCGCAAGCCGCCGGCACGTTGACGCCCCTGCAGGCTCTCTACTTCAACCCGAACCGCGCCCCCGAAGAACTGTACGATACGGTCAGCGACCCTTGGGAAGTGAAGAACATCGCCGGTGATCCGGCCTACGCCGCCAAGCTCGCCGAACTCCGCGCCGAGTGTGACCGCTGGGTCGCCCACTGCGGTCCGCTCGGAGAAATGCATGCCGACGAACTCGTCAAGAAAGGCATCATCCAACCGCGCGACGAGAAATACGTCGAACGGGCCACGACCGGTAAAGTCGCCGAAGAAACGCCGGCACCCGCCAAAAAAGGCAAAAAGAACGCCAAATAATTTCACGCTACCATGCACCGCCTCCTGTTCCTCGCCGTCGCCGCCTTCGCGGTCGGCTGCAAACCTCAGCCCAAGGTCACTTCCTATGAAGTGAAGTCCGACACCCCAGCACCCGCCGCAGCCGAAGCCCCGACGGCGACGGCCACCCCTGTCGCCAAGACCCCTGAACCCGCCAAGGCACCCGTCGCCGCCGCACCGATGGCCGCGAATGCGGCGATGCAAGCGGAGGCGGCGAGCTTCGGCCAACCCAAGTGGGCCGAACTTCCGGCCGGTTGGACCGCGGGTGCCCCTAACGCCATGCGAAAAGGCTCGTGGATCGTCGCCGGTCCTGGCGGCAGCCAAGCCGAAGTCGCCGTCACCGTCTTCCCGGGCAACGTCGGCGGCACCACCGCCAACGTGAACCGCTGGCGCGGCCAACTCGGCCTCGCCCCGGCCACGGAAGCCGACATCCAGGCCGCCGCGCAACCCGGTAAAGTCGGTGCGGATGCGGGCCAGTACTTCCGCTTCGACGCGACCGACGGAAAGAAAGCCATGGTCGCCATGATGGTGCCCAAGAACGACTCCACCTGGTTCTTCAAGTTCACGGGCGACCGTGACGCCGTGAACGCCCAGACCGCCGCCTTCCTCAAATTCCTCGCCGCCTCCCAAATCCCGTGAACGAATCCTTCCTCGCAAAAGCGAAATCCGGTTCCGCCTGGTTCAACTTCCTGGCTTCGCTGCAGCTGACCGTCTGGCTGCTGGTGGTCTCCATGCTCCTGATCCTGCTCGGCACGCTCGAGCAAGTGAATTGGGGCGTCTGGCATGTCCAGAAAGCCTACTTCAGCTCCTGGGGCTGCTCCTACCCGCTGAATCCCGCGGCGGACTTCCGCCTGCCGTTGCCCGGCGGCTTCCTGCTCGGCACGCTCCTGGTGATCAACCTGGTCTGCGCGCACTTCCGCCACTTCAAACTCGGCCTCCGCCACACCGGCATCTCCCTGATCCACGGCGGCCTGGTCCTCCTGTTGATCGGTGGCTTCGTGACTGCCGCCTGTCAGGAGGAATCCGCGATGGTCATCCCCGAAGGCGAAACCCGCGCCTTCACCGAAGCCTTCCGCGAGTTCGAGGTGGCCATCGTCGACCAGACCGAAGCAGGCAAGGAGAAGGTCGTGATCGTCCCCGACGCGCTCCTGCGCACGTTGAGCGACCCGAAGGCCGAACTGGCGCTGGCCGGCTCGCCGTTCAAGGCCAACGTCCGCTTCTACTATCCCAACTCGGTCCTCCGCGCGAAATCGCAGATGCCCGACGGGGCTGACATCGCCGCGACGCAAGGCATCGCCGCGCGTTCGCCGCTGGCGCTCAAGCGCATCCCCGAAAGCTTCAACGACAACGTCGGCAACGTGCCGAGCACCCTGTTGGAGTTGTTCGCCAACGGCCAGTCCCTCGGCGTTTGGCTGCTGAACGCCCAGCTCACCGAGTCGTTCCCCGCCCAGACCTTCGAGCACGCGGGCCGCAAGTATGAACTCTCCCTCCGTCGGGCCCGCACCTACCTGAGCTTCGACGTGCGCCTGGATCGCTTCACCCACGAAAAATATCCCGGCACCGAAATCCCGCGGCGGTTCGCCAGCGACGTGACGATCAAAGATGGCACCAGCTCATTCCCCTTCAACATCTCGATGAATCAGCCCCTGCGCCATGGCGGCATGACCTTCTACCAGTCGAGCTTCGGGAATACGGCCGCCGGCAAGGACATCAGCGTCCTGCAGGTCGTGCGCAATCCCGGCTGGCTCCTGCCTTACATCTCCGTCTCCCTCATGTCCCTCGGCCTCTTGGTTCACTTCGGCATCTCGCTCTTCGGCTTCCTGCAACGCCGGACGAAGACCGCCGCCACCGCCGGCCTCATGGCCCTCTTGGCGCTCAGCCCCACGGACGCCCAAGCGGCCGAAGCGTGGGATAGCCGTGAGATCGGCACGTTGCCGGTGCAGAGCGGCGGACGCATCATCCCGCTGGAAACGCTCGCCACCGGCTCGCTCCTCCAGATGCGCGCCCGGCGCGAAATCGCCCTGAGCCCGCTCGAAGCCACCGCCTTCGGTCGCAAGCCTTCGACCTGGACCGAAGCCGAAAAGGCGGAAATCGCCCAGCAGCTGCCCGAAATCACCGATGGTCTCAAGCAACAGCTGGAAAAGCGGCCGGTGCGCCTCAAGGGCCGCACGCTCGCCGCCCATGACTGGCTCATCGAGGTCTCCTTCCGCGCCTCCATCGCCCGCGTGCTGCCGACCTTCCGCGTCGATCACCCGGTGGTCCTGAAGATGATGGGTCGCGACCCCGAGAAGACCAAGTTCGTGAGCTGGGACGACATCCTGAAGCACAGCAAGGCACTGACGGACGCCGCGGCCAAGTCGCGCCAACGCGCCCAAGCCGACCGCGAAGCGGAAGACCGCGCCCTCCTCCAACTCGAGTCGGCGGCCCGTCAGTATGCGCTGCTGTCGATGACGTTCATGCCGGGCGACCTTCCGGCGGACATCGCCCCCCAGCGCGAATACCAAGCTTGGCTGGGCGCGCTCAACCGCGCCGCGGAAGAGATGCAAAAGAACCGCGGCACCTCCGCGGCCGCGCCGGCTTTCGACAAGGAACTCCAGGAGACGCTCAAAGCCCTCGTGGAACGCTACCAAGATTTCGCCAAGGATGGCGCCATCCGCATCGTCCCGCCGAAGGATCCGACCACCACCGTGGCTTGGGACAACCTCGGGACCGCCCTGCTCGCCGTGATCAACGACCGCGCCGCGCATCGGCCCGCCTTGGCGCCCGATGGCGTCGTCACGCGCTATGCCCTCTTCTGCGTCGCTTGGCGCGAAGGGGATGACGACACCTGCCGCGACCAGATCCGCGCGCTCAACGCCTCCCTGGCCGGCACTTGGTCGACGCGGGCGAATGCCGAGACTTCGTTCAGCCGCCTCCAACCCTTCTATTGGTTGCTCATCGCGTACGTGCTCATCGTCCTCCTCATCCTCTGGGCATGGGCCGCCAACAGCGAGGGCCCACGCACCGGGGCCTACGTGCTGTTGGTGGGCATCTTCCTGCTGCACACCGCGGCCTTAGGTTACCGCATGTGGCTCCATGAACGCCCGCCGGTCACCAACCTCTACTCCTCCGGCATCTTCGTTGCTTGGGGCGCGGTCCTGCTCGGCGTCATCCTGGAACGCCTCTGGAAGAACGGCATCGGCGCCATGGCCGCCGGCCTGAGCGGCTTCCTTTCCCTGATCGTCGCGCATAACCTCGGCCTCTCGGGCGAGGACAATCTGGAAAGCGTGCGCGCCGTGCTCGACTCCAACTTCTGGTTGTCCACGCACGTGACGACCGTGACCATCGGCTATTCCGCCACCTTCGTGGCGGGGCTGATCGGCGCGATCCACCTCTGGCTCCGCGCCTTCAAGGCCGACTACAAGGATGGCGATGCCCTCGCCCGCGCGGCCTATGGCATCCTGGCCTTCGCCCTGATCGCGAGCTTCATCGGCACCATGCTGGGCGGCATTTGGGCCGACCAAAGCTGGGGTCGCTTCTGGGGCTGGGATCCCAAGGAAAACGGCGCCGTGCTCATCGTCATGTGGTGCGCCGTCTGCCTGCACGCCCGCTGGGGTGGCCTGGTGCGGCGCGAGGGGCTCATGCAGCTGCTCATCTTCGGGAACATCGTGACCGCTTGGTCCTGGTTCGGCACCAACCTCCTCGGCGTGGGCCTCCACAGCTACGGCTTCACGGAGTCGGGGGCCTTCTGGCTCTACTACGTCTTCTGCCCGTCGCAGCTGGCGCTGATCGCCTTGGGTTGGCTCCCGGCCCGGTCCGCCACCGCCGTCCAGTCGGCATGACCGAGCAACCCGCCCACGCCTGGTTCTGCGTGAAGGCCAAGCCTCGCCAAGAGGCCGTGGCCGTCCGCAACCTCCGGGCGTTGGGCGCGGTGGAGCTGGTGTTCCCCAGGATTCGACGCACCCGCCGCGGGCACGACAAGAACCGCGAGGTCATCGAGCCGCTCTTCCCGGGCTACGTCTTCCTGCGCTACGATCCCGCCGAGCTGAACGGCTCGGTCCGCAGCACCCGCGGCGTCCTCCACCTCGTCGCCAAGAACGGCCTCCCGGTCGCGGTCGACCAGAAGGTCATCGATGAACTGCTCGCGCTCGGACCCGACGCCATCCTCTCGGCGCTCGACGAAGAACTCCAAGTCGGGGCCAAGGTCCGCATCGTCCGCGGCATCTTCGCCGGCTCCGAAGGCGAAGTCCTCCGCCTCGCGACGCCCGAGAAACGGATTGCCGTCCTGCTTTCGCTCCTCGGCTCCGACCAACCGGTCGAGCTCTCCTCCGAGGACGTCGAAGGCGTCGCCTCCGCCGACGCCTAACCCCCCTTCATGATCCAAGACCAACTGATCCATGCGGCCCAAACCTTCGGCCTGCATCCCAGCTTCCCCAAAGCCTTCGCGTGGCTCCAGGCCTTCGACCCGCGGACCCCGGACGGCAAATACGAGATCGACGGACCGAACCTCACCGCGGGCGTGCAACGGTACACCACGAAACCCGACGCCGAGAAGAAATGGGAAGCCCACGAGGTCTTTGGCGATATCCAGGTGGTGTTCGCGGGCGAGGAGTTGTGCGGTCATACCGACGTGCGTACGCTCACCGTGACCGAACCCTACAAGCCCGAGAAGGATGTCGCGAAATACGCCCACCCGCGCCAACCGACGACGCGTCTGCACTTCCGCCCGGGCACCTTCACCATCTTCTACCCCCAGGACGGCCACCAACCCGGCGTCATGGTCGAGCAGCCGAGCGAAGTCCTCAAGGTCGTCATCAAGTTCAAGGCCTGAAGCACGGCTCCCCGGCCACCCCACCCTCAGCCATGCGATCCCTACTCGTCTTCTTGCTCACCTGCTCCTTCGCCTGCGCGCAAGAGACCACGCGGGTTCGTGATGTGATCTACCAAAAACGCGACGGCTTCACGCTGACGCTGGATGTCTTCAAGCCGGCCAAACCCAACGGCGCCGCCATCATCAAGATCATCAGCGGCGGATGGAACTCCACCCACACGGGCATCGATGACGGCGCCTGGCCCAAGTACGGCTACACCACCTTCGTCGTGGTCCATGGCTCCCAGCCGCGCTTCCATATCGATGAAATCGTGACGGACGTCCAACGAGCGGTCCGGTACGTCCGCTCGCACGCCGCACTCTACGGCATTGACCCGAACAAGATCGGCGTGACCGGCAGCAGCGCCGGTGGCCACCTCTCCCTGATGCTCGCCGTGAAAGGCGACGCGGGCAACCCTCGGGCCGCCGATGGCATCGATCGCTTCAGCAGCGCGGTCCAGGCCGTCGCTTGCTTCTACCCGCCCACCGATTTCATCCATTGGAACGCGGAGAACGATGGCCTCAACGGCGTCGGACCGCTCGCCACGCGCAAGCCGGCCTTCGGCCCCAAGATCGATTCCCCCGCAGGCCTGGCCGCGATGGGCAAGGCGCTGTCGCCGATCAACTTCATCGCCAAG
>CALQIY020000073.1 GCA_943330755.2 Opitutus sp. GAS368
CAGAGGGCTGGCCGCTCCCTTGACCCTTGCTGCCGCCCTTACTTTCAGCGGCTTTATCGGTGGGTTGATTGAAGTCGTACCCAGCGAAGTATTCTCCGCTCCGGTTGTAGCCCTGGACGTCGAATCCACGATCGTCGTAGAGCGTGGTATTGCGGTGGATTCCGTAGCGATTGAACCCACGGACATTGCGGCCTTCGCGATCGTAGCCTTCGGCATCCGTGCCGGCGCGGTTCCAGCCCGCGCCATCAAAGCCATTCCGGTCGTACCCTTCGATATCATACCCGAGCAGGTCGTAGCCAAAGACATCGTACCCAAGGTCATCATAACAGGTACCATTCGCGTTCAGGCCGGCGGTATCGAAGCCACGGGCATCGTACCACGGCACCGCGACTTCGGGTGCGGACGCAGCGCGGTATTCACCGGCTCGATTGAAGCCTTGGACATCGAACCCATCCCGATCGTAACCTTGCCGGTCGTAACCGTAGTCATCGAAGAGCGAGCCGTTGCGGTGACGCCCGGTAGCATCGAAGCCACGCTCGTCGTGAGCAGAGGCACCGTCGGCATTCGGCGTCGCGTAGGCTTGGTCGTAGCCGTAGAGATAACCCCCGTAACGGCTGTAACCGGCCGCATTAAAGCCGCCATAATCGTAACCCTCGCGGTCACGCCCGTTGTGGTCGTAACCTTGGCGGTCGTAACCATCCCGATCGTAGCCCGTGCTGTCATACCCTTCGGCATCAAAGTCGCCTTGATAGACGCCATCCCGGTTGAACCCTTGGCGGTCGACGCCCCGGCGGTCGTAGCCGTTGGCATCGTATCCATTTCGGTCATAGCCTGTACGATCGAAGCCATACGGGTCGAACCCATCGGCATCGTAGTCGGGCGCGGTCGGCCCAGGCCCGCCCGGGGCTGTAGGGGCTGCCGCCTGGGTAGAGCGGGATGGCGAAGTCTTGGGAGAACTGGGGCTAACCGCGGAAGTCTGGCCGGACTGCGGCGGGGCGACCTCGGCGGGGTCATCGAACACGGCGGCGAAATCCTCCGTCTGCTCGAAGGCCCCGGTGGCCCAGTTGAACGTCAAGGAAGCCCACAACTCCGAAGGGGCGGCGTCGAAGCCATCGGCGGAACGGAACTCGTGGTGGAACTTCAGCGGAGCCGTCGGGTCGTCCAACGTCAGCAAGCAGGTGAAGTCGTAATACTCCGTGACGGCCATCCAACCACCGGACGCAAACTCGACACTGCCCCGGTAGAGGCCAGGCGTGCTCTGTTCGAGGCGGACCCAGCGCTCACCCGTCGGCGTCCATAGCTTGGCGACGACGGCGTCGGGATAACGGTGAGCATGTGAAGGCGCGGCGGCGAAGGCCGTGGACCCGAACCAGAGACCGACGAAGAGTCCGACGAAAGCAAAAGCGGACCGCAGGGAGGCAGCGAAGGAGGGCATCATAATCCTAGGACGACCATGAAGCGGACGACGCGCGCGACCGACAATCCTGCCGTCCGTCATTCATTACCTACCTGCGTTTAGGTAGAAGGCATCATGCCATGAGTTTAGGTAGGGGCAGCAGCTGGTGCTAAGTTCCCGGTCCCCCTTTTCGCCCCCTTTTTCACTCTGCCTCGGGTAGGGTTGGCACTGCGTGCCAACCTAGCTGCCACCGTTCGCCTTCATTTTCCTTGAGGTAGGCGCTCCCGACCGCCAACCGCTTACCGCCAACACCTACCACGGAGGGCACGGCGAAGCCACGCCCTACCTAAGAAGGACAGCACGTGGTGCTATCCCTACCTCGGCAGAAACGCACGTCATCCGGTCAACTTGTCCCCTCGCGAGCTGTGCTCGCGCTCTACCTCGCCGCGACTTCCATCGACTTCGCCACCAAGTCCGCGATGCGTTCGGCGCCGCGCGCGTCGCCGAGTCCGTCGACGCTGCGCTTCCATTCCTTCCATACGGCCCAATCGTTGGCGAAAGCGGAAGCCACGACCGCGCGGGCCGCGGATGGAGTAAGTCCATAAGCGCCGGCGCCATGCTCGGTGATGAGGCGACCGTTACCGGCTTCTTGCCCCGGGATGACCTGCGTGATCACCATCGGGACGCCTGCCGCGACGCACTCATGGGTCGTCGCGCCGCCCGCCTTGGAAATCACGAGGTGACTCGAAAGCATGAGGTCGGGAATCCGGTCCGTCCAACCAAGCACTTCGGCCCGACCCGCCACGGCCTGCTCCACCGCGGCCTTGAAGTCCGCATCCTTACCGACGGTCACGACCAGCTCGAGGCCCAGCGTGGAGAGCGCCGCGGCCAGTTCGACCGCATCGCGCTTACCGGGGTTGAGCATCAGCAAGACGCGCGGGCGCGCTTCGCCGGCGACGGCCGAGGAACGCGGCGCCAAACGGGCGGCGACCGGGAAACCGAACGGCAAGACCTTGGCCGCGGGCACGCCTTGGCGGATCATGACGTCGGCCGTGGCTTGGTTCGGCGTGATGTACCAATCGGAATGGGCCCGGTGCCAAGCGCGGTTCACGGAAATCGAATCGGTGACGACCGTGATCAGGCGGGGACGCGCGGGATCCGCGACGCTCCAGCGGCGCGCCATCATGTAGTTGTACAGCGGGTAGGCCGAAATGACCACGGGGGGCTGCTGCACATCGAGTAGTCGGTTCAACTCGCGTTCGACCGGACGAAGAAACGGCAACGAGGCACGCACGAGCGGGAGTCGATCGAGGGCGCCATAGAGGCAACCCCAGAGGCGCGGGTAGCGATTGGCCACGCGGATGTAGCTGTCGCGCTGCGACCGGGCCTTTTCGGCGCCATAGGCATCCAAAAAAAGGTCGTGCAGTTTGCCGGAGAACGCCCCCGAAGGATGGCGCCCCAAGGCCTCGACGATCGCACGGGCCGCGGCGTTATGGCCCTCGCCAAACCCCGCGGACAGGACGGGTATCTCGGTCATCAGGCGACGGCCGGCTCGCGGCGGGCTTCGGGATACGCACCGGCTTCATAGGCCGCCCGCTGCGCCGCGATCAGCGTGCGGAGCTCGGCGCGGTCGACGACCCGAAGGCGGCCGTCGGCTTCTTCGACGATGGCGGTCAAGGACTCGACCCAATCGCCGGAGTTCAGGTAGCGCATCTCGCCGATCATGCGGTCTTCCGCCTTGTGGATGTGGCCGCACATCACGCCATCGCAGCCACGCCGACGGGCCAAGGTCTGGAGATGGTCTTCGAAGCTGGAGATGAAGCTGACGGCCGACTTCACGCGGCCCTTGATGGCCTGCGAGAGGGAGAAGTACTCCTTGCCGCGCCAGGCGCGCCAGCGGTTGTAGAAACGGTTGAGGTCGAGCAGGAGCTGGTAGCTGATGTCACCGATGACGGCCAACCAGCGCATCTTCGCCATGACCGTATCGAACGCATCGCCATGGATGCAGAGGAAGCGCTTGCCATCGGCCGTCTCGTGCAGGTGCTCTTCGGCGAGCTCGATGCGGTCGAGGCTCAGCGGGATCAGGCGGCGGATGAAGTCGTCGTGGTTACCGCGCAGGTAGACGACGCGCGTGCCGTCTTTTTCGGCCATCTTCAGGATGCGGCGGACGACGGCGGTGTGCGCCGGGCCCCAGTGGTTCTTGCGCTGCAACGACCAGAGATCGACGATGTCACCGTTCAGGATGAGCTTGTCGCAACGGATACCGCGCAAGACCTCGAGGAGCTCGCGGGCTTGGGCGTCCTTGGTGCCGAGGTGGAGATCCGACAGGACGAGGGTACGGAAATGAACCTTGGCGCTTAAGGGACGGAGATTGTCTTCCATGGAAGCGAATCATGCCAGCGCTGGGTGACGAAACCGTGGCAAAACCGCGGGAATCCCGTGACGATTGTGACTATTAGCAATTCCCGCGCAGATTTAACCGCACCACTCCGTAACACAATCGTAACAATTGTAACGGATTGATGTTACGGATGTTACGGATAGGTTACAAACAGGTGTTGCCCTTCCAGTTTTGGAAGGGTTTGAGGGGCAAACCCCACAAAGCCCATGAAAGACTTCCTCAAGAAGGTTCTCGGTAAGGATGAAAAGTTCTACGAACTCCTCGAAGCCAGCGCCGATGAGGCGCAGAAAAGCGCCAAGTCGCTCTCCAAACTCTACGCCCAAGTCGGCAAGCCCGACTTCGAGCAAAGGTTCACCGAGCTCGTCGTCGCCCGGCGTAACGACAAACGCATCGGCCTCTCCATCACCCAGGAACTCTGCCTCACCTTCGTGACGCCGCTTGAGCGCGAAGACATCGAAGCCCTGGCCAACGCCCTCTACAAGATCCCGAAGACCTGCGAGAAGATCGGCGAACGCCTCGCCATCTGCCCTTCGCAGTTCTCGACCGACATCGTCGACAAACAGGTGCGGATGCTGGAGCAAGCCACGCAAGTCACCGCCAGCCTTGTCCGCAAGCTGCGCAAGCTCTCGAACGTCGAGGAGATCCAAGACGACTACGAGACGCTGCAGACGATCGAAGGCGACGCCGACCGCCTGATGGTGGGCCTCCTCCGCGACCTCTACCAAGGCAACGTGGACGCCAAGGAAGTCGTCGTCCTCAAGGATATCTACGAACTGCTCGAGCGCGCCATCGACCATTGCCGCGACGCCGGCAAGGTCGTGTTCCAGATCGCCCTCAAGTACGCGTAAGCCCCCGCCCTCTCCGCCATGGATCCTTTCGTGCTGATGGTGCTGGTCATCGTCGTGGCCGTGGTGTTCGAATACATCAACGGCTTCCACGACGCGGCTAATGCGATCGCGACCGTCGTCTCCACCCGGGTGCTCACGCCCCGACAGGCGATCATGTTGGCGGCCGTCACCAACCTCGTCGGCGCGTTCTGGGGCACGGCGGTCGCCAAAACCATCTATTCGGGCTACATCAACGTTTCCGCCGAGTTCCAGGTCGCCCAGCTGGCCATCGCCTGCGGCCTGTTGGGGGGCATCGTCTGGAACCTCCTGACCTGGTGGTTCGGGATTCCCTCCAGTTCCTCCCATGCGCTCGTCGGCGGGCTCTGCGGTGGCGTCTTAGGGCAATCGCACCTCGAGTGGGGCCGCCTGATCTGGTCCGACACCGTCGGCGGTAAGACCGTAGGACTCTGGCCTAAGTTGATCAAACCGATGATCATCTCGCCTTTCATCGGCTTCACGCTGGGGGTCCTCTTCATGGTCTTCCTGACGATCGTGATCGTGCGTTGGGCCATGCGTCCAAGCAAGGTCCAGAAATCGTTCGGCAAACTTCAACTGGTCTCCGCAGGGATGATGGGCTTTTCCCATGGTTCCAACGACGCCCAGAAGACCGTCGGCATCATCACCTTCGCCCTCATCGTCGGCGCGACCTCCGGCGCCTTCGACCCCGCCCATGCGCCGAGCTGGGCCCAAAGCATCAAACCCGAACTCAACGCCAAGGGTGTCGTCGACCACGCCCCCTATTGGGTGATCGTGCTCTGCGCCATCACGATGGCCCTGGGTACGGCCGCGGGCGGATGGAAGATCATCCGCACGATGGGACACAAGATGGTGAAGCTCCAGCCGGTCCACGGTTTCGCCGCCGAGACCGCCGCCGCGATCACGATCCACGGCGCCTCCGAGATGGGCATCCCGCTTTCCACGACTCACGTCATCTCGACCTCCATCCTGGGGGTTGGCGCCACCAAGCGCTTCGATGCCGTGAAATGGGGCTTGGTCGGGCGCATCGTCTGGGCATGGGTCCTGACCATTCCGATCACGCTCACGCTCGGCTACCTCTTCTACCGCGGCGCGGTGCTGGTCGGCTGGGCGAAGTGACCAGCCGCCAGTTGGCTGTCGCGACGAAGCTTAGCGGGACCCGAGATTCACGCCGGCCTTTGTCGCCCACTCCATCCAGGCGTCCGCCAATTCCTTGAGTTTGGCGGGGTGCTCGGCCGCGAGGTCGCGCTGCTCGGACGGGTCCTTGGAAAGGTCGAAGAGCTGCCACTGGACGGGCTCTTTCTGGCGCTTACCCCAGACGATCTTCCAGCTGCCCAAGCGATAACCACGGGCGCCTTCGTGCGCGGTCGGAATGCCGCGCTCAGGCGTCGGCTCACCACGCAGGGTCGGCCAAAGCGATCGACCGGAGGCCGCGCGAATGGGTTGTCCCGCGCGGGTCGTTGGGTAGGTCGAACGCGTCGCCTCGGCGATGGTCGGCAAGAGATCCATGACATGCGCCGGCGAGCGGACCCAGGCTTCGGTGGACTTGAGCTGAGCGGGCCAGGAGATGAGCAACGGGGAGGCGATGCCGCCTTCGTGGCAGAAATGTTTGTAGGCGTTCAAGGGCGTGTTGCCGAGGTTGGCCCAGCCGGAACCATAGGAGGAGTGCGTCCCCGCCTGCCCCATGCCGGCCAGAGCGGCGCCCACGTGCAGGTCGGTCCGACCAGCCCGGGAACGACCATCGAAACCGAACGGACCCCACTCGTAGCACGCGCCATTGTCGGAGACGAAGACCACCAAGGTGTTGGCGAGTTCGTCGTGCTTCTCGAGATCGGCGAGCAAGCGGCCGACGCCTTGGTCGACATGCTCCACCATGGCCGCGAACGTGGCCATGCGGCGGGCGAGGTCTTCGCGCCGTTCCGCCGGCAAGCTCGCCCAGGCGGGGTTGCGCTGGCCGGAGTAACCGTTGGCGATGGCCTCGTTCGCTTCGACGGGCACCATGGACAGGGGCGGCAAGACGGCGTCGGCGGAAATCAGCCCGAGCGCCTGCATGCGCGCGAAGCGCTCGGCGCGGAGGACATCCCAGCCGCGGCGATACGTGGCCAGGTGGCGATCGATCGACGCCACCGGCGCCTGTACGGGAAAATGCGGCGACGAATGCGCCAGGTAAAGGAACCACGGCTTATCGCGCTGACCACGGGCCTGGCGCAGGAATTCCAACGCATAGTCCGTGAAGACGTCGGTCACGTAGAACTGGCCGGAAGCGTAACTCAGCTCGGGCGAAGTGCCGGCGGGGAGGCGCACGTAAGCCGAGGCATCCCATTGGTCTTCGGAATGCGCCTGGAAATTCTTGTAGCCGAAGTACTGCTGGAAACCGCGCTGGATCGGACCCGGCGTTCCGAGGTGCCACTTGCCGACCATCCACGTGCTGTAGCCGGATTGGGCGAGCAACTCGGGCAAGGTGATGTTGTCATCCAAGAGGTGGCCGGTGTAGGCGGGGCCTTGCTTCGGCGCCGGCTTGGCGGAGACGAAGTCACCGACCCCGGCCTCGTGCGGATGCAGGCCGGTCAGCAACGACGCGCGGGTGGGACAGCAGCGGGCGGAGGTGTAGACCTTCTCGAAGCGCGCGCCGGACTTGGCCAGACGATCGAGGTTCGGGGTGGGGATTTCGCCGCCGTAACACCCGAGGTCCGAGTAGCCGAGGTCATCGGCCAAGATCAACAGGACGTTCGGCGGCCGACTGGCGGGAGCGGCGCACGCGGCGGCCAACGAAAGAACCAAGGCGAGGACGTTTCTCATCGGCGGGAGATTTCGGCGCCCATCCAGCGGACGGCGTTCTCGATGACCTTCAGGTTTTCGGCCTGGCGGTAGATGGGGTAGGTCTCATGTCCGGGGCGGAAATAAAACACGTCGCCTTGGCCGACTTTCCACAACGCGCCGCTGCGGAAATGCTCACCTTTATCCCATTTTTCCTCGAAAATCACGCTGTCCGGCGGCGGTACCCAAAACGGCTCGCCGTACATTTCGGTCTGCGGAACATCCCATTTCGCAGGCAGGCCCGCCGCAATCGGATGCGTCGGCAAGAGCGTCGTCACGTGCGAAGGCGCGCCGTCGGCACGATAAGTTGGAAACACGCATTGCGGCAAGGTCAGCTGCCAGACGTCGCCGACCTTGCGCACGTTCGGGGTAGGAGCCGCGCCCTTCTTCGGAATCACTCGATAAGGCTTGTCGTTCAAGTAGGTCCACTTCGCCGTCGTGCGTTCGGCCGCCGGCACTTGGGCGAGCGCATCGGCCTTGGCGCGTTCCTGCATCAAGCGCACGAACGGCTTGGCCCAGTGGGCCGAATGCAAGGCGATGAACCCCGTCTTGCCTGCCTGGACCCGCTTCACGAGGGCCTCCATGCGGGCGTCGTCCTGTTCCAACGGCCGCTTATGGCACCAAAAGACCACGACATCGGTCGCCGCCAAGGTCACGTCATCCAAGCCCTGCTCCGGATCATCCATCCCCACCGACTTGACCGACAGGCCGGGCTGGGCGGAGAGGTGCTTGGCCAAGGTGTCACCCAAGAAGGCTCCCGCGTAGCCTTTTTTCTGCTCCGGTTGGCGTTCATCCCAGACCAGGACACGGATGGGGGCGGGGGCCGCCGAGAGACCGAGGCAGGCGACGAGCAGGAGGAGGACCGGGCGGTACATGATCGGGGGTGAGACTATCCCTACCCCTTTGGCCGCTGGTTAAAAGTCCCAAGTCCAGCCCCGACCCGAGAAATTCGGTTAAAAATATGCTTTTTGCCCTTCCGTCTTGCTCCCATGGGGGGCTGTCCTAACTTGCGGCAAACGACCATGGTCAAATCCGATTTCGGTTATAACAGCAAGGTGGAGGGCGAGGTCATCGTGACCCGCGCCGATGCCGTCGTGAACTGGGTGCGCAGCCACTCCGTCTGGCCGATGCCGATGGGTCTGGCTTGTTGCGCCATCGAGCTCATGGGCGCCGGCGGCTCCCGCTTCGACATTTCCCGCTTCGGGATGGAAGTGATGCGCTTCTCCCCCCGCCAGGCCGACTGCATGATCGTCGCCGGTACGGTGACCTACAAGATGGCGGAAGTCGTCCGTCGCATCTACGACCAGATGGCCGAGCCCAAGTGGGTCGTCGCCATGGGCGCCTGCGCTTCGACCGGCGGCATGTACCGTTCCTACGCGACCCTCCAAGGCGTCGATAATATTGTGCCAGTAGACATTTATATTTCCGGTTGCCCGCCCCGCCCCGAAGCCCTCCTCGACGGCATGATGTTGCTGCAGGAGAAGATCCGCCAGGAAGGCGGCTCGCTCAAGCGCACCTTCCGCGGACGCACCGTCGAAACCAAGATCGTCCGCTGAACATGGAAGCCGCCGTCCTGACCGACCGTTTTCCGCGCACGCAGGTCCTCGCTTCGCAGGACATGCCGACCTATCAGGTCGCCGGCGAAGATCTGGTCGAAACCGTCCGCTTCCTCCGCGACGCCCAAGGCTTCGACCTCTTGGCCGACCTCTGCGGCATCGACTGGAAGGACCGCACGCCGCGTTTCGGCGTGGTGATCCACCTGCTCAGCACGACCCACAAGGAATACCTCCGACTGCACGTCGGCGCCGTCAACGACGCCGTGCCCAGCGTATCCTCCCTCCACCCCGGCGCCAACTGGCACGAGCGCGAAGCGTTCGACATGTTCGGCATCCGCTTCGAGGGCCACCCCGACCCGCGGCGCATCCTGATGTGGGACGCATACCCTTACCACCCGCTCCGCAAGGAGTTCCCGCTCGCCGGCATCGAGGTTCCCCTCCCGGCCGCCGACGTCGCCGAAGTCACCGGCCAAGCCGTCGAACCGGCCCCGATGATGGGCGGACCGTTCGTCTCGCCCGGCGGCAAGATGTCGCAAGCGGAACCCAGCGCCCTCGACCAATCCTGGAACGAGGAGAAGCCCAAGGCCTAAGACCCCTTTTCGACGTGAAGACCACCAAGGAAATTTCCCTCGGCGACATCGCCGCCCGCGCCGAAGAACTCCGCGGCGAGAACATGACCCTCAACATGGGTCCATCGCACCCCGCCACGCACGGCGTGCTGCGCCTGAGCCTCGAGCTCGACGGCGATAAGGTCGTGAAGTGCGACCCGGTCATCGGCTACCTGCACCGCGGCGACGAGAAGATCGCCGAGAACATGACGTACAACCAGTTCGTGCCTTACACGGACCGCTTGGACTACCTCGCGCCGCTCGCGAACAACGTCGCCTACGCCATCGCCGTCGAAAAGCTCGCCGGCCTCAAGATGCCCGAACGCTGCGAGGCGATCCGCGTCGTCTGCTGCGAGATGGCCCGCATTTCGTCTCACTTACTCGGCCTCGG
>CALQIY020000074.1 GCA_943330755.2 Opitutus sp. GAS368
CCTCTCGCGAGCTTCGCTCGCGGGTAGGGGCAAGGCTGGACCTTGCCCTCCTATGCAAACAAGGGCGCGGCAAAGCCACGCCCCTACCTATTTTAGTATTTACCTTTGCACTTTTGCACAGGCCGAAGGCCGATTTGCACGTTTGCACGGCATCTTCCCCCTTGTCCCCGTGTCCCCATGTCAACCTGTCCCCTCGCTGCTTCGCTGCGCGTCCCTACCTGAAACAATGCCCACACAACGGTCGCGCAGCGACCGCCCTCCATTCAACCAATCAACGATTCAACCCTCCGTCCTCTGTAATCTTCTTCAACGATCGACCCAGCCCTCTATCCTCTGATTTTACCCCCTGATCCCCATGTCACCTTGTCCCCTCGCGGCCTTCAGCCGCGCTCACCTTTCCACAGGCCGTAGGCCGATTTGCACCTTTGCACTGCTCTGCCACCTCCCTGTCCCCTCGTGGCCTAAGCCACGCGCAACCCCGTCGCGAAGGTGATGCCGAGTGAATCGGCCACCGCCCGCAGGATCTCGATCTCCGCCGGCTCGGCGACGTCGTCATGCAACATCGCGACGCCACAGGCCCGCACGAAGCGACGGCGCTCGAAGACGCTTTGGGCGGCAATCACAGCCAAGGCTTCATCGACTTTCTGCAGGTCGACTTCCGACTCCGGTAAGATGGTGGCCGCCAGGTCCGGCCGGGCGAGCTCAGCGACGCCCAAGGCAAAGGCTTCCTGCTGGGCTTGCGCGGTTTCCCGTGAGGTGCGGACGACCGCCGAGAGGACCAAGGCGTAACTGACCGAGAGGCCAACCAAGGGCGGGGGGCCGGAACGGGCGACGTCCTCGAGGTAACGACGCATCGAGGCCTGCACCAATAAGACGATGAGGCCGTCGTTCGCATCGAAGCCGACTTTCTGGATGGCGAGACGGAATAGGGCCAGCTGCGCCTTGGAGAGCTGGCGCAAGGCCGGCATCGAAAGGTCAAGCAACGGCACGCGCGAGCCCGCAGGCAAGGCCTGCAGCAACGGGGACAGCCGGAGGGCCTCCGCGATGACTTCCCCTCCGGCCAAACCCCGAGCCGTGACCAACTGCTGCGCCCGTAGTTCGGGATTCTGACGGAGAATGAGGCCAAGGACGATGGCCATGGCCCCAATCGGGTCCGCCGCCGAAGCCCGGAGTTCCATCGGTAAGGTGCCCTGGAAGCCGACGGCTTCCTGGATCTCGAGGTTCGTCGGGATGCGGTGAGCACGGGCCGGGCGGACGGGCGGCGGGATCGCCGCGGCGGACTGACGACCGGAGAGGCCAGCCACGGGATCGTCGGAAACACCGACTGGATCGACGTCGGGAATCACCCCGTCAAACGAAGGCTGCAAGCGGCGGATGCGCTCCCCGATCGGCGGATGCGAGGAGAAGATGAACTCCATGAAGCCGCCTGTGGACGAAAAGAAAAGGTGCTGCGATTCCAGCTCGGTCGTCGAGGCCTCACGCTGGCCGACCTTAAGCCCCGCGATCTTCTTCAACGCCCCGGCCAAGCCATCGGGATTGCGCGTGAACTGCACGGCGGAGGCATCCGCGAGGAATTCCCGCTGGCGGGAGACCGACGCTTGGATGATCCGCGCGAAGAGGACGCCGCCCAACCCCAGCAGGAAGATGACGAGACCAGCCATGACGAGCGGAACGCCGACCTTGGCGCTGTCCTTGCCTCTCGCATGCCGCATCAGGCGCATCAAGATGTAGCCGAGCTGCGAGAGCGCCGTCAGGCCGGCGATGGTGCCGATGATGCGCAGGTTGAGCTTCATGTCACCGTTGCCGATGTGGCTGAACTCGTGCGCGATCACGCCTTGGAGTTCGTCGCGCGTGAGATGGGTCAACGCCCCCCGCGTCACGGCCACGGCGGCGTCCTGCGGGTCATTCCCCGCGGCGAAGGCGTTGATCGTGCTATCGTGGTCGACGACGTAACAGGCCGGCTTCGGCAGTCCCGCCGCCAAGGACATCTCTTCGACGATGTTCAGGTACCGGCGCTCCGCCAAGTCCTTGGTATGCGGCGAGACCGGCCGACCGCCGAGGCTCTGCGCGACGAAGGCACCGCCTTGGGCGAGTTCGGAGACGCGCACCCAACTGGTCCCCAGGATGACCACCAAGGCCGTCCCCGACGTGGCGAAGAAGAGCTTAGGCTGGAACCAATCAAGTTCGCCACCATCCATCCCATAGGCCTTCGCATAGACGGCGATCGCATACAGGCTGCCGGTCAGCACCAATACGGCCAACACCAAGAGCACGACGAGCTTCGTCGTACGTCCACGGGCCTCATCCTGGGCCCGGAAGAAATTCATGGTGGCCGCCATGGGGCGACGCGGCGGTTAGGCGACCGGCGGCTCAGCGAAGAGACGACGATACGCGGCCGTGACCATCAGGGCTTGCAGCGGAAGGGTCGCGAAGAGGCCGATGAAACAAGCGAAGATGCCCACCTGCGAAACGAGGTTGGCCACGAAAAGCAGCAGGAAGGCCCAGCCCCAATGCGCGGTGACGGCCTGACGGCTCATCTCCAGGCACTCCCAGAAGTTGCCGCGGCGGTCCGCCAGGAGGCTCCACGACCAAGACCAGGCAATCGCCAGGTAATAACCAGGAATGAAGCAGAGTAAGAACCCCACCACCAAGAAGGGGAGCATGACGACCAACATCAACCACGAGGAGACGAACTGATCGAAGCCGCTGAAAAGGTCATCCATCCCCGCGGGCTTGCCTTCCAGCACCTTCTGGGAGAAACGCCCGATGCCGACGGTCAACGGCGGGATGGTGATCAGGAAGCAGCAGAGGAAGACGTAGACGAGATTCACCAGCACGACGTTCCAGAAATCACGCTTCAGCGCCGCGAAGGACTGGGTGAGGCATGCACCGACATCGAAAGGCGAAACCGCGTTGCGGGCGCGCTGGACGCGACCGAGTTGCTCGGGGTTGAGGGTGGCGAAAAGTCCCATGGGAAATGGCGCGCGGGCGGCTTAGAACTTCACCGTCGGAGCGGCCTTCTCGGCTTCGTTCTCGATCTTAAAGAACTCCGCCGGCAGGAAACCAAAGGAGTTCGCGACGAAGACGTTCGGGAAGACTTCGCGGGAGGTATTGTACTCGAGGACGGAGTCGTTGAAGGCCTGGCGCGAGAAGGCGATGCGGTTCTCGGTCGAGGCGAGTTCCTCCATGAGCGAACGCATGGTGGCGTCGGCCTTGAGTTCAGGGTAGTTCTCGGAGACGACCATGAGCTTGCCAAGCGCGCCGCTCAGGCCGGACTCAGCCTGCGCAAGGTCGCGCATGGCGGCCGGGTCGGTCGGGTTGCCGGCGAAACGGACGTTGGCCTGCGTGGCCTTGGCGCGGGCTTCGACGACGGCGGTCAGCGTGCCGCTTTCATGGGCCATGTAGCCCTTGGCGGTTTCGACGAGGTTCGGGATGAGGTCGTGGCGACGCTTCAGCTGCACATCCACCTGGGCGAAGGCGTTCTTGAAGCGGTTCCGCAACCCGACGAGGGTGTTGTAGATGCCGACCAGGAAGAAGCCGACGAAGACGAGGACGGCGAGGAGGACGAGGAGCGCGATGACGATGGGACCCATAATGCCGATGAACCTACCCCCTCCCCCGCCCGCCGCAAGTCCGACCGCATAGTGGAGTATTATAAATAGGCACCTCCTTTACAGAAAACCCGCCCCTCTCCCCGATTTTAAGGGAGTTCGGAGAGCTTCCGGCAGACTTCGTCGATCAGGAACGCCGGGGTCGAGGCACCCGCGGTCACACCCACGACGCCGTACCGGCCCAGGGCGCCGAAATCGAGCTCAGCCGCGGTCTCGACATGGTAACAGGGCATGCCCTGGATTTCGACGAGCTTGGCCAACTTGACGGTGTTCGCGGAATGGCGTCCACCGATCACGACGATGGCCTGGCAGCCTTGCTGCTGGAGGTCACCGATGTCGGCCTGGCGATCCTTGGTGGCCCCACAGATGGTATCGAAGATGAGGGTCGCCGGAAAACGGGCCTTCAGCCGCGCCGCGAGTTTCTCGAACTCGTCGGTGAACATGGTCGACTGCGAGACCATGCAGACTTTGTCGCCCAGTTCAGGCAAGGCATCGATGTCCGCCGGGCCGGAAATGACGTGCCCTTGGCCTTCGGCGTAACCAAGGAGGCCGATGACTTCCGGGTGCTTGGGGTCGCCGAAGATGACCGTCCGGAAGCCTTTCTTGGCATGCATGCGGACCTTGCCCGCGATGATGCCGACGTCGGGACAGGTGGCGTCGCGGAACTCCATGCCGAGCGACTTGAGGTACTCGCGGCGTTCCGGCGAAATGCCATGCGCACGCACGACCATGACGGCGTTCGCATCGGTGGCGCGGTTCACGTCGAGCTTCGCTTCGCTGGTGTAGTCGCCGACTTCGCGGATGCCCTCGCCGGTCAGGACTTCCATCATCTGGCGGTTATGGATCAGGGGACCGTCCGTGTACACGGGGTGGCGGCCTTTCTGGGCATACTCTCGCGCGATATCGATGGCGCGCTCGACGCCCCAACAGAAACCCGCGGATTTGGCTCGGATGACCTTCACGGCTCCCACGGTGGCGGGAAGCCGGCGTGGTTCAAGCAAAGTCGAGCGATGGCCTACTTGGCCGGGACGCCCCACACTTCGGCTTCGACGTAATCGTTCGAGGGGCCGGCGGAATTACCCTTGGAATGGAAGCGGACATAGCGACCCTTGACGGCCGCCACGGGGATCACGCGGCCTTCGTTGGACTCGTAATAGCAGTAGTCCTTGCCCTTGCCGAAACCAAGCTCGTCGGTGGCGTCGTTGTTGTAGACGGTGGTGACGTCTTTCTTGAACTCGGGGTCATCGGAGATCTGGATGACGACGCTGAAGTAAACGCGGCGCTCGCGGTGGAAATGCCAGACGGCCAGGGCATGGATGACCGAGGCCGAGGGGAGTTCGACCTGCACCCAGTGATGGCCACGCGGGAGTTCCACTTCGAAGCCTTCTTCCCCACCCTTGTCACCGTCGGTGACATACGAGAAGTCGCCGGCGGCGGCTTCCTTCGCGCTCGAGGTCACGGGGGCGCCTTTCGCCAAGTTCACGGCTTCCGCCGGGACCTTCGGGAGGACGCGCGGGGTCTTGGAGACGGGCTCCAAGTTGTCGATCTTCATGGGCTTGGGGGTGCCGAGGGCGACGGACTTCGGCAGGACGAGCGGCAAGGTCTTCTCTTCGGCGACGAGCGCGAAAGGTAAAACGAGTAGGCCAAGGGCGATGGTCTTCAGGGACATGGGATTAAGACAAACGATTGTGCACAAGGTTTCAAGCCCGCGGGGCATCTAGGGTCTTTACCCGACGATGCTTGAGGGGGAAACGGAGCGTGACGGTGGTGCCGACGTTCGGGGTACTCTGAATATCCACCGTGCCGCCATGGGCCCGCAGGATGCGCAAGAGGATCAACATGCCCAACCCACCGCCCGAGGCTTTGGTGGTGTAGTAGGCGTCAAAGACGCGCGTGAGCTTGTCGGCGGGGATGCCGACGCCGGTGTCCTTCACCGAGAGGACGACCCACTCGTCGTCCGCTTCGAGGTGGATGAAGATCTCGCCGCCCCGGTCCATGGCTTCGAGGGCGTTCTTCATGACGTTGAAGAGCGCCTGCTTGACCTGATTGCGGTCCGCCATGATCAGCGGGATGTCATTGGCGACGTCGACCGCGACGCGGATACCCAACTGGCCACACTGGTCCTTCAAGAGGTTCATGGTCTCCGCGACGACGGTGACGAGGTCGGCGTCCACCAAATCGGGCGGGGCATGCCGCACGGCCCCCAGGAAGTCGCGGACGATGCCGTCCAAACGGGTGATCTCGGAACGGCAGACTTGCGCGGCGTTGCGGACCTTCTCCGCGGCCGGGCTGTCCCCGAGCTTCTCGGCCTCGCGCTGCAGGAGCTGCAGGTGAATGCCAATCGCGTTCAAGGGATTGCCGACTTCATGCGCCACGCCCGCGGCCAAGGCGACGATGGAGTCGATGCGCTCGCTTTCGACGCGGTCTTCGGTCTGCACGCGCTCGGCGGTGATGTCGCTCAGGACGGCGACGCGACGGGCACGGTCCGCATCCTGCGAACCACCGACGCGGGCCAGGTGCAGACGCAGGACGCGCGCTTCGGGATAACGGACCTCGACTTCGCGGGTCAGGGCTTCGACGGCGACGGGCATGTCCAAGGCCTTGGCAATGTCGGGCGCCACGCGCCGCAATTCCGAACCGTTGACGGCTTCTTCGCTGACGCCCAAGAGGCGCACGGCCGCGGTATTGGCATACTCGATCGAGCTATCGTGCGAGAGGACGATCACGCCTTCACGGAGGGTGTCCAAGACGGTCTCCATGAGGTCGCGCTCGCGCTCGAGGCGACGGGCGAGGATCGCGAGGTTCTGCACGTCGAGTTCATCGATGCGTCCCATTACGCGGTCCAACGGGCTGAAGCGACGGCGCGACATGGTCAGCGGGCCGGCGCGGCGAGGCGCGCGACAAGGGCGGCAATGAGTTGCTGCGCGACGACGGTCTTGGTCGCGGGGCCGAGGGCCTGACGGAAACCATCGCGGCCCAAAAGGATGAGGCGGTTCAATTCGTTGCCGAACGCGCCATCGGGCCCGGCCACGGAATTCGCGGCCACGAGGTCGATGCCTTTACGGTCCAGCTTGGCGAGGGCGTTGGCTTCGATGTTCTCAGTCTCAGCGGCGAAACCGACGAGCAACTGATCGGCGCGACGTCGCTGCGCCAAGGTGGCTAAGATATCGGGCACGGGCTCGAACTCGACCGTCAGGCCAGCCCCGTCTTTCTTGAGCTTCTGCGGATGCATGACCTTGGGACGCCAATCGCTGACGGCGGCCGTCATGATGAGCACGTCGCAAGGGCCAAAGAGGGCGTCCGTCTGACGGAGCATCTCGTCCGCGGTGACGACGGGATAGAGCATGACCCCTGCCGGCTCAGGCAAGGCCACCGGTCCGGAAACGAGGTCCACCGTCCAACCCGCCGCCTTCGCCGCCGCCGCGATGGCAAAGCCCATCTTCCCCGTGGAGGGGTTGCTGACGAACCGGACCGGATCGAAGAACTCGCGGGTCGGTCCAGCGGTGATGAGACAACGGATAGCCAAGGGCGTAAAGGGGAGACGGCCACTTTGACCAAACCCCCCACCGAAAACAAGGGGGAAGCGGATTACAGAGTCCGGAGTACGGAGTACAGAGTAAGCAAACAAGCCTCCTTCCGGCCCCGGTCCCCCTTTTCACTTTGTATCGGGTAGGGACAGCACCGCGTGCTGCCCTAGCATGCCTCTCGCGGGCTCCGCCCGCGGGTAGGGGCAAGGCTTCGCCTTGTCCTCCGCCATAGGAGGGCGCGGCATAGCCACGCCCCACCCTTTCCTCCGTAATCTGTACTCCGCACTCTATACTCCGTCCTCTCCAATCTGGTTCCCCTTTGCTCTCTGTTATCTGTACTCCGCACTCTGTAATCTGGTTCCACTTTGCACCTTTGCACAGGCCGTAGGCCGATTTACACTTTTGCACTGCCTCTCCCTCTTTCCTCGACCCTCCCCTCGACTCTTCTCCGACTCTCCCCCCGACTCTTCTCCGACCCTTCCCCGACTCCTCCCCGACTCTTCCCCGACTCTTCCCCGACTCTTCCATCCCCTATCCCCTCTCCCCCATCCCCGACTCTCCCCTCGACTCTCCCCCGACTCTCCCCTCGACTCTCCCCATGGATATCTATCTCGCGACCGGCAACGCCCACAAGGCCGAGGAGTTCGGACGAATGTTCGCCAAGGCGGGCCTGCCCGTCCGCATCCGCTCCGCCAAGGATCTCGGCGGCATGCCATACGTCGACGAATACACCGGCACGTTCACCGGCAATTGCCGCCTGAAGGCCGAGGCGCTTCTGCGTATCGCGCCGCCGAAGTCCTGGATCCTCGCCGATGACAGCGGCCTTTGCTGCGACGCCCTGCAAGGCGGCCCTGGCGTCGACTCCGCCGTCTACGCCGGACCCAAGGCGACCGACGCCGAGAACCGCGCGAAGCTGCTCGAGGCGATGAAGAAAGCCCCCGCGCACAAACGGGGCGCGCGCTTCGAATGCCACTTGCTCGTCCTGGGACCCAATGGCGTGGACATGAAATTCGTCGGTCAATGCTGGGGCCGCATCCTCGAAGCCGAAGTCGGCACCGAGGGCTTCGGCTACGATTCGCTCTTCGTCCCCAGTGGCTTTGACAAGACCTTCGGCGAACTCCAACCGCAGACCAAGGACAAGCTCAGCCACCGCGCCAAAGCCTTCGCCCAATTGGCGACGTGGATGAGAGGCTGAAGCGGGCTTAGCCCGCTTTAGCAGAGGAATAGTTGATTCGGGTTCGGTTGATTGGAGGAGAGGCAGTGACAGCACCACGTGCTGTCCTCGGCGGATAGCGGTTGGCGCTTGGCGGATAGATAATTCAGAGACGACATCCGTCCGCCTACCAACCTCCCGGTCCCCGCCCCCCCCTTTTGCCTCCTTGCATCGGGTAGGGGCGCGACTGCGTCGCGTCCGTTCGCCGTGCAACCTCCGACCGCCTGCCATCCCTCCGTACTCCGTACTCTGTACTCTGGCCTCCACCTTTGCACCTTTCCACAGGCCACCAGCCGATTTGCACCTTTGCACGGCATCTCCCCCCTTGTCCCCATGTCACCTTGTCAACATGTCCCTCGCGAGCTCTGCTCGCACTCCCCTCGCGGCCTAATGCCACGCTTCCCCAGCGTTAAACTTGCCCTCCTTACTGGACTCCTTTTAGATTCCGCACCCCCATGAGCGACGCCAACATCCACGTGGCCAAGAACGGCAAACCGTTCGGCACTTTCTCCGAAGCCGATTTGCGCGCCGCCCTCGCCGATGGTCGCGTCTCACCCAATGACCTGAGTTGGCGCAATGGGATGTCCGCTTGGCTGCCGATCTCCCAAGCCTTCCCCCAGCTGATCCCAGCGACCGCTTCCGCCGCCTTCGTGGCCAACGATGGCTCGATGCCTGCCCCCCAAGGGGCGCAAGCCAGCCGCCCAGCTCAGATCTACCCCTCGGGCTGGGAACGATTCGGAGCATATTTCATTGATGGACTGATCGTGGCTGTGCCCTTGGTCATCATTGCCGTAGTCATCGGCGGACTCATCGGGTTCTCTTTGGCTGGCGAAATGGAGCAGGGTAACATTGTCGTCATCGCCCAAGTGGTCGGCGCAATCATCGGAGCCATCGGTATGACGCTCTATTACGGCCTCGTCGGTTCGCTCCAAGGAAACGCCACGGTCGGACAGCGCGCCATGGGCTTCAAGATGGTCGACGCCAAGACCGGCGCGGCCCCGCGCAACGGCCAGGTTTGGCGATGGGCCCTGACGCGCTCACTGGTGCTTCAATGCTGCAGTTGCATCGGACTTCTGCTCTTCATCCCCATCCTGACGGACGCACGCAAGCAGTCGCTCTTCGACAGCTGGGCCGATCTCGTGATGGTGAAGAAGTAAGGCGAATCGACCCGGCGACAAGGGGTTGTGCTTCCGCATCCATCCGCCCACCAACATCCCGGTCCCCGCTTCCCCTTTGCCTCCTGTCTCGCGGGTAGGGTATCGGGTTGAGGGTTGCGGGTCTCGGTGGTGCCGCGGGCTCCGCCCGCCTACCAACTTCCCGGTCCTCCATTTCACGCTGCCTCGTGTAGGGTTCGCACTGAATCGGGTAGGGTTGGCACTGCGTGCCAACCTAGCGGCATCGATTCCTCTAGGATAGCACGCAGTGCTATCCCTACCTCAAACAATGCCACGCCGCGAAGCGGCGACACAACCCCTTGCCCCCTTGTCCCCATGTCAACCTGTCCCCTCGCTGCTTCGCTGCGCGTCCCTACCTGAAACAATGCCCACACAACGGTCGCGCCGCGACCGCC
>CALQIY020000075.1 GCA_943330755.2 Opitutus sp. GAS368
CTCAGCGGTGCCGGCTTGGGCAGCTCGTAGGGGAAGGTCGCGGCGCGGCTGTCGCCAAAGGCGGCCTCCAGGATGTCTGGGAACTTGGCCGGATGGGCCGTGCCGAAGACGACCACCTCCAGGTCATCATTACCCGGCTGCGCCAGCAGGTCTTCGGCCGCCTTCCAGCCGACCGCGGTATGCGGACAGAGGACATAGCCACCCGCCGCCCGCACGCGGCGCATGGTGTCCAAGGTCGCGGCATCGTCGATGGTGACCGCCGAGACGGCCGGGCCGCCTTGGCGCCACGCGAGGAGGCGATCCAAGTTGTTCGGGGCGCCGATGTCCATGGCGTTGGAGGCGGTCGGCGTCGAACGACGGGGCTGGTACTTCCCGGTCGCGAAGAGTTCCGGCAAGGGCGAGTTGATGTTCGTCGCCGCGACGAGGACTTCCACCGGCAAGCCCATCCGACGGGCGAGTTGGACGGCGCCGACGTTGCCCAAGTTGCCCGAGGGGACGACGATGCCGAGACGGCGACCGGCGGCCACCTGACGGCGCACATGGAAGGCGAACGGGACCTGGGCGATGAGGCGAATCGGGTTGATCGAATTCGCGGTCAGGAGCGGGCCCATCCGGCGCAAGGTATCGTCCGCCAAGGCGCGCTTCACCAAGGCCTGGCAGTCATCAAAGGTCCCATCGACGGAGAGGGCGACGACGCCTGGGCGGGCGCGCGCGATCTGCGACTCCTGCACCGGGCTGACGCCGATGCGGGGATAGAGGACGACCGCCCGGACCCCAGGCACCCCGGAGCAAGCCTCGGTGACGGCACCACCGGTGTCGCCCGAGGTGGCCGCGAGGATCGTGAAACGCGGGTACTCGGCGCCGAGCACGTGGGCCGTGACGCGCACCAGCAGGCGCACGGCGAAATCCTTGAACGCCGCCGAGGGACCTTGAAACAGTTCGAGGACCTGAATGCGGTCGGCGGCCTGCCCCGCGAAGCCCGGGGGATGCACCAACGGCACGGGGAAGTCGAAAGCCTCCTGACAGAGACGGCGGAGCACGTCGGCCCCGAGTTCTTCGCGGAGGAACGGCGCGATGACCGCCTCGGCGAGGTCGGCGTAGCCGGCGGCCTGATGCGCGGCGACGAAGCCCGGCGGCAGCGACGGAATGACCGACGGAACCCAGAGCCCGCCCTTGCCGGGCATCGAGGCCAAGAGCACCTCACGCAGGCTGGCGCGCTGCGTGGCGTCGGCGGTCGAGACGAACTCGAGCTTACTTCTGGGCGAGGACATGGACGCCCTTGGGATTGATGCGCGAGACGTACTGCGTGGCCTTGATGGGCACCGACTCGAAGACGGTGGCCACGGCCGCGGCGACCTGGCGGGCCGTGGCTTCGCCTTCGCACAAGGCGAAGACGCTGGGCCCGGCGCCGGAGATGGAGAAACCCAGCGCTCCGGCGGCGAGGGCCTCGCGCTTGGCGCGATAGAACTCGGGGATCAGGCGCTGCCGATGCGGCTCGGCGATGAGGTCCACCACCGAACGGCCGATGAGCGCGTAGTCGCTTTGGTAGAGGCCGCAAATGAGGCCACCGAGGTTGCCGCTCTGCTGCGTCGCCGTCTCCAGCTGGATATGCCGCGGCATGATTTCGCGGGCGACCTTGGTCAGCACGACGATATCCGGATGCACCACCGCCGCCCAGAGGTTCTGCGGGATCGGGATGTTGTGGACGTCGAGCTCCGCGTTGGAACGGATCAGCGTGATGCCACCCAGCAGGCAAGGCCCGACGTTGTCGGCATGCCAAGCGCCATCGGCGGCGGCTTCACCCGCGACGACGAACGGCAGGAGCTGACGACGGGTCAAAGGCTCGCCGAGCAGTTGGTTCACGGCAAAGGCACCGCCGACGGCGCTCGCGGCGCTGGACCCCAAGCCGCTGCCGAAAGGCATCTGCTTATGGATTTCCATCTCGATGCCGAGGTCGGTCCGCCCCAAGTGACGCAACAAATCCAAAGCCGCGACTCCCGCGGTATTCGACTTCGGGTCCAAAGGCAGGCGACCATCATCGCCCGTGATCTTGGTGATGCGGAAGCCCGGCTGGGGTGAAGAACGGACGATGATCTCGTCGCCCGGGAGTTCGATGGCGAAACCGAGCACGTCGAAGCCGCAAGCCACATTGGCTACGGTAGCGGGGGAGAAAACCCTGACTTCTTGGAGTATTTGTTTGGTCATATCGGCCCCTAAATCGGTGGAGAAAGACCTTTCGGGTTGCCTCCCCACGGGTCAACGGTGAACATGAGCGTTACCGAGCCTAAAAATGCCTAAAAGGACTCACCAGTTCGGGTTCGTGACCGTAGCGGCCGCCTCCCCCTCCCTTCGCTTAGGCGACCCTGCGGCTAACGCACTGCTGGCCATCCAAGCGCTCGAGAAGGCCTCGGCCGAAGGTGCCGAAATCATCGTGCTCCCGGAACTCTGCCTCACCGGCTACAGTTGTGGCGACCTCTTTGGCCAACGCACCCTCCTGCAAGGCGCCCTGAAGGGCTTGGGCCAGGTGGCTGAAGCAACGGCCCGCCTCGGCGTCACCGCCCTCGTTGGGCTGCCCCTGGAGGTCTCCGGGCGCCTCTTCAACGCCGCCGCCTTCATCTCTCGCGGCAAGATCCTCGGCATCGTCCCCAAGACGCACCTGCCGAACACCGGCGAGTTCTACGAGCAACGCTGGTTCGCCTCCGCCCGCGTCGCCCCGGTCAAGGAAATCGATCTCCTCGGCCAGACCGTCCCCTTCGGCACCGACCTCCTCTTCCAAGCCTCCGACCTCCCGGACTGCGTGGTCGGCATCGAGATCTGCGAAGACCTCTGGGCCGTCGAACCCCCCAGCGGGGCCCAAGCCCTCGCCGGCGCCACCCTCCTCTGCAACCTCTCGGCCAGCGACGAGCTGCTGACCAAGGCGGCTTATCGTCGCGACCTCGTCCGCGCCCAGTCCGCCCGCTGCCTCGCGGCCTACGTCTACGCCGCGGCGGGGGCCGGCGAATCGAGCACCGACATCGTCTACAGCGGCCACGGCCTCATCTCCGAGAACGGCGTCGTCCTGGGGGAATCCGAACGTTTTCGCTTCGAGCTCTCGCTCGTCGTCTCGCAGATCGACGTCGATAAGCTGCAGGCGGAACGCCGCCGCAACAGCACGTTCTTCGGGGCGCCCGCGACGCTCCAACCCCGGGTCCGTTCGTTCGAACTGGGTCACCCGACCGGCACGACGCCCAAGCTGCGCCGCCGTTTCAGCCAGCATCCTTTCGTCCCCTCGGACGCGCATCGCCGCGACGAACACAGCCAGGAAATCTTCGCCATCCAGTCGACCGGCCTCGCCCGCCGCCTGCGCCACACCGGCGCCCGCCACGTCGTGATCGGCGTCTCGGGCGGGCTCGACTCCACGCTCGCCTTGTTGGTGCTGCTCGAAGCCTTCGGCCGCCTCGGGCTGGACCGCAAGGGCATCATCGGCGTGACCATGCCCGGCCCGGGCACGACGGTCCGCACGCGCATGAACGCGCTCAAGTTGATGGAGGCCCTCGGCGTCACCGCGCGCGAGATCCCCATCGGCGCCGCCGTCGAACAGCACCTCGCCGACATCCAGCATCCGCCCGGCAAGCACGACGTCACCTTCGAGAACGCCCAAGCCCGCGAGCGCACGCAGGTGCTCATGGACGTCGCCAACCAGGCCGGCGGCTTCGTCGTCGGCACCGGCGACCTATCCGAAGCCGCGCTCGGCTGGTGCACCTTCAACGCGGACCACATCTCGATGTACCACGTGAACATCGGCGTCCCCAAGACGCTGGTCCGTCACTTGGTCTCCTGGGCCGCGCACGCCCGCCACGTCGGGCATGAACGCGCCTTGCTCGAGGATATCGTCGCCACCCCGGTCAGCCCGGAACTGCTGCCCCCGGGCGGCGACGGCGAAATCGCCCAACAGACGGAAATGCTCGTGGGCCCCTACGAGCTGCACGACTTCTTCCTGTACCACGTGATCCGCAACGGCTTCCGCCCGGCCAAGGTGCTGTGGCTGGCCGAGCATGCCTTCCCGGGCAAATACGACCAGACGGAGATCCGCCACTGGCTGCGCACCTTCCTGACCCGTTTCTTCAGCCAACAGTACAAGCGTTCGGTGATGCCCGATGGCCCGAAGGTCGGCTCGGTCGCCCTCTCGCCCCGCGGGGATTGGCGCATGCCGTCCGACGCCGAGGCCACGGCGTGGCTTGCGGAAATCGCCTAAGGGTGTTTGTTAGGGGGCGTGACGACTCCCGTACGCACCCATCCTGCCGCCACGCAGGCACTGCTCGCCCGCCTGGGCGCCGCCAAGGTCAAGACCGACGAGGCCACGTGCTTCGCGGCTTCCTTCGACAACATGCGCCTGTCCTTCATGCCCGAGGCGGTCATCCGTCCGGAAGTCGAAGACGATATCGGCGTCGTCCTGCAGCTCGCCAACGAACACAAGATCCCCGTCACCGTCCGCGGCCGCGGCACCGGCAACACCGGCGGGAGCTCGCCGATCCGCGGTGGCTGGGTCATCCACCTCGACCACTGGGATAAGATCGAGATCGACCCGATCTCGGCGATGGCGACGGTCCAGCCGGGCGCCATCACGGCCCGCATCAACGAGCTCGCCGCCGAACACGGGCTCTTCTTCCCGCCCGATCCGTCTTCGCTGAAATACTGCAGCATCGGCGGCAACATCGCCACGAACGCCGGTGGCCTCCGCGCCGCCAAGTACGGCGTGGTCCGCGACCACGTCTACGCGCTCGAAGGATTCCTCCCGACGGGCGAGAAGGTCACCTGGGGGGCGCCGCTCCGTAAGTTCGTCAGCGGGCTCAACATCCGGGACCTCTGGATCGGCTCGGAGGGGACCCTCGGCGTCATCACCAAGGCCACGCTCAAGCTCGTCAACAAGCCCAAGGCCCGCCGCACGTTCCTGCTGGCCTGCCGGACCGATGAGGGCGCGCTCGAAGCCGCGGCCGCCTTGATGGGCGCGCGCGTGAACCCGGCGGTCTTCGAGTTCCTCGACACGCAGACGGTCGAGGCCGCCGAAAAGCGCCGCGGGAGCCGCGTCTTCTCCACGGCCGAACTGCACGGCGTGGAAGAGACCCACGCCATCCTGCTCGTCGAAATCGACGGCCACCCCGCCGCCCTCGCCGAAGACGCGGTGAAGGTCCGCGCGTGGATCGCCCAGTATGCCGTGGCTTTCCGCGAGACCGACGTCGAAGCCGAGGCCGAAGCGCTCTGGGACATCCGCCGGACGTGCTCGCAGGCGATGTACGCCTTGGGCAACGCCAAGCTGAACGAGGACATCGTGGTGCCGTTCCGCAGCTACGTGGAGCTGATCCGCTACACCCGCGAGGTCCGCGACCGCGTCGGCCTCGCGACGCCGACCTTCGGTCACGCGGCCGATGGGAACTTCCACGTGCACATCATGTACGACCGCGACAATCCCGAGCACTGCCGCAAGGCCGAGCAGGCGATCTACGAGGTCATGCGCAAGGTCGTCGAACTGGGCGGCGCCATCACCGGCGAACACGGCATCGGCATCGCGAAGTCGCCCTTCCTACGGCTGCAGCACTCGCCCGCGGAAATCGGCGCGATGCTGGCGGTCAAGCACGCCCTCGACCCGAACAACATCCTGGCCCCGGGCCAGATCTTCGAACCGCTCAACGTCTGGGAGCATCGCCCGGTCAAGGTCACCCTCGCCTGGGACAAGCACTGAGCCATGGGCCGCACCGTCGCCGTCTTTGATTGGGATGGGGTCGTCGTCGACTCCGCCGTCGCGCACGAACGCTCCTGGGAGCAGCTCGCCGTCGAGGAGAAGCTCCCCTTGCCGGCGGACCATTTCGTCCGCGGCTTCGGCAAGCGGAACGAACTCATCATCCCCGACATCCTGCAGTGGACGCGCGACCCGGCGGAGGTCCGCCGCCTGTCCTACCGCAAGGAAGAGCTCTACCGCGTCATCGCCCGCCAAGGCCACATCCGGGTCCTGCCCGGCGTCTTCGACCTGCTCCGCGCCCTCCAGGCCGCCGGCATCCCGTGCGTCATCGGCACGTCGACCCAGAAGGAGAACCTCGCGCTGGCGTTCGAGCTCTTCGGGCTGGGCGTCTTCTTCCAAGGCGCGGTCAGCAGCGAAGACGTCTCCCGCGGCAAGCCCGACCCCGAGGTCTTCCTCAAGGCCTGCGCCTTGGCCAACGGCGACCCCGCGGCTTCGTTCGTGTTCGAGGATTCTTTCTCGGGCATCCAAGCCGGCCTCGCCGGCGGGTTCATCACCATCGCCTTGGCGACCACGAATACGCGGGAAGCCCTCCTCCCGCAGAAGGCGCATCGCATCGTGCAGGACCTCTCGGAGGTCGACGCAGGCTGGCTCGTGCGCGGTCGGCTCGACTAAGCGGCATGGAGTTTCGCCTGCATTCCGATTACCAACCGATGGGCGACCAGCCATCGGCCATCGCGGCCTTGGATGCGTCCCTCACGGCGGGGAACGCGCGCCAGACGCTGCTCGGGGTGACGGGGTCGGGCAAGACGTTCACGATGGCGAACCTGATCGCCCGCCAGCAACGGCCGGCGCTGATCATCTCGCACAACAAGACGTTGGCGGCCCAGCTCTACTCGGAGTTCAAGCACTTCTTCCCCGAGAACGCGGTCGAATACTTCGTCAGCTACTACGACTACTACCAGCCCGAGGCCTACGTCCCGCAGACGGACACGTTCATCGAGAAGGACTCCGCCATCAACGAGGACATCGAGCGCATGCGCATCAGCGCCAGCAGCGCCCTGCTCTCCCGGCGCGACGTGATCGTGATCGCCTCGGTCTCCTGCATCTACGGCTTGGGCTCGCCCGAAGACTTCCTGGCGCTGATGATCCCGCTGCGCCAAGGCTTGGTCATCAAGCGGGACGAGCTCCTGACCCGCCTGGTCGCCAACCAATACTCGCGCAACGACGCCATCCTCGAGCGTTGCACCTTCCGCGCCCGCGGTGAGACCATCGACATCTGGCCGGCCTACATGGAATCGGCCATCCGGCTGGAGTTCTGGGGCGATACGCTGGAGCAGATCCGGGAACTGGACGCCGTCACCGTGCGCCCGGGCAAGACGCTCGACAAGTTCGACCTCTACCCGGCGAACCAATACGTGACCTCGGCGGCCCGCGTGAAGACGGCGGCGGAGGCCATCCGGGCGGAGCTCGAGGAGCGGGTCGCGTTCTTCGAGAAATCCAACCGGCTCATCGAAGCCCAACGGATCCGCATGCGCGTCGAACACGACCTCGAGATGCTGCGCGAAACGGGCTTCTGCTCGGGCATCGAAAACTACTCGATGCACATGGCAGGACGGCGGCCCGGCGAGCGTCCCCATTGTCTCCTGGACTTCTTCCCCGAAGACCGGCTGGTCTTCATCGACGAAAGCCACGTCTCGGTCTCGCAGATCGGCGGGATGTACCACGGCGACCGCGCCCGCAAAGAAAAGCTCGTCGATTTCGGCTTCCGCCTGCCCTCCGCCATGGAGAACCGCCCGCTGCGGCCCGAAGAGTTCGATGCGATTTCCGGCCAGACGGTCTACGTCTCGGCCACGCCGGCGCCGCATGAATACAAGGTCTCCAGCGTCATCGCCGAACAGGTCATCCGCCCGACCGGCCTGCTCGACCCCATCATGGAGGTCCGGCCCATCCGCGGGCAGGTCGAAGACATCATCGGCGAAGCCAAGCGCGTCGCCGGCCTCGGGTGGCGCACGCTGGTCACGACGCTCACGAAGCGGATGTCCGAGGACCTTTCCCAGTTCATGCGCGAGCATGGGCTGAAGGTCGAATACCTCCACTCCGACATCGACGCCATCGAGCGCGTGGAGATCCTGCGCCGCCTCCGGGCCGGCAAGTTCGACGTCCTCGTCGGGGTCAACCTGCTCCGCGAAGGCCTCGACCTGCCTGAAGTGGCCTTGGTCGGCATCCTCGACGCGGACAAGGAAGGCTTCCTGCGCAGCGAGACGAGCCTCATCCAGACCTCCGGCCGCGCGGCCCGTCACGTCGATGGCAAGGTGCTGCTCTACGCCGATGTGATGACGAAGTCGTTGACGCGGGCGCTGACCATCTGCGGCGATCGGCGCAAGCGCCAGCAGGCCTACAACGTGAAGCATGGCATCACGCCCAAGAGCACGGTCCGAGCCATCGAGGAAAGCCTCGTCGACGAAGAAGAAGCGCTGCTCGCGGTGGCCGAAGGCACCGATGACCGCGATGTGGCGCGCGTCTTAGCCGACCTTGAAACGGAGATGCTCGAGGCGGCGGATGAACTGCAGTTCGAGAAGGCGGCGATGTTGCGCGACCAGATCGAAGCCCTGCGGACCGGCAAGCCGGCGCCCGCGAAGCAACGCCGCAAAGGCGGGCGTCGCTGATCAGCCGAAACGCCGGCCAAGGTCGGCGTCCGTCCACTCCACGAACGTCCGGCGGCCCTTCGGGTCCGTTCCGGGCTGCGCGGTGCGGAAGAGCGCTTGGACGAGCTCCAGCAGCTCGCCATCGGCCAAGGCATCGCCCTTCCGGCGGGCCTTGTTGACCGCTAGGCGGGCCAAGGCGTCGTAAGCCAAGGCGGGGCGACCAAAGTCCCCTTCCCGCCGGGCCATCTCGGCCAGCAGGTCACGCAGGAAGCCCAGCGCGTCGGCCGGATCCAACCAGATCGGCAAGGCGCCCACGCGCCAGAAGTTGCGTCCGTATTCCTCGAAATCGAAGCCCGCATCCTGCAGCAGCCCCATGCGTTCCTTCAGCACCGCCGCCGGCAGCGGCTCGAGTTCGATGGTCAAGGGCACCAGCAAGGGCTGGCTGATAGGCTTACGCTCCGAGAACTGCCGAAGGATATCTTCGTAGAGCACGCGCTGGTGGGCGGCGCCGATATCGAGGATGGCCAGGCCCGTCGGGGTTTCGAAGGCCGCGCGCTCTTCGCGCAAGCGCGCCAGCAGACGCCAGCCGAGGCGCAGCGAACTGCCGGAGGCTGGCGCCGCCGCGGGCGGCATCGAAACGGGGGGCACATACGCCGCGGTCGGCGCTGGGCTGACCACCGAAGTTGCCCCAGGGGCAGCCAGCGGGGCAACGGTCGATGGCGCCGACGGCGGCGTGATGGCCGGAATCGTCGTCGCGGGCAAACCGTCGTCCATGCGGGCCTGCAGCACCGAGAGGACCGACTGGATGAGGAAACCCCGGACGCGCGCCTCGTCGCGGAAACGCACCTCGCGTTTGGCGGGATGCACGTTCACGTCGACCCAAGCCGGGTCGATCTCGAGGAAAGCGAAAGCCAAAGGGTAGCGACCCTTCGGAATGAGCGTGTGGTAGCTCTCCGTCAGCGCGAAGGCCATCGTCCGGCTATCGACGGGACGGCCGTTGACCACGGTGACGAGGTCCTGGCGCGTGCCACGGCTCACGCCGGGCTTGCCCAACAACCCGCTCAGGCGCATTCCGTCGCGCTCGAAGACCGGCATCAGGCTGACTTCATCGGCGACCTGGCGGCCCCAGATTTCCCGGACGCGGTCCAGCAACGGGACGTTGCCGGGGGAACGGAAAATTTCGCGGCCGTCTTCACGCAGCAGGAAACCCACCTGCGGGTGTGAGACGGCGTACAAGCGCACGAGGCGGATGATATGCGCAGCCTCGGTCTCATCGGACTTCAGGAACTTCAGGCGCGCCGGGACCGGATGGAAAAGATTGGCGACTTCGATGCGCGTGCCGGGCGCCATGCCATGCTCGCGCTGGTGGACCACCCGGCCGCCA
>CALQIY020000076.1 GCA_943330755.2 Opitutus sp. GAS368
CGTCGCCTACCCGGAAGCCATGTGGCGTGGCCTGGAGACCAACGCGGCGGGGACGCTCGCTGAACAACCCAACCCAGCCACCTTAACGAACAAGGATGTGCTGCTCACGGGTTCGGGCATGGGCTCGGAAGCCGTCGCTTACCTGCAAACGCTCCTCGCTGCTTTCATCGGTGACCGCGTCCTCGATGCCGATGCCTTGCGGCCGGAAGTCGTCCACGCTGTTCGCGCACGCCGGGGCGTCACCGTCTTGCTCCCGCATGCAGGCGAATTCCTCCGCCTAAGCGGCAAGCCGCTGACGGTAGCCCACGGCCTGGCTTACGCGCGCCGCACGCGCACCTTGGTCGTACTCAAGGGACCGCTGACCGCCGTGACGGATGGCCGCCGGGTGGTGCACATTCCTTTCGGCGGCCCCGTCCTGGCGCGCGGTGGCTCGGGCGACCTCTTGGCCGGCATGGTCGCCGCGGTGCTCGCGCGAAGGCGCCGATTGGGCCTGACGGCGTTCGATGCGGTCGTCGCCGCCGTCACGTGGCACGCGCAAGCTGCGGATCTCCTCAGGCGGCAAAGAGGGGAAGAAGCCATCCGCACCACGGACCTTCTCCCTAGGTTATCGCAGGTCTTGCTCGGACGCTGAACGCACCACGAATCGGCGGGATGCACCCGTTGCCTTCCGACCTGCGCACGCTTCGACTCCTCCTCAACGGACTCGGGGGCATCGGCCCGGTGTCCGCCCGCCGGCTGCAGGAGGCTTTTGGTGGCGATTTGCGGCGGGCTCTCTCCGCGGAGGCGAAAGCGTTGCAGCAGGTCAAGGGGCTCACCGGTCCGATGGTGGCCAGCCTGCTTCACCGCGACTTCGACTATGCGGCCGAAATGGAGCGCGCGAGCGCCCTGAACTATCGCATCCTGCATGAGGCCGATACGGTATGGCCCGCGACGCTGCGCCAACTCTGGGATGCCCCGCTGGTCCTCTACATGGAGGGCGCGGCCATCCCCGATGAACGGGCGATCGCCATCATCGGCTCGCGGCATTGCACGCCCTACGGCGCGGGCCTCGCGCGCAGTTTGGCGCGCGACCTGGCCAAGCTCGGCTGGTGGATCGTCAGCGGCCTCGCTCGGGGTATCGATTTCGCGGCCCATGAAGGGGCCTTGGAAGCGGACGGGCGCACCGCCGCGGTCTTGGGGCACGGGCTTGACCTCACGTACCCGCCGGAAGCCTTGAAGCTCCGGCAACGCATGACCGCGCGTGGTTGCGTGCTCTCGGAGTTTCCGCTGGGCCGGCCGGCGGACCGGCAAAGTTTCCCGCAACGCAACCGCATCGTCGCTGGGCTCGCCCGCGCCGTCATCGTGGTCGAAACCGATGTGGACGGCGGCAGCATGATCACGGCGCGTTTCGCCGGCGAACAAGGCAAGGTGCTCTGCGCCCTCCCCGGCCGCGTGGATAGCCCCACCAGCCGCGGTTGCCACGCGCTCATTCGCGATGGGGCCACCTTGGTCTCCTCGCTCGATGACATCTTGGCCGAACTCGGCGAAGCGCGCGGCCAACTGACCTTGCCGTTGGAAAAGCTCGATGCGGCGGACGCCCGTTGGCTCAAGCATTTCGGGGGCGGCACCGCGCATGACTCCGAATCCCTGGCGGAACGCACGCGGTGCTCCCAAGCCGAGGCGGCGGTCGCGTTGACCCTGCTGGAAATCAAGGGTTACCTGCTCCGCCGCAGCGATGGCCGCCACGAAAGGGCCTGATCAGCGCACCGGTACGTTACCCGTGGCGACCGGTTGCGGCGTGGAGAGTTCGCTTCCGGTCAGCCAATCCCAAACCGCCTTCGGCTTGGCGAGCAAATCGCGGGCGGCGCCCCAGAGTGGGCGCCAGCCTTCCCCGAACGCCGCCGGGTAAGCACAGGCGCGCAGCGGCAGCCGGTCCGACATCCATAGCGCTCGGTCGCAATGCCAACCTTGCGAAACGAAGACCACCGGCTCGCCGGGGTAAGCGGCCGCCACCCGATGAACCGAGTCGAGCGTGCGCCAGCCGTAAGGGTCGCGGACGATCGGACAAGTGACGCCGGCGGCCCGCAGGTCGCGGGCCATGGTGAAAGTCTGGGATTCGATTCCCGAGACGATGGCCACCTTCACCCGACCTGACTTGGCGAGCTCCGCTGCTGCCACGATGCGTGGACGATAGGTGCCGGTGGGAATCGTGGTTTGCCCGACGAACTCGTTTGTACCGAGCAGGACCAGGACGGATCCCGGTGGAACTTGCTCCAGGCGGCTGTACGACCGACCCACCCCGGCGGACCAAAGCCACACGTTACTGAGGACCCCAAAGGCCGCCAAAAGGGCGGACGAAATCAAAACGAAGCGGCGGAGGGCTTTGAGCACACCCCAAGTTAAACCCATAAAAAAGCCCTGCAAAGGCCATTTGGAACTGAATTTGCCTAAAAATAGACACAGGCCTATTGCGCTTAGTCCTTTTAAGGACAAAAGTAGGATCCTCCGCTCTCTGGCACGCTTTCTGCCTACTTTTATCCATGAGTTCCCCCGTTCCAGCCAAAGTTCTCGTCATCGATGACGACAAAGACCTGCGCTACTCGCTCAAGCGCGCGCTCGCTGGCCAGGGTCACACGGTGATCGAAGCCGACAGCGGCGAGACCGGCGTCGCGCTCGCGAAGCGCGACCAGCCCGACGTCATCCTCCTCGACAACCGCATGGGCGGGATGACTGGCATCGAAACGTTGCAGATGCTCCGCGGCGCGCAGCCGCAGGCGATGGTGATTCTGATGACCGCGTTCGGCACGACCCAGACCGCGATCGAGGCGATGAAGTTCGGCGCCTATGATTACGTCATGAAGCCCTTTGACCAGGCGAAGCTCATCGCGCTGGTCGACCGCGCCCTCGGTGCCCGGCGCGACCTCGCCTCCGCGGGCAAGTCGGCGCGCTCGCTCGTCAACCCCGCCGACTACAAGGAAGGCATCGTGGGCAGTTCCGAACCGATGCAGGAAGTCCTGAAGTCGATCGGCCAGGTCGCCGCGAGCGACGCCACCGTCCTCATCACCGGCGAAAGCGGCACCGGCAAGGAGCTCGTCGCCCGTTGCATCGCCCAGCACTCCTTGCGCGCGAAAGGTCCGTTCATGGCCGTCAATTGCGCGGCCATCCCGGAAAACCTGATCGAATCCGAACTGTTCGGCCACGAAAAGGGCGCCTTCACCGGCGCGGCGGCGATGAAGCCCGGCAAGTTCGAACTCTGCGATGGCGGCACGATTTTCCTCGATGAAATCGGGGACATGTCGCTCCCGACCCAGACGAAAGTCCTCCGCGCCATCCAGGACGGCGAGATCCAGCGCGTGGGTGGCACGACGACGCTGAAGGTGAGCGTGCGCCTCGTCGCCGCGACGAACAAGGACCTCGAAGCCATGGTCGCCGCGCGCCAGTTCCGCGAAGACCTCTTCTACCGCCTCAACGTCTTCCGCATCCGCCTGCCGGCCCTCCGTCACCGCAAGGACGACATCCCGCTGCTCATCGACTACATGCTGCAGCGTCAGGCCGCGGCGAAGAAGCTGCGTCCGAAGCGCCTCTCCAACGAAGCCCTCGACGCGCTCATGGCGCACGACTGGCCGGGCAACGTCCGCGAGCTCGAGAACGTCGTGCAGCGCGCCAACGTCCTCGCCAAGGGCGAGACCATCCTCGCCAAGGACCTCCCGCAGGAAGTGCTGAACCCGCGCCGCGCCGCGCCGCCGACCGCTCCCGCCGCCGCCCCGAGTTTCGCCGCGGCCCCCGCCGCCGCGCCGCTGGCCGAGACCACCGCTGCCGGTGCTTCGATGGCCGCCGCCTACGAGGCCATCTACCGCCAGAATCGGCTGAACGACGGCAAGAACATCCTCAGCGTGATCGAAGTGGAAATGATCCGCCGGGCCATGGAGGAGACGCGCGGCAACCAACTACGCTCCGCCATGATCCTCGGCATCAACCGTTCGACGCTGAAGAAGCGCCTGATCGAGATGCGCGAGGCCGGCATCAAGGTCTTCAGCTAAGTTAAGACTTCCGAACTGGCGGGGAACGGCTTTGCTTAAGGCCGTCATGTTACCCCGTGCCTCCCTCCGGACCCTCGCCGCCACGGCGTGCGTCCTTCTCACCGCCGCCGCCGGCTTCGCCGCCGACGCCGTCACCCTCTTCGACGGCAAGTCCCTCGCGGGCTGGAAGCCTTCGAAGAACTCCCCGGAAGGCACCTACAAGGTCGCCGACGGCGTGCTGCAGGTTCGCGGCGGCCAAGGCCATCTCTACTACGTCGGCGCCGACGGCAAGGCCTCCTTCAAGAACTTCGAGTTCACCGCCAAGGTGAAGACCTACAAGGGTGCCAACTCGGGCATCTACTTCCACACCGCCTACCAGGACGCTGGCTGGCCATCCGCCGGCTATGAGTGCCAAGTGAACGCCACGCACGGCGACAAGAAGAAGACCGGCGGCCTCTACGCCGTGAAGGACGTCATGGACGTCGCGCCGGCGCCGGACGACGAGTGGTTCGACTACCGCATCCGCGTCGAAGGCAAGCGCATCCAGATTTGGATCAACGGCAAGCAGACCGTCGACTTCACCGAGCCCGCCGATTGGACTCCGCCGAAGGGTATGGCCGGCCGCAAGCTCGGCACGGGCACGTTCGCCCTGCAGGCCCACGACCCGGGCTGCAAGGTCGACTACAAGGACATCAAGGTCGAGCAGCTGCCCTGATCACTGCACCGAGACGCTGAGCGCATCGTTCAGCGCCGCGACCAGGCGGGCCCGCAAGGGTTCCGCCTTTTTTGTGAGCCGACGTTGCTCCTGCTCGTACTCACTGCGGCCTTCCAGCGTCTCAATGCAGATCGGCGCGAGGCCGACGGCGGAGAAGTCATAAGGACTGGCGCGCATGTCGACGGAGCGCGCATCGCGGGCGAGCTCGAAGCAATCGGCGGCCAGTTCGGCGGGCACCCACGGCGCCGACTTCATCGCCCACTTGTAGAGATCCATCGTGACGTGCACGCAGCCGGGCTGTTCGTTCACCAAGCGACCATCGAGATCCGGATTGTGCTTGTTCAACGGCCGCGCGGGCGGCGTGAAGAAACGGAAGGCATCGTAATGGGTGCAGCGGATCGGCAAGGCGCGCACGACCGCATCGGTGCCTTCGGGCCCGAGCCGGAGCGGCCACCCTTGGTGACGGCGTTCCGCCGCCTGCTGGTAGACCATCGCCCATTCGTGCAGCCCAAAGCACCCGAGGAATGCGGGGCGACCCGCGATGGCGACGCAGAGGTCCCGCGCGAACGCCAAGCGGCCACGCTGCAGTGCATCCGGCGCCGCGACGCGCACCAATCCATCGGGGCCCCGCTGAAAGCGCGCATCCGTCAACAGCTCATCGGCCGCGGCCAACGCCACGCGCGCGCCGGGCGTCCACCGCGACAGCGCGCTCAAGCGGAACGGGTAATACGTGAAGAGGAAATCTTCGATGGGTTCGCGCACGCCGGCGAGGGCGCGCTGCCGACGCGCCTCCCCGAGCGCCGCCCCACGGGCTTGATGCGCATCACGCCGCGGGCGCCAGGCCTCTGGACCCAGGATGACTTCCACCGACTGGACGCCGGGGCTGGTCACTCGAAACGGCGGTGATGCGCGGCGACCTTCACGTATTTCTCGGCCCAACCGGGCAAGCTTGCCTGCTCGGCCGCCGTCAACGGACGCACCACCTTGGCGGGCGAACCCAACACCATCGACCCGGACGGAATGATGGTGCCTTTGGTGACCAAGGCCCCGGCACCGATGATGCAACGCGGCCCGATGACGGCGCCGTCGAGGATCGTCGCATGCATGCCGATCAGACATTCATCACCGATCGTACATGCATGGATCATGGCCAGATGTCCGACCGTCACGCGCTGACCGATCAGGGCGGGCAGCCGATCCGCCACGTGGACGACGGCGCCATCTTGAATATTCGTGCCATCACCCACGCTGATCGGGGCGATATCGCCCCGCAGGACCGCGCAGGGCCAGAGGCTGGCCTTGGCGCCCACCGTCACATTACCAATGACCACGGCCTTAGGATGGACGAAGGCGCTAGGGTGAATCGTCGGCCCCTTGGCGAGGTTACGGGTCAGTTCCCGCGACAATTCCTCATCCTTATCAGGTAAATCCTCAAAAGACTGGGGGCTGGATTGAAACGGGTTCATGGGTCTGACTGTGGCGGGGGGGAGGGGGCAGGAAAGCCCGAATCAAATGTTTTTAGCGAAAAACGGCCTTTTAGGCCTTCTAACCACATTCCTGGGGGTATTTCTGGGTTTAATCGCCCCCGGACCTAAAATCCCCTTGCCAACCCCCCTTCCCTCCGTTTGCTCCGACCTTCCGACAGCCATGAAGGCCACATTTATCACCTCCGGTCGCCAGTTCACCGTCAAGCAAGGCGACGTTCTCATTGTTAACCAGTACCCTGGTAAGAACAAAGGGGATACCCTCACCTTTGACCAAGTCCTCCTCGTGGGGGAAGGCGCCTCTGCGAAGATCGGCACCCCCACCGTCGCTGGCGCGACCGTGACCGCCAAGATCCTGGAGAACAAGCGCGGCGAGAAGATCGACATCTTCAAGCACCGCCGTCGTAAGGGCTACTACCGTCGTCGCGGCCACCGCCAAGAGCTGTCCGTGATCAAGGTCGAGACCATCTCCGCCTAATTAACCCCTTTTAACCAGATACTACCATGGCAACAAAGAAAGGTGGCGGCACTTCCAGCAACGGCCGCGATTCCCGCTCCAAGCGCCTCGGCGTCAAACTCTACAGCGGCGAATTCGCCTCTGCCGGTTCCATCCTCATCCGCCAGCGCGGTACGCAGATGCGTGCCGGCCGCAACGTGGGTATGGGTCGCGACCACACCCTCTTCGCCAAGGCCGACGGCCTCGTGAAGTGGGACAGCGAACACCGCAAGGTTGAGATCGTCCCGGTCGCTTCGACGGCCTGTTCGCTCTAAGCCGAACGAGAGTTCGCTCCTGAAACCGGCCGCAAGGCCGGTTTTTTTGTGCCCGGTTAAGAAGCGCTTAGCCCGGAGTGGGCAACGCGACGGAACTTCCAGGTCATCGCCAGGGCCACGAGCGTCAAGCCGGTCGCCAAGGAAATCCAGATGCCCGATGGACCGAGACCATACCAGCCCACCGGAACGCCGAAGAGCGTGAAACCACGCGGAAAAGCCAAGGCCAAGGAGAACGGCAGGCAGAAGAGCCAATAGACCAGGAAAACGCTCCACGAAGCCCAAGCCGCGCAGTTGACGGAGCGCAGCAGGTAAGCCGCGACGACCTGCAACCCGTCGAAGGGAGCCCAGAGCGCCGCAAAGATCAAGAGCGTCGAGGCGACCGTGGCGATCTCGGTTCCCGCCACGCCATAGGTCTGCATCAACCAAGGCCGTGAGAGGACCATCACGAGCCCGTAAAGGGACATGATGAGGCCGCCCAAGATCAAAGCCCCGTGGCCGATCGCCTGGACGCGCCGCGGGTCCTTGGCCCCGTAGGCTTCACCCACCCGAATACCGGCCGCGATGCCTAAGCCCAAGGGCAACATGAACGCCGCCGAGGCGGTGCTGATGGCGACTTGGTGCGCCGCCTGCGCGGTGGATGAAAGCCAACCCGCCATGATCGGGACGATCGCGAAGATGCCGACTTCGCTTAAGCTATGCAGGCCAGCCGGCCAACCGGTCTGGAGCAAGCGACGGAAGACCGCGAGTTGCAGCCCATCCATCCAACGGACCTCACCCCGTCCCGGGGTGAACCATAGGCCGATGAGCATCACGCAGCGAGCGACCAAGGTAGCCCAGCCGGCTCCGGCCAGACCCATGGCCGGAAAGCCCCAGTGGCCGAACATCCAAAGCCAGTTCAAGAGGATGTTCGCAAGGATACCCACGGAGAGCCAGACCAAGGAAATCCACGGCTGATGCTGCGAATCGCGATGACCACGCAAGGCATGGAACAACAAGCCCGGGATCATCGACCAGGACATCAGGATGAAGAAATCATGGGCTTCCGCGGTGACCTCGGGAGCGGAACCCAGGAGCGGAAGATAGCCGACGAGGGCATGGCTCAAGACGGCGGTGACCACGCCGAGCGCCAGCGCCAGCGCCATACCATGGCGCAAGATGGCGGGGGCGGACTCTTCCACGCCGGCGCCATTATCCTGCGACTGATAGACCGCGACCGCTCCAACCACCCCGATGCCGAAAACGTACGGAATGTAGCTGAGGTTGGAAGCCAACGCCGAGGCCGCGAGGGCCGTTTCGCCCAAATGGCCGGCCATGGCGACGTCGACGTAGAACATCAACCCGTAGCCCAACATCCCAAGCATGATGGGGACCGCCAGCTTGAGCGTGGGTCCGATTTCCGAACGAATGGTGGGCGCAGGTTCCAAGTCCCCACAGGAGGCAAGCAACCAGGCGAGTTGGCGAGAAAAACCCGCCGCTACCCAGGGTTTAGATTTCGTCGAAACGCAGCCAACGAAAAGACACTAACTTCACGCGGCGACCCAGCACAGTGTTCACTAAGCCGACGGTGGGCTTGGTCGGATCGGGCTTATTGCCTAAGGGGGCTTCATAAGCTGGAATGCGGTTGTCGACGTATTCGGGGACGCGTTGATAGACCGCTTCACACCAGGCGCGGGCCGTGCCCTCGCCGTGCGGGGACTCGCCCAAGCACCGGACAATGAAGGTGTCATCGCGGACAGAGATAATAGGGGCCAAGCCCCGCAGTAAATCGGCCTGCCGCGGCCAGCCGGGCAAACCGTGCGTCGAGTTGCCCACCGAGGCACGTGGATTAATATAATCGCTCGGGTAGCCCGCCGGCGATAACCGCGCATCCGTCGGCGGGGTCGTGGGCTTGCCGAGCGCAGCGGCCCGCGCGGCGGGATGGAGGGCCGGTGATTGCTCTAAGGCCTTCAAAGCCGCCTGCAGGGCACCATTGAGCGCCAAATCCTTGTCGGTGCCATCGAACAGACGCAGGCGGCGGTTGATGAACTCGGAGAGCGAGAGGAAGGGGCCACGCGCCCGCACCTGCTTAACGATTTCAACGGCGAGTTGATCCAGCTGGGCATCCGTCAGGGCCGCAAAACCCGTCAAGGCCGCGGCCGCCGTGCCGCTCCCGGTCGCCGCCTCGGGGGACGGTAACATCCGCGGAAGCGGGTGGCGCGACTTCTCGAGGGCGACCTCACCCGACGCGGTCTTAGCCACCGGAACCTGCTGGTCGCGCAAATGTCCCAGCACCGCCCGCCAAGCCGGCACCGAGCAACTATTGACGTTAAACTGTCCTGGCACGGTGAGGTACGCCCCGAAGCGAAGGTAGGCATCGGGGAATTTCGTTGCGTCGACACTGTCGGGAGAGAACTCCGCGGCGTCCGCACTCAAACGATAGCAAGCATTCGGCAGCGACTTCCCCGCCAGATACTTTTGATAGGACAGCTTGAGTTCAGCGACGACCTGACTACCCGCGGCCGAAGCGCCCAGCCGATTCCACGCGGACTGGTCGGGCGCGAGGGAGGATACAAACCAATCATCGAAGAGCACGTGATTGAGGCAGAAGCTGTCATCGTGCTGCAGGAAGGTGGCCGAGAGCTCCGTGCGGAGGTGGTAATTGCCAGCGTTATCAAACCAACGCCCCACCACATCCTCGGCGGGAAGAA
>CALQIY020000077.1 GCA_943330755.2 Opitutus sp. GAS368
CTGCGCCACGACCAGAAGAACCCGCTCTACAACGCGCACATCCGCCAGCTGATCCACGTCGGCTTCAAGGTCGCCGCCAAGATGGGCCCGCGCTACCTCGAGCAGCTCAAGGCCTGCCGCGAGTCCTGCGCCCGCAACGTCACCGGCAACCTCTTCGACCGCCACATCAAGCCGCTCTTCCTGTAAAGGGGGGGCTTAAGCGGGGCGGAGCTTAAGAACTTTCGCTGAGCGCGGGACTTCTGTGGCCGTTGGTGGTTTCGACTTGGTAAGCGTTGGTCGTGGGCTAGTTTACCCAGGATGGCCAGACCCCGGCTAACCCTGAATGCTTATGCGGCTTTCGCCGCATGGGCTTTATGCTGTTCAACGGTGGTCGGCGGCCCGGTGGATTTTCTCCGTGAGGTTCGCCCAATCTTCGAGGCGAAATGCTTCAAGTGTCATGGTCCGGAAAAACAAAAGAGTGGCTTTCGCCTAGACGCCAGCCAGGTCGCTTTGCATGGAGGCGAAGCGCACGCACCTAATATCGTGCCGGGTCAGCCTGACCGTAGTCCGTTACTGCGTTTCGTCTCCGGGGAGGATCGGGAGATGCGCATGCCGCCCAAGGGGGACCTCCTGACGGTGTCCGAACAGGCTACCTTGCGCGCATGGATTGCCGAAGGCGCCGTGTGGCCGGCAACGGCGGATGTCGTTCTCGCTAAACCACTGGATTGGTGGTCTTGGCGACCCCTCCCTTCGCCGCAGCCGGCGGTTGATGGGTCCGCTAAGATTGACAGTTTCGTGCGTGCTAAACTCACCGAGCGTGGTTTGCAGCCCGCCGCCCCAGCACCCGCCGCTACCTTAGTCCGCCGCGTCACCGTTGACCTGACGGGCCTGCCGCCGACGCCCGAGGAAACCGCGGCCTTCCTCGCCGACTCCTCGCCGCTGGCCTATGAGCGCTTGGTGGATCGGCTGCTCGCTTCACCGCGTTACGGCGAGCGTTGGGCACGGCATTGGCTGGATACCGTGCACTACGGCGACACGCACGGCTACGATAAGGATAAGCCCCGTGAACATGCCTGGGCCTATCGGGACTATGTCATTCGCGCCCTTAACGCCGACAAGCCATACGCCCGCTTCGTGCAGGAGCAGGTCGCGGGGGACGCTTTATTTCCCGGGACGCGCGATGGCATCGAGGCGCTGGGCTTTTTGGCGGCCGGGCCTTGGGATTTCATCGGTCATGCCGAAGTGCCGGAGACGAAGGTGGATGGTAAGTTAACGCGGCATCTCGACCGTGATGACATGTTGGCGAATACCTTAGGGACCTTCACGAGCCTCACTGCGCATTGTGCGCAATGCCATAACCACAAGTTCGACCCCATCACGCAGGAAGATTATTATAGCCTTCAAGCGGTGTTCGCCGCTTTGGATCGGACTGATCGGCCCTATTACCTCGATGATGCCACCAATACCACGGCAGCGCAGCTAGTGCGGCAGCAGAAAGACTTGAGCGCACAGGTTCGGCAGGCTGAGGCCACGTTGGGTGCTCAAGCAGGTGAGGCTTATGCCGCGCTGACCCGTCGCATCGAAGGGATCTCAAAGACGGCCGCCGCCAAGACGGGCAACCCGACCCCGGATTTCGGCTACCATGCCCAAGTCTCGAAGCAGGCCCAAACCGTGAAATGGGTGCAGGTGGACTTGGGGCAACGCTTCGAGCTGGCCCGCGTCGTGCTCTCGCCCTGCTACGATGACTTCAATGGTATCGGGGCGGGCTTTGGCTTTCCGGTCCGTTTTAAGGTCGAAGTCAGTGACGACCCAGCATTCCGCCAAGGCGTCCAGCTCCTCTGGCGCGGCCACGACCAACGCTTCATGGCGGATCTGCCCAACCCTGGCCTGACGCCGTACGTGGTGCCGATTGAGCCGGAGGACGTCGTCACTGGCCGCTACGTGCGCGTTACGGCGGTCCAACTGGCTCCGCGCAAAGGCGACTTTATCTTCGCGCTGGCGGAACTGGAAGTGCGGACCACGGATGGTCGCAACGTCGCGCAAGGTCGACCGGTCCAGGCGTTGGATTCAATCGAGGCCACGCCACGCTGGCGGAAGGTTAACTTGACCGACGGACTCGCCCCCGTTCGTCCGTCGCCAGACGAACTCGCCCAATTGCAGGCCGAGCGCGATCGTTTGCTGTTGGCCGCCGCGTCGCCTGCTGTTGCCGAGGCCTTGCGTGCCCGCCGCAACGAACTTGCCCAGCTCACCAAGGAAATCGCCGCTCTCCCTAAGCCTGCCTTGGTCTATGCCGCTGGCATTCATACCGGTTCGGGCGCGTTCGCGGGGACGGGAGCCCAAGGGGGCCGACCTCGCCCGATTTTCTTGCTGGCCCGTGGACAAGTGACTCAACCCCAGCGTGAGGTCGGCCCCGGGGCGCTGGCGGCCTTGGGGTTCGCACCTGCACGTTTTGTCTTGCCTGCAGGGGCTGGCGAAGGGGAGCGCCGCGCCGCGCTAGCCCAGTGGCTAACCCATCAGGACAACCCCTTGTTCTGGCGCAGCGCGGTGAACCGGATTTGGCAGTACCATTTCGGCCAAGGGATCGTCGAAACGGCTAATGATTTTGGACGTAACGGTGCGGTTCCGACGCATCCAGAATTGTTGGACTGGTTGGCGGGGGATTTTCGCGCGCATGGCGGGTCGCTGAAGCGCCTGCATCGCCAGATTGTGCTCAGTGCGACGTACCGGCAGTCGTCGGACGACAATCCTGCCGCCAGCCGTCTCGATGCGAACAACACCTTGCTGTGGCGTCAGCAGCGGCGGAAGCTCGAGGCCGAAGTACTCCGCGACGCCGTGTTACAAGCGAGCGGTCGGCTGGACCTCTCGATGGGCGGCCCTGGCTGGCGAGACTTCGTGATCGAGCAGCCCGAGCATTCCCCGCACTATCGCTATGACTTAGCCGACCCGGCCGACCCACGGTCGTTTCGTCGGTCAATTTACCGTTTCGTGGTGCGATCGCAAACGCAGCCTTGGATGACTTCGCTCGATTGTGCCGACCCTTCGATGCGCGTCGACAAGCGCAACGAGAGCCTATCAGCCCTGCAGGCTCTGGCTTTACTCAACAATGGCTTCATGCTGACGCAGTCCACCGTCCTGGCTGAACGTGTCGTCCGTGAACGCGGCGAGGTAAAGGCACAAGTGGCGCGTGCCTATGAACTGGTGCTCGGACGGCCACCGTCCGCTGCGACGCTCGAGCGGTTAGTGGTTTTCACCCGCGAGCAAGGCTTGCCGGCTACCTGCCGGGCGCTTTTCAACCTCAACGAGTTCGCCTTCATCGATTAAGCGATGAGCAACACGTCCCCCTTTCATCGCTTCTGCGCGCAGCCCGCGCTGAGCCGGCGCGACTTTCTCTGGCAGGCGGGCGGCGGTCTGGGTGGCCTCGCCTTGGCTTCGCTCCTTGGGACTGATCGGGCGCTGGCCTCGCCGGGTAAGCTCACGGGTTGCTTGCATCATCCGCCCAAGGCCAAGCGGGTCGTCCAGTTTTTTATGGCGGGGGCGGCGAGTCATCTGGACCTCTATGATTACAAGCCCGAGCTGATCAAGCGCCACGGACAACCCAGCGATTTCGGGGAGAAGGTCGAAGCCTTCCAAAATGGTTTGGGACCGTGGATGCGGCCGTTCTGGAACTTCCAGCCCTACGGACGTTCGGGCAAGATGCTCAGCGAAGTCTCCGCCCCGCTGGGCGCAGTCGTCGACGACATGGCTTTTATTCATAATATGGTCGGGAAGTCCGGCGTCCATAGTGCCGCAACTTTACTGCAGTCCACGGGCTTTCAGTTACCAGGGTTCCCGGGCGCCGGGTGTTGGGTGAGCTATGCGCTGGGTTCGGAGAACGACAACCTGCCGACGTTCGTGGTCCTGCCAGATCATCGGGGTTTTGCCTCTAATGGGGTGAAGAATTGGGACGCGGCCTTTCTGCCGTCCCAACACAGCGGGACCATCATCCAGCCTGGTAAGACCAATCCCGTGGCCGACCTGTTTCCTGGTAAAGGTGCTGGCCTGTTGCGTCCCGGCAGCGAACCAGCGACCCAAGCCCTCCTCGCGGAACTGAATCAGGCTCACGCCGCAAGCCGTCCAGGCGACCAGCGGCTCGAGGCCCGAATTCGTAGCTACGAGTTGGCCGCACGGATGCAGCTCGCCGCGCCGGAAGCTTTGGATCTTCAGGCCGAGCCGGCGCATGTGCAGAAGCTCTACGGACTGGAGCGCGGGCCACAGGCTTGGGCCAAGGAGATTAACGAGGCGGAGGAGACTTTTGTATTCGGCCAACGTTGCCTCGCTGCCCGTCGCCTGTTGGAACGAGGCGTCCGCTTTGTGCAGGTATGGAGCGGTAATGATAATGGCTTCCCCCGGCGTAACTGGGATTCCCATGAGGACGTTAAGCGTGACCATGGGCCGTTAGCGTTAGGGATGTCACGTGGAATCGCCGCTTTCATTCAGGACCTCAAGCAACGCGGCTTGTTCGATGATACTATCATCCTTTGGACGACGGAGTTCGGCCGGATGCCCTCGTCGCAGGGCGGGAAGGGGCGCGATCATAATCCCTTCGTCTTCACCAATTGGCTGGCGGGGGGCGGTATCAAGGGCGGCACCACCTTGGGCGAAAGCGACCAGTGGGGATTCAAGCCGCTCGACCGGGCCAATCCCACTCAGGTTTACGATGTTCACGCCACCATTTTGCACCAGCTGGGCATCGACCATACTCGGCTGAGCCTGCGTAATAACGGCATCGATCGGCGGCTTACGGACGTCCACGGGCACGTGCTGCACGGCCTGCTGGCGTGAGTGCAGGCTTGTCCTGAAAGGTTCCTTACCTTTAGGTGGCGTCACCCCTCCTGTATGCGTTTCCTCGCCCTCTTCTTTGCCGTCGCCCTCGCGGCGGCGGATCGCCCGAATATCCTCCTGATTATCGGTGATGACATGGGCTACGCCGACGTCGGCTTCCATGGCTGCAAGGACATCCCGACGCCCCACCTGGATGCGCTCGCCGCCGCTGGGGTTCGCTGCACGCAGGGCTATGTCACGGGCCCGTATTGCTCGCCGACGCGTGCGGCCTTGCTCACCGGCCGCCAGCAGAACCGTTTTGGCCATGAATATAATCCGAACGGCAATAACGGCCTGCCGCTGACGGAGACGACCCTCCCCGAGCGCCTCGCCAAGGCCGGTTATGCCACGGGGATGGTGGGCAAGTGGCATCTTGGGGCGAAGCCCGAGCAGACGCCGACGCGCCGCGGTTTCACGGAATTCTTCGGCTTCCTCGGCGGAGCTCATAGCTATTTCAATACGGGCGGCATCCTCCGTGGGGCCGAACCTGTCAAGGAGATGGACTACACCACCGATGCCTTTGGGCGCGAGGCCTCGGCCTTCGTCCGGGCGCATAAGGACAAGCCTTGGTTCCTGTACCTGGCCTTCAATGCCGTGCACACGCCCATGGACGCGACCGACGCGCGTTTGGCGAAGTTCGCGTCCATTACCGACAAGAAGCGCCGGACCTATGCGGCGATGATGTCGGCCCTTGATGACAATGTCGGGCGGGTTCGGCAGGCGCTGAAGGAAAGTGGCCAAGAGGAGCGCACGCTCATCTTGTTCATTAGCGATAACGGGGGTCCGACCATGAACGGCACGACCACCAACGGCTCCAGCAACGCTCCGTTACGTGGCTCCAAGCGAACCACCCTGGAAGGCGGCATTCGCGTGCCCTTCCTCGTGGCTTGGCCCGGTCAAGTGAAGCCCGCCGTCTACGAGTCTCCCGTGGTGCAGCTCGACCTCCATGCGACGGCTTTGGCCGCGGCCGGCATTTCCGTCGGTCCCGAAGCCAAACTCGAAGGCGTCGATCTGCTGCCTTATTTCGCAGGGGCCACGAAGGCCGCCCCGCATGATGCGCTCTATTGGCGTTTCGGAGCGCAGATGGCGATCCGCCAAGGCGATTGGAAGCTCGTCCGCTACGATGGCAACGCCGACACCAATACCGGCAAGGCTCAGCCCGTGAGCTCGGTCAAACTCTACGATTTGGCCAAGGACATCCATGAGGATAAGGACCTCGCCGCGGAACAGCCGGAAAAAGTGAAGGAACTGCAGGCACGCTGGGACGAATGGAACCGCAGCAACATCAAGCCACTCTGGGGTGCCGATTATGCGGATAACGACGGGGCTGAACCCGGCGCGTCGAAGAAGAAGAAGGCCGCGAAGTGACGGCTACTTCTTTCCCTTCTGCGCCGGCTGGGCGCCAAGTTCCGGGCCACGGTCGGGCGGCATGGAGCGATGCCAGGCGAGCACGGCCTTCGTGAGACGGGCGACAACGCCGGGTTCGCTCGCCGCGAGATCCTTGGTTTCGCCTGGGTCGCGCTTGAGGTCATAGAGCTGTGGCTTGGTGCCATCATATTCGCACAGGAGTTTCCAGTCGCCTTCGCGGATGGCGAGGTCGGGGGCCGGGTCGGGGAGGGCGGGCGGCCAGGTCTTTCGATCGGGTGGGCGGCTCCAGCAGAGGGCCTCGGCATGCGAGGCTTCGGCCTTACCGAGCAAGGTGGCGGAGTGGTCTTCACCATCGAGTTTCACTGGTGCCGCCGCCTTCGTGCCTGCGAGCGCGGTTAGCGAAGGGGCGAGGTCGATGCCGGCCAAGACGGAGGTCGTATTCCTTGTGCCGACGCGGTCTTTGGCCATCAGGCCCGGAGCCCAGACGATGAGGGGCGATCGGATGCCGCCTTCGAAGAGCTGGGTCTTGTGGCCGCGGAAGGGGCCCGCCCGGCCGGCGCCGGGCTCGGGGCCGTTGTCCGAGCAGATCACGAGGATGGTATTGTCCCGCAGGGCGGGGTCGCTCCGGATGCGGTCGAGGATGCGCCCCAACTGTCGGTCCATTTCTGCGAGCACGGCAAGGTAGAGGCGATGCTTGCCCGGCGTCCATCTCTCCAGCGGAGGGAAATAGGGGCTGTGCACGTCATCGGGCCAGAGGTTGACGTAGAACGGCTTTTGCTGCGCGGCGGCTGCATCGATGAAACGTAACGCCGCTTCGGCGTAGCCGGTGGTGACCCGCGCGCGGTCCATCCAGGTCACCGGCCCGCCGAGGCTTTCTGCGTCGGCCCAGATCTTTTTGAACTCCGTGGCGTCAGGGTTGCGCGTCAGCGGCAGGATTTTCGGTCCCATCCCTTCGAAGTTCGTGAGTGAGGCGTCAAAGCCGTAGGCTCCGATGGCGGGCGCGTCGGCGACATCACGTTGCCCGCCGAGGTGCCATTTGCCGAAATGCCCGGTCGCGTAGCCCGCGGATTGCAGCGTGCGGCCGAGGGAAGGCGCCTGGGGATCCAGCCATTGGGCCAAGCCCCGCCGCGTGTTGTCCGCGCGGTTGTTGAGGTAAGAGGTGATTTGCCAGCGTTGGGGGTATTGTCCGGTGAGCAGGGCGCAGCGCGAGGGCGAGCAGATGGGCGAGTTCACATAGAACTGGCTGAAGGCGAGCCCCTCCGCGGCGAGACGGTCGATGTTTGGGGTCTTCGACTCGGTGTTTCCGAAGCAGGAGAAATCGCCCCAGCCCAAGTCATCGACCAGGATGAACACGATGTTGGGCGGCCGGGGCGTGGCGGCGTCGGCCGGCGCGGCAACGAGTAGGGCCAGAGAGAGTGCCCCTAGGAGCCGGAGGAGCAGGCTCATTTCTTGGCGGCGGTCGTGCCCGGCGGGACCGCGTCCTTCAAGAGCGCAGCGAGGCGGGTGCGCATGGCCTTGACGCGTTCCGGTTGTTCGGCGGCCAGGTTCTTCGTCTCACCGGGATCCGCGGTGAGGTGGTAGAGCGCGACCGGTTCATATTTACCCGCGGTCTTGGCTTTCTTCGCCTTCGCCGTTGGCTGGCCGTTTTCATCCTCGGCGGCCTCGGCCGCTGCGTTCGCTTGGATGAGTTTCCATTCTCCCATCCGGACGGCCGCAAGGGTTGGCCCTTGGGTCGAGACGCAGAGGATCGCATCGTGCGGCGTCGGCGCCCCTTGGGTGATCGTCGGCCATACATCGAGGCCATCGATGGGCAGCTTCTGTTCGAGCGAGCCGCCGCCGAGTTTGATCAGCGTCGGGTACCAATCGACCATGTGCATGGGCTCGCGGATGCGGATGCCCGCGGGGATGCGCCCCGGCCAGCAGGCGAAGGCCGCGGCACGAACCCCGCCTTCGTAAATACTGCCCTTGTGGTCGCGCAAAGGCGTGTTGTCGCCGGGGGTCGGCCCGCCATTGTCGCTGGAAAACACGATCAAAGTATTCTCCAGTCGGCCAGCCTTGCGGAGGCTGTCCTCGATCTGGGCGACCGCCGCATCGACCGCCGCCAGCATCCCCGCCAGCTTTTGGCGATTGTTCTTTAGGTTAGGGTAGGGCTTTAGGTAGGTCTCGGGGACCTGGAAGGGCCCGTGGACTCCATTGAAAGGGACGTAGAGAAAGAGCGGCTTGTCCTTGGGTTGACGGGCGATGACGCGGCAGGCCTCGTCGCGGAGCAGGTGCGTCGTGTAGCCTTCTTCCTTCACGGGCTTACCGTCGCGATACCAGTCGAGTTCGCCGCCACGTTCATGCGTGTAGTAATCGAGCATGCCGAAGTAATGTCCGTAATGATGTTCAAAGCCGCGGGCCAGCGGGAGGTATTCCGGTTTGAATTCCCCGAGATGCCATTTGCCGACGATTTCGGTGGAGTAGCCCGCTTGTTTCAGGGCATCTGCCAGCGTACGTTCCGCGAGCGGGAGTCCCCAGGCGGCGTGCGGACTGACGATCGAATAGACGCCGGTGCGCGTAGGGTAGCGTCCCGTGAGCAGCGTCGAGCGGGTCGGCGAGCAGACGGGTTGGACATAATGGTGCTCCAGCACGGCACCCGCTTTGGCGAGTCGGTCGATGTTCGGCGTCAGGATCTGCTTGCCGCCGTTGAAGCCGCAGTCGGCGTAACCGAGATCGTCGATCAGCAGGAAGACGATGTCGGGCTTGGGTGCGGCGCTGGCTAGCCAAGGCAGTAGCAACGCGACGAGAAGGACACGAGGGCTCATGGGGTGAGTCCGTTATGTCGTCAAAGCCCCATCTTTAAACCACAAAACACCCTACGAAAGGGGTCAGGCCGTTAGTAATCCTGTCTGATAGTTTAGAGGCCACTTTTGGTCGTTCTAGCTAACAACAGCCTCTACTAACGGCCTGACCCCTTTCGTGGGAAGTAGCACCCAGTTCATATGGCTTACTTCCCTCCCGGGGTATTCGCCACGGTCTTCCTCGGTCCGTCGGTGTTCAGACCGCTCCGAGGAGGACAAGGCAGGCTTGGCTCCGGGCGGCGAAGTCCTTGTAGATTTCCCGATCGGCGTCATACCACTCTTGGGTTTGTCCGACCCGCCGCAGCGTACGGATGACCCCATCGCGGACTTGGGGGTCGCCGGCACGGATCTCCTCGTGCCGGATATCGACGATGCTGAAGAGGTAGTTGGCGGCGTCGGAATCGCCGCGGCTCAGGTCCGAGTCAAGGTAGCGGATGTAGTCAGGCAGGTAGAATTCGAGGCAGCGAGCGGGCATCCAGAAGAGGTCGTCGTAGTAGTTTAGGACGGGTTCAGTGAATAGGGCGAAGGCCTCGGCGTGGGTTTTCCCGTAGAAGTTCCGGTAGGC
>CALQIY020000078.1 GCA_943330755.2 Opitutus sp. GAS368
CAGGTTCTGTTCTAAATCCTAGGATTTAGTCTTCATAGCACGAGGGCCGGCAGGGATGCCGGCCCTCTTCCTTTGGTGGAGTCCACCGAGGGTAGGCCGGGTGCTTGCGCACCGGGCCTATTTTATATCATAGATATGCAATGACCGATCGCCTCACGCCCGCCGCCCGCAGCGCGCTCATGGCCAAGGTCCGGGGCCGCGGCAACGTCACCACCGAGGTCGCGCTCGCCCAGGTCTTCCGGTCCGAAGGCTACGTGGGCTGGCGTCGGCAGCGGACGCTGCAGGGTCGGCGGCGCGCGGGGGCGGCTTGGCGGGTGCGTCCGGATTTCCTGTTTCCCGCGCGGCGCTTGGCCTTCTTCGTGGACGGTTGCTTCTGGGATGGCTGTCCGCGCCATGCGACGCGGCCGCAGGGCAACCGGGGCTTCTGGCTCCGCAAGTTCCGGCAAAACCGGGCACGCGACCGTCGCAATGGCCGCGACCTCCGGGCCGCTGGTTGGCGTGTGGTGCGGCTGTGGGAGCACGAACTCAAGCCCAAGTGCCGCCCCGTCTTGCTCCGCAAGCTGCGGCGGGTCTTCGCGGGGGCTTGAGCTCGGCCAACAAAAAGGCCCGGCGGGTGCCGGGCCTTGGAGCTGCGTCCGTTAAGACTTAGAGCGGGCGGTGGTCAGGCGTGGAGCCGGAACCCATCTCGCGGGAGCGCGCCTTGAGACGATTGTTTTCTTCGGTCAGCAGGGCGGAGTTCTTTTCGATTTCGGCCATCTTGGAGTTGGCTTCGCGGAGGGCGGCCGACGCGATTTCCAGGTCGGCTTCCGCCTTCTTGGACTTGGCGTTGGCTTCGCGCACTTCGGAACCATCACGGAGCTTGGCGACTTCGGCGGTGAGTTCGTTCACGCGGGCGGCGGACTCGGAGCGGGCCTTTTCGAGTTCGGCGATCTTCGTGGCGTTCTTGGCGAGGGCGTCCTTGGCGGCGGCGAAATCTTCGTCGGTCTTCTTATGGGCGTCGGCGGCGGCGGTGACCTTGGCGGCGGCGGACTCGGCATCCTTGGCGGCGGCCTTGGCCTTCACTTCGGCTTCGGCGGCCTTGCGCTCGGAGGCGGTTTGCTTGTCACGGGCGGCGCGGACCTGTTCGCGCGTTTCGTCCTGAACCTTGGCGAGCTCGGTGCGGGTGTCGTTTTCGGTCACGACGCAGACGATCGCGACGCCGGCGAGGGCGGCGGAGACCAAGCTGAGGATGATGGTGGTGGGCTTCATAGGATTCTGTTGCCTACAGGAATTGCCGTAAAAAGCCCTTGGGTCAAGAACCTAGGCAGCGCCGCTCGGCCACTGGGGGGCTTATGACAGGCGGTTTTTGTAGTCCGCGTAGCCAAATCGGCGAATAACCTGAGTTTGCCCGAGGGCGGGGTCGAAGGTGGCGATGGCCGGAAGGGGCACGCCGTTGAAGGTCGTATTCTTCACGAACGTGTAGTGCGACATGTCCATGAAAACGAGGCGTTGTCCGATCTGGAGCGGCTCCGCGAAGGAGTAATCGCCGATGATATCGCCGGCGAGGCAGGTGACGCTGCCGAGGCGGTAGGTGTGGGCCAGTTTCCCGGGCAGGTCGGCGTCGAGGATGTCCGCCCGATAGGGCATCTCCAAGGTGTCAGGCATGTGACAAGTGGCGGAGACGTCGATGATGGCGATGTCGACGCCGTTATGGACGAGGTCGAGGACCGTGCCGACGAGGACGCCGGTGCCGATGCCGATGGCTTCACCGGGCTCCAGGTAGATCTGGATATGCTGCCCCCAGCGCGCCCGGAAGTCGGTGATGATCTTGACGAGCAGGTCGAGGTCGTAGCCGGGACGCGTGATGTGGTGACCGCCGCCGAAGTTGACCCACTTGAGGTGCGGGATGAATTCGCCGAACTTGCTCTCGAAGGCGGCGACGGTGCGTTGCAGCACGTCGGCGCCCTGTTGGCACATCGTGTGGAAGTGCAGGCCTTCGAGACCTTCGAGGTCGCCGGCGTCCTTGATCTCCGAGCGCAGCGTGCCGAGGCGGGAGCCGCGGGCGCAAGGGTTGTAGAGTTCCACCTCCACTTCGGCGTGCTCGGGGTTGACGCGGAGGCCGAAGGAAATCTTGCGGCCGGCCGCTTGGGCGGCGGCGCGGTGGCGCTTCCATTGCGTCGGCGAATTGAACGAAATGTGGTCCGCCACGCGGAGCAGTTGCGCGAACTCCTCGTCCTTGAAGGCCGGCGAATAGGCATGGACCTCGCCGCCGAATTCTTCGCGCCCCAAGAGGGCTTCGTGGATGCCGCTGGCCGTCGTGCCGGCGAGGTACTGCGCGATCAGCTTGGCTTCGCTGAACTGCGCGAAGCCCTTGAGCGCGAGCAGCACCTTGGCGCCCGAGCGGTCCATGACCGAACGGAGGATGCGCAGGTTGCTTTCGAGCAAGCCACGGTGGAGGACGTGACAAGGGCTCGGGACCTGCGTGAGGTCGACCGGGCGGAAGGCGGCAGTGAGGGCGTCGTTTTCGTGCACGCGTCCACGCTGTTCGCACGCGGTGAGGGGGCAAATAAAAAGCCCGCCGGGTGGCGGGCTGCAGGCGGGCTGGGCGGCGCTTAGACCGGCAGCTCTTGGACCTGCCAAGGCAGGCCGCGCTTGTTCAGTTCTTCCATGAACGGATCGGGGTCGCATTCCTCCATGTTCCACACGCCCGGCTTGAGCCACTTGCCCGTGGCGAGCATCGCGCCGCCGATCGCCGCGGGGACGCCGGTGGTGTAGCTGATCGCCTGGGATTTGACCTCGGCGTAACACTCCTGGTGGTCGCAGACGTTGTAGATGAAGACCTTGCGGGGCTTGCCGTCCTTGGTGCCGGTGATTTCGCAGCCGATGCAGGTCTTGCCCTTGGTGCGCGGGCCCAGCGAAGCCGGGTCGGGCAGGAGCGCCTTGAGGAACTGGATCGGGACGATCTGGTGGCCTTGGAACTCGATCGGATCGATGCGGGTCATGCCGACGTTCTGCAGCACGCGGAGGTGGTTCAGGTAGTTGTCGGAGAAGGTCATGAAGAAGCGGATGCGCTTCAGGCCCTTGATGTTCTTGGCGAGGGATTCGAGCTCTTCGTGGAAGAGCAGGTAGCTGGGCTTGGGGCCGATGACCGGGTAGTTGTAGTCGACGCGCAGCTTCGGGTCGAGCGGTTCGGTTTCCTTCCACTCGCCGTTCTCCCAATAACGACCGCGCTGGGTGATCTCGCGGATGTTGATCTCCGGGTTGAAGTTGGTCGCGAACGGGTAGCCGTGGTCGCCGGCGTTGGCGTCCATGATGTCGACGGTTTCGATGGTGTCGAAGAGGTGCTTCTGGGCGTAGGCGCAGAAGACGTTGGTCACGCCGGGGTCGAAGCCCGAGCCGAGCAGGGCGGTGAGGCCGGCCTTCTCGAAGCGTTCGCGGTAGGCCCACTGCCAAGAGTACTCGAACTTCGCGAGGTGCGGCGGTTCGTAGTTGGCGGTGTCGACGTAGTGGATGCCCGCGTGGAGGCAGGCGTCCATCAAGGGCAGGTCCTGATAGGGCAGGGCGACATTGATGAGCAGGTCGGCCCCGAAGGACTTGATGAGCGCCACGGTGGCCTTGACGTCATCGGCGTCGACCGCCGCGGTGCGGATCGTGCGGCCCGTCGCGTTCTTCACGTCGGCGGCGATGGCCTTGCACTTGTTCTCGTTGCGGGAGGCCAGCATCACCTCGGAGAAGGCTTCGGGGTGCATGGCGCACTTGTGGGTCACGACGTTGCCGACGCCGCCGGCACCGATGATCAGGACTTTTTTGCTCATAAGGTTGGATGATTTCTGTCCACAAGCGGGGGAGGGGAAAGAAAAAAGGATGCACAAACCGGTGAACAAGCCGTGACGAACCGCGGCCACCCCGAGGGGCTTCCGTGAAAGGGAACCCTTTTGGCTGGCGGGATGGACGGGACTCGAACCCGCGACCTCCTACGTGACAGGCAGGCGCTCTAACCAACTGAGCTACCACCCCGGACAGCCAAAAGGAAGGTGAACAAAGCCCCCTGCACCCCCGGCTGTCAAACGGAAAACCTCGTCAATTATCGACGAATTTGCCCGTTACCCACGACTTCGAACTTCCAGGTGGTTAATTCCCTGATTCCCATGGGTCCGCGGGCATGCAGCCGGTCCGTACTGATGCCGACTTCGGCCCCGAAGCCAAATTCGCCGCCATCGGTGAACCGGGTGCTGGCGTTCCAGTAGACGCAGGCGCTGTCGATCTGGGCGAGGAAGGAGCGGGCCACGGCTTCGTCGGCGGTGATGATGGCGTCGGAATGGTGCGAACCGCAGGTCTCGATATGCCCGACCGCCTCGGCCAAGTCGGCGACGACCTTGATGTTCAAGACCAGGGCCAGGTGTTCGGTCCGGAAATCGGCTTCGGTGGCAGGCCGCGCCGACGGGACGAGCGCGCAGGTGCGGGGGCAGCCCCGGATTTCGGTCCGTTGGCCCGCCATGGCGCGACCGACGGTCGGCAGGAAGCGGTCGGCGACCGCGGCGTCGACGAGCAAAGTCTCGGCGGCATTGCAGGCGCTGGGCCGCTGGCACTTGGCGTTGACGATGATCGCTTCCGCCATGGCCAGGTCGGCGGCGGCGTGGACGTAGATGTGGCAGATGCCGGCGTCGTGCTTGATGACCGGCACCTTGGCGGAATTGACCACCGCCTCGATGAGGCCGGGGCCGCCGCGCGGGACGATGATGTCGACGATGCCGCGCAATGAGCCGAGGGCGGGGACGGCGTCGCGGTCGGTGAAGGGCAGGAGCGTGACGGCTTCCGTCGGCAAACCTGCGGCCGCGAGTCCCTTCGCGAAAGCCTGGGCGAGCGCGAGGTTGGTGTGGAGGGCCTCGCTGCCGCCGCGGAGGATGCAGGCATTACCCGACTTCAAGCAGAGCGCGGCGGCGTCGACGGTGACGTTGGGGCGCGATTCGAAGATGATCGCGACGAGCCCGATGGGGACGCGGCGCCGGACGATCTTCAGGCCGTTCGGACGCTCCCAGGCTTCGGTGATTTCGCCGACGGGGTCGGGGAGTTTCGCCACGTCTTCGCAGGCGACGGCAATCGCTTCGAGGCGGCCGTGGTCGAGGCGGAGCCGATCGGTCAGCGCCGGCGTGAGGCCTTTGGCTTGCGCCGCGGCGAGGTCTTGGGCGTTGGCCGCCAGGATGGCGGGTTCCGCGACCCGGAGGGCTTGCGCCGCGGCGCGCAGGGCTTGGTCGCGGACCGCCGTCGTCGACAGGGCCACGGCGCGCGCAGCCGCCTTGGCCGCCTGGGCCAGTGCCGTCACGCGCTGCAGCAGGTCGCTCATCGCAGGGAGAACCGCGTGCCCAGTTTCTTGCCGGCGGCGAGCTCCAGGAGGACGTTGGCTTTACGACCGTGCGCGATGATGGTGTCGACGCCCCCTTCGGCGGCGATTTCCGCGGCCTGCAGTTTCGTCACCATGCCGCCGACGTTGCGTTCGGAACCGGCCCCACCCGCGAGACCGCGGATGGCCTCATCGATCTTGGTCACCTTCGGGATGCGGTCGCCCGTCCCATCGGACTTGGTCATGAGCCCATCGACGCCCGAAAGGATCACGAGCAAGTCGGCGCCGACGAGCGCGGCGACGTGCGCGGAGAGGCGGTCGTTGTCGCCCACGCGGATTTCTTCATCCGCGATGGCGTCGTTCTCGTTGATGATCGGGACGAACCGCTTGCGCTTGAGGAGCAGGTCCAGGGTGGCGCGGGCATTGCGGGTGCAGGCCCGGCTATCGAGGTCCCAGTAGGTCAGCAGCATCTGCGAGCCGAGGAGTCCATGGCGGGCGAAGTGGCGTCCGTAGGCGGACATCAACTCGGGCTGGCCAACGGTGGCGCAGGCTTGCAGTTCGCGGGCGTCCTTGGGGCGCTTCTCGAGGGCCATGGCCGTCATGCCGGCGGCGACGGCGCCCGAGGAGACGATGACGACCTCGATGCCTTTTTGCATCAAGCCGGCGACCTGGTCGGCGATGCGACCGATTTGGACGCGATCGACCTTGCCGTCCTTGCGCGTAAGCAGGCCGGAACCGAGTTTGATGACCCAACGTTTTGCCATATGAGTGGGAGCAAACCTAACGGACGGAATCCGCCGTTGTCCAGCGTCAGAGTGCGGAGCTGTCCCGGCTTGGCGGGGTCAGGCCGGCCGCCAGCCACCCTTTATCCGTCAGGACGCGTCCTTGGGGGGTGCGGGTCACATAGCCTTCCTGCACGAGGAAGGGTTCGTGGACCTCTTCGAGCGTGTGGGCGTCTTCGCCGATGGCCGCCCCGATGCTGCTCAACCCGACGGGGCCGCCGTTGTGCTTCTGGGCCATGGCCCGGAGGAAACGGTGATCCATGTCGTCGAGGCCGTTCTGGTCGATCTCCAGCAGCTCCAGGGCCGCGGCGGTGACGGCGGCATCGGCCTTGCCGGCGGCGCGCTCGAGGGCGTAGTCGCGCGTGAAGCGCAGCAGGTTGTTGACGATGCGCGGCGTGCCGCGGGCGCGGCGGGCGACTTCTTCGGCGCCGCCTTGGTCGAGGTCGAGGTGGAGCAACTTCGCGTTGCGGGCGACGATCGTCAGCAACTGCGCGCGCGTGTAGTAGTCGAGGCGCGTCTGGAGGGTGAAGCGGCTCCGCAACGGCGCGGTCAGCAGGCCCGTGCGCGTGGTGGCGCCGACCAGGGTGAACTTCGGCAGGTCGAGCCGGACGCTGCGCGCGTTGGGCCCTTGGTCGATCATGATGTCGATGCGGAAGTCCTCCATGGCGGAGTACAGGAACTCTTCGACCGTCTTGGGGATGCGGTGGATTTCGTCGATGAAGAGCAGTTCGCCTTCCTGCAGGCTCGTGAGCAGACCGGCGAGGTCGGAGGCCTTTTCGACGACGGGTCCGGACGTGACGCGGATGGGGCGCCCCATCTCTTCGGCGAGGATCATCGCGAGGGTGGTCTTGCCGAGGCCGGGCGGGCCATGGAGCAGGATGTGGTCGAGCGTGCGGCCTTCGCGGCGGGCGGCCCCGACCATGACGCGGAGACGCTCGACGGTGCGCGGTTGCCCGACGAAATCGGCGAGGGACGGCGGGCGCAGCGCTTGGTCGAGCGGGCGGTTGGGCGCGCTCACCGCGGCCTTGCCGGCGGCGGGTTGGGTCGATTCAGGATCATCCTTGGCGCGGGCCATGGCGGTAACGTGTCGAGTCGGGAAGCGAAGGCAACCCTCAGTCCTCGGCAAAGCCTTTGGGCATCGCCGAGGCCGGGAGACGTTCGATCTCCGCTCCCAGCGAGCGAAGACGTTCCTCGAAGCGTTCGTAGCCGCGGTCGAGGTGATAGAGGCGTTGGACCCACGTTTCGCCCTTGGCCGTCAGGGCGGCGAGGATGAGGGCGGCGGAAGCCCGAAGGTCGGAGGCCATCACGGGCGCGCCGGAGAGCGGGCGGTCGCCGTACACCGCGGCGGTGGCGCCATCGATGGCGATTTCCGCGCCCATGCGTTGGAGTTCCGCCGCATGCATGAAGCGGTGCGGGTAGACTTTTTCCGTGACCGTGCTGCGGCCGTCGACCAGCAACTGGAGGGCCATGAACTGGGCTTGGAGGTCGGTGGGAAAGCCCGGGTAAGGTTCGGTGATGATGTCGACCGCGCGCGTGGGGCGGCCGAAAGCGCGGATGAAGCCCGGGCCGGTTTCGACGCCCACGCCGGCTTCACGCAGTTTGTCGAGGAAGCTGCCCAGGTGGGCGGCTTCGGCCCCGGTCACCGTGACGTCGCCCCCGGTGATCGCGCCCGCCACGAGGTAGGTGCCTGCTTCGATGCGGTCGGGGATGACGGTGTGTTCGGTGCCGCGGAGACGGTCGACGCCCTTGATGGTGATGACCTCGGTGCCGTGGCCGCGGATATCCGCGCCCATCTTCAGCAGCAGTGCGCAAAGATCGACGACTTCCGGTTCGCGGGCGGCGCATTCGATGCGCGTTTCGCCGGGCGTGAGGGTCGCGGCCATCACGAGATTGGCCGTCCCGAGCACCGTGCTGCCCATGGGGCCGCCCATGAACACCAAACTCCCGCGGGCGCGGGTCGCATCGACGGAAACCACGCCGCCTTCGACGGCGACGACGCAGCCGAGCGCTTCGAGTCCTTTCAGGTGAAGGTCAATCGGGCGCGGGCCGATGACGCAGCCACCGGGGATCGCCATCTCCGCTTGGTGCAGACGGCCCACCAAGGCACCGAGCAGGCAGACGGAAGCGCGCATCTTGCGCACGAGGTCGTAAGGCGTGCGGTGGGTGATTTCCTGGGCATGAATCACCCACGTGCCCGGCGCCGGGTTCGTCACCGTCGCGCCTTGGTGACGGAGGATCTCCGCCATGAAGCGCACATCGCTGAGGTCGGGCACGTTGCGCAGCGTCACCGCTTCCGAGGTGAGCAGGGAGGCGGCCAGCAACGGCAGGGCGGCGTTCTTGGCCCCGGCGGCTTGGACCGTCCCGCTCAAGCGGCGGCCTCCGACGATGCGTGCGACTTCGAGCATGGTGCAGAAAAGGAGCGGGGGCGCCGTTAAGCGCCCCCGTTTCGTTTAGCCTTCGCGAGGGCCTCGGCGGTCGCCTTGACCTCGGCGGAAATCGCCGCCACGGCCACGGCCGCCGCGATCGCCACCACGGTCGCCACCGCGGCCACCACGGTCGCCACGACCACGACCGCCACGGTCGCCGCCGCGGTCACCGCGATGTTCGCCACGGAAACCACCGCGGTCGCCGCGGTGTTCGCCGCGGGCTTGTTCGCCACCGGCGGTCGGCACAAAGACCGCCTTGGTCGGGATGCCGAACAAGGTGGCGAGCTTGCGCTTCAGCGTCGCCCAGAAACCAATCGGTGCCTGGACGGGGATGACGACGGGTTCAATCTGGATGCGCGGGCGCTCTTCGCGACGCGGGCGCTCTTCGCGACGCGGGCGGTCGCCTTCGGCGCGGGGTTCGCGCGGTTCGCGACGAGGACCGGCGGCACCTTCCGGGCGCGGTTCACGCGGTTCGCGACGCGGGCGGTCGCTGGGGATGCCGGGCTGGCGGCCTTCTTCGGGAGCGGCGCCTTCGGCACGGTCTTCACGACGCGGACGCTCTTCGCGACGCGGGCGGTCGCCTTCGGCACGCGGTTCGCGACGTTCGCGCGGCGGCTGGCTTTGGGCCGGCTGCTTGGCGAGTTCGCCCGAGAGGTTCTCGGAGACTTCGGCCGGATTGGCGATCACGCCGATCGACGGGCGGGCGTTCTCGCCCTTGCCGCCAGGGGCGACATTCTGCGGGACGCCACGACGACCGAACTGCTTCGGGGCGACGATGGTGCCAGGCTTGGCGGCGGGTTCGCTGGAAGCGCCGATCACGGAAAGGGGAGGAAGTTCCGCATGGGCGGATTCCAGCTTGGATTCGGTGATGCGAGGCGCCGGGGCGGCGGGGGTCGTGTTCTGTTCCGCCGTAGGGGCGGGGGTGTGGGTGGACGTGTCGTCCTGCCCGGGGTTTTCTTGGCTCATGGTTTCTCTTGGTGTGGCGACCGGATGTTCGGTCGCCTGGTGAAGGCCGTTTCCGCCGTTGTGGC
>CALQIY020000079.1 GCA_943330755.2 Opitutus sp. GAS368
CGTCTACGCGGGCGCCGTGATGGTGCTCTTCCTCTTCGTGATCATGTTGCTCACGGACACCGCGGAATCCGCCGAAGGTTACCCGTGGAAATCGGCGGCCCTCGGCTTGGCCGTCTTCTTCTTCCTGACCGCGGGCGTGCTCTGGCTCTTCCTCTGGTCGGAAGCCGTCTGGCCCCACGGGACGAATGTCGCCGCGGGCGCGACCCCACCCGAGCTCTCGGCCAACCCGAGCGAATTCGTGACCGCCGCCAAAGGCTTCGGTCGGCTCCTTTACACCAAGTACCTGCTGCCGCTCGAAATCGCCGGCTTCCTGCTCCTCGTCGCCCTCGTCGGCGTCGTGTCGTTGAGCAAGGACCCCGTCGAAGAGAACGCCTAAGCCCGCCGCCATGGAACACACCACCCTTGCCCATCACCTGCTGCTCGCCGGCCTGCTCTTCGCGCTCGGCCTGACGGGCGTCCTCGTCCGCCGCAACCTGCTCGTCGTCTACATGTGCCTCGAGCTCATGCTGACCGCGGCCACGCTCGCGCTCGTCGCGTTCTCGCGCTTCAACCGCACGATGGATGGCGCGATCTTCGTCTTCTTCATCATCACCGTCGCCGCGGCCGAAGTCGCCGTCGGCCTCGCCCTGATCGTCGCCCTCTACCGCCGCCGCGGCAGCGTGAAGTCCGACGAGCTCGTCACCCTCCGCGACTAAGCTTTCTCGATGTCCAACGACTTTTCGTCCCTGGTCCACTGGATCCTGTTCCTCCCGCTCGTCGCCGCCGCGTTCTCCGCGCTGTTCCTGCGTCGGGCAGGCGCCTTCGCCGCTTGGTTCTCGACCGCCACGGCCTTCACCATCGCGGGTCTCTCGCTGCAGCTCCTCCTCCAGTCCACCGGTGACGTCACCTGGCACGTCGAGCTCGCGAAGCTCGGCGAAATCTCCCTCGGCTTCGGCTACCTCATCGACGCCAACGCGCGCCTGATGCTCTTCGTCGTTTCGTTCGTGGCCGCTTGGATCCACCTGTTCTCCGTCGGCTACATGCAGGACGACGCCGCCCGCGGCCGCTTCTTCGCCGGGCTCTCGATCTTCATGTTCTCGATCCTCGGGATCGTGGTGGCGGACAACCTGCTGATGACCTTCATCTTCTGGGAACTGGTGGGCTTCAGCTCCTACATGCTGATCGCCCACTACTTCGACAAGGACTTCGCCGCCGCCGCTTCGAAGAAGGCGTTCATCACGAACCGCATCGGTGACCTCGGCTTCATCCTCGGCATCGCGCTCTGCCTCCACCTCTACGGCACGCTCGACTTCGTCGCGCTCAAGGCCGCCGCGGGCCCGGCCGTTCCCGTCGCCGTCGGCGCGTTGCTCATGTGCGGCTTCCTCGGGAAGTCCGCCCAGTTCCCGCTGCATGTCTGGCTCACGGACGCGATGGCGGGTCCGACGCCCGTCTCGGCGCTGATCCACGCCGCCACGATGGTGGCGGCCGGTGTTTACTTCATGGCGCGCGTGAGCTTCCTGCTCGCCCCGGAAGTCCTCTCGTGGATGGCCATCTCGGGCGCCGGCATGGCCGCGCTCGCCGGCCTGTGCGCGCTGGCCCAGACGGACATCAAGAAGTCGCTGGCGTACTCGACGCTCGCCCACCTCGGCATCATGGGCTGCGCCCTCGGCCTCGGCCACCCCGAGCTCGCGGTCCTGCACATGGCCATGCACGCGTTCTTCAAGGCCACCCTCTTCCTCGGTGCCGGCTCCGTCATCCATGGCTGCCACCACGAACAGGACATGCTCAAGATGGGCGGCCTGCTGAAGAAGATGCCCCTCACGGCGGCGACCTTCATCGCGGCCACGCTCTCGAACTGCGCCGTCCCCTTCTTCGCCGGTTGGTATTCCAAGGACGCCATCATCGAAGCCGCCTGGCACGGCCACCACATCGCCGTCTTCGCGTTCCTCGCGATCGCGGCGCTGGCGACCTGCCTCTACAGCGGTCGCATGATTCGCCTGGTCTTCCTTGGCGAAGCCAACTCGGAAGCCGCGGAACACGCCCATGAATCGCCTTGGACGATGACCTTGCCCATCACGGTGCTCGGCTTGGTCTTCGCGGTCGGCGCCGGTTTCGCCGCGCATTACCTCATCCCGGCTTCCTCCTTGCAGGTCGTCGACTCCGCGCTCGCGGGCATGCACTTCAGCTTCACGGCCCCATCCACCATCGTCGGCCTCCTCGCGCTGGTCATCGGCTTCGGCGGCGCGCTCAAGTTCTACGGCACGACCCGCGGCGCCGATGCCCTGCAGGTCGTCTCGCCCCGCACGTACGCCCTCCTCGAACGTCGCTGGATGGACGGCCTCTACCGCTGGTGGATCGATGGCCCGCAGCGCCGCAGCGCCGAGTTCATCGCGTTCCTCGACCTCCTGCTCATCAACGGCGTCGCCGTCCGCTGGATCGCCGGTGGTGCGACCGCCGCCCTCGGCCACCTCACCGGCCGGACCTTCCACCGCGGCCAGACCCGGGGCTACGCGCTCTGGATCGTCATCGGCTCCCTCCTTCTGGCTTGGTACCTCCTCGCCCGCTAACCCATGGATACTTTCAGCACGCTCAACGCCTCGTTGTTGGTCACGGCGATCTTCCTGCCGATCCTCATCGGCCTCATTCTCCTCGCGGGACGCATCCTGCCGCGCAGCTGGGTCTCGGGGCTCGCCTTCCTCGGCTTCGCGCTGCCCGCCGCCGTCGTCCTCTGGTTCCTCTTGCCGGCATCCGGACCGCTCGACGCCATCCTCCGCCTGCGCGTGGACGGACCCTGGCTCTTCAAGCTCGGCCTGAACGGCGTCTCGACCCCGCTCTTCGCGATGACGGCCGTCGTCGGCCTCGCGGCCGGCCTGAAGGCGCTCATCCAAGAAGTCGAAGGCCGGGCCACCTACCTGGGGCTCATCTTGTTCATGTTCGGCGGCACGCTCGCCGTGTTCGCCACCGACAACATCATCGGATTCTACTTCTTCCACGAGTTCGCGCTCATCCCGACCTTCATCCTGACGCTCTTCTGGGGCGGCGAAGGCCGGCGTTCGGCGGCGATGCAGATGGCGATCTACCTGACCGTCGGCGCGATGCTTTCGCTCGGGGGTATCTTGATCGCCATGGATGCGGCGGCCCTCAGCTGGGATGATGCGACCTTTGGCGCGCTCTTCCAAGGCCTGTTGGCGGCCAAGGACCCGTTGCCCGCGGCGACCGGCGCGCTCACGCTCTTCGGGTTGGGTACGCTGGCTTCGCTCTTCCCCTTCCACTCCTGGGCTGCGCCGGGCTACTCGGCCGCGCCTACGCCGGTCTCGATGCTCCACGCCGGGGCGCTCAAGAAGTTCGGCCTCTATGGCATCGTGATGGTCGCCGCCGCTTCCATGCAGATCGGCCAAGGCACCCTTGGTCAGTGGTTCTTCTGGTGCGCATTGGCGAACCTCCTGATCGTCGGCTTCATCTGCATCGCACAGCGTGACCTCAAGCAGCTGCTGTCCTGGAGCTCGGTCGCGCACATGGGGCCGATCTTCCTCGGACTCTGGGTCGGCACGGCGAAAGGCGAAGCAGCCGGCATCGATGCCGCGCTCTTCCTGATGGTCGCCCACGGGCTGTCGTGCGCCGCGCTCTTCCTCTTGGCCAACGCCGTGCGCACGCGCACCGGCACCTACCGCTTCGAAGAACTGGGTGGCCTCGCCGCCCGCACGCCGGTCCTCGCGGCCTTCTTCGTCGCCGCGACCATGGCCTCCATCGGCCTCCCCGGCTTCGGCAACTTCTGGGGTGAAGTCGGCGTCTTCCTCTCCCTGCGCGCGGAACCACTCTGGGTGCAGGCCTTGGTTGCCTCGACCGTCGTCGTCTCCGCCATCTACGCGCTGCGGGCCGTCGCCGCCGTCTTCTTCGGCCCAACCTCCAAGCACATCGAAGAACGGGCGGCCCATGCGCCGTTCGGCGATCTCGGTTTCACCGAACGCCTGGCCGCCGGCCTGCTGCTCGCCGCTTCCCTGACCATCGGCTTCATCCCTTCCCTCGTCATGCGTTGCACGAACGCCGATGCCCGCGGCATCGCCGCCGCGGCCGTCCGCTCCGCCGCCCCGAAGGCTCCCGCCGTCCCGGTCATCCCGGCCGCCACGCCTAAGGCCACCACCCCTGCCCCTTCCGCCCGATGATTTCCTCGCTCGCCAACATCGACGTCGCCTTCAAGGCCCTCGCCCCGCGCAACGCGGATTGGGCGTCGCTCCTCCCTGAAATCTGCGTCGCCGGTCTCGCGTTGTTCTGCCTCGTGCAGGCGATGGCGTTGCCGAAGTCCCTGCGTTGGCTGATTCCGACCACCGCCCGCGTCGGCTTGGCCTTGGTGATGATCATGGCGCTGCAGACCGGGACCGCCTGGAATCCCGCCGAGGCCACGCCATTCTTCGCCGGCCTGACTAAGCTCACCGGCGACTCCGCCCAAGGGATCCGCTGCACGTTCCTGCTCAGCGCCCTGCTCACGAGTTTCCTCGCCGGTCGTTTCTTCAAGGAACGGCCCGCCCCCATCGCCGACTACCACCACGTCCTCCTGGTGGTGACCGCGGCGTTCATGCTGCTCGCGCAGTCGAACCACTTCGTGACGCTCTTCGTCAGCCTCGAAACGGCGGCCGTCGGCCTCTACGTGCTCGTCGGCTACCTGCGACGCAGCCAAGCCTCGCTGGAGGCCGGCGTGAAGTACCTGGTCGCGGGCGGCCTCAGCTCGGCCCTGTTGCTCATGGGCATCGTGCTCGTCTACGGTTCGCTCGGCGCCCCGGGCGTGGATTCGCTCAACTTCGACCAGATCAACGCCGCGCTCACGGCCGGCAAGGGTACCGCCCTGACGATGGTCGGCCTCGCCCTCATCCTCGGCGGCGCGGCCTTCAAGCTCGGTGCGTTCCCTTTCCACACCTGGATTCCCGACGTCTACCAAGGCGCGCCCACGCCGACGACGGCGTTGCTCGGCACCGCTTCCAAGGCCGCCGGTGCCTTCACCTTGCTGCTCCTGGTCACGGGCCCCTTTGCCCCGCTGGCGCCTAAGCTGGCCCCGCTGCTCGCCATCGCGGCGATCCTCACGCTGTTGGTCGGCAACCTCGCCGCCCTCGCCACGACCGACGTGAAGCGCGTGCTCGCCCTCTCCGGCGTCTCGCATGCCGGCTTCCTCCTCGCCGCCATCGCCGCGGTGGTCATCTCCGGCGCCAACGATGGCCCGATGTTGCTCTCGATCTACCTGATCGCCTACGCGATCGGCACGTTCCTGGTCTCCCAAGCGCTCATCGAGCTCCCCGTCGCCGAAGACCACCAGCGCCCCTTGCTCGGCCTCCGTGGTTTGCTCCGTCGCTCGCCCATCCTCGCCAGCGCCCTCGGTTTCGGCATCGGCTCCCTCGCCGGGATTCCGCCGTCCATCGGCTTCTTCGCCAAGCTGCTCATCCTCATCTTCCTCGCCAAGCTCCACCTCTGGTGGGTCTTCGGCGCCGCGCTCCTCAGCGTCGCCGTCAGCATCCACTACTACTTCGCCATCCTGCGCGAGGCCGTGGTGCGTCCGACGGACGACCAGGACGCGGTCGTGCCGCTGGAAGTTTCGTTCACGTCGCGCTTCCTGATCGGGGCGTTGTCGGCGGCGACGATCCTCGGCAGCCTCCTCGCCTTCCGCGGCTAAGCCCCGGGCTTCCTCCCGCGCGGGTGGTGACGGCGGTGGGCATCGCTCAAGGCGGTGCGCTCCACCGACGTGTAGACCTGCGTCGTGGCGATGTCCGCATGCCCGAGCATCTCCTGGATGGAGCGCAAGTCGGCGCCGCCGGCCAAGAGGTGCGTCGCAAAGGCGTGGCGCAAGAGGTGCGGCTTCACGGGCACCTCGATGCCGGAACGGGCGGCGGCCTGCTTCACGCTCAGCCAAAAGGTCTTGCGGGAAAGGGCTTGGCCGCGGGCGCTGAGGAAAACGGCGCTCCCGGTCTTCGGGCGGGTGAGCGCGGGACGGCCCTTCTCCAAGTAAGCCCGCAACGCCGTGATGGCCGTTTCGCCGACGGGGACGATGCGGTCCTTCGAGCCCTTCCCGCGGACGCGCACCAAGGCGGACTCGAGGTCGAGGGCCTGCAGTTCGACCGCGCAGAGCTCGGAGATGCGCAGGCCGGACCCGTACATGAGCTCGAGCATCGCGCGATCGCGGAGGCCCTGCGGTGTGGAAGTGTCGGGCGCCGATACGACCTTGGCGGCCTGCTCGGCGGTCAAGGTCCCCGGCAAGGTCCGGCGGAACTTCGGCCCCCGGGCGAGTTCGGTGAAGTCATCGCGGCGCAGGCCGCTCCGCACCAAATGGGCGGAAAAGGTGCGCACCGCGGACAGCCGACGGGATAACGAGGCCGCGGCATGACCACGCCGATCCAAGGACTTCACCCAAGACTCCACCTCGGCCAGACCGACGTCGGTCCAGCGTTCCTTGCCCAAGCGGGCGCAGTGTGCGGCGAACCGGGCCAAGTCATCCTCATAAGCCGCCACCGTCAGCTTCGCCAAACCGCGCTCCAAGGACAGGTAGGCCAAGAAGGCTTCCACCGACTCCTGCAGGTCAGGCGGGACCACCGTGGCTTTCTTTCGACGAGGGGCTCCCATGTTTCATCCAGTATTGCGGAAAGGTCCGATGAGTCCATAAGGATTCAGCATGTCCAGCCAGCGTGAGCGCGCCATGAAGCCGACCGACCTTCGGGGAATCCTCCGATACGTCCCGATGTTCCGTGACCACGTCTTCGTGATCGCCGTCGATGGCTCGATCGTCAGCCACGAGAATTTCACGAACATCGTGACCGACATCGCCGTGCTGCGCAGCCTGTCGATCAAGGTCGTCCTCGTCCACGGCATCGGCCACCAGCTCGTCGCCCTCGCCGGTGAACACAACGTCGCGCTCTCCGACATCCAAGGGGAAGGCATTACCGACGCCCCGACGATGTCGTTGGCCCGCGAAGCCGCCGCGCTCGTCTCGCAGACCGTGCTGGAACACCTCACGCAGGCGGGCCTGCGCTGCGCCATCACCAACGCCGTCCGCGCCACGAACGTCGGCGTGATCAAGGGTCGCAACCACCTCTTCACCGGCAAGATCGAGAAGGTCGACGCGGCGATCCTCAAGTCGATGCTCGCGCAGGACATCCTCCCGCTCGTCACGCCGATCGTCTGCGACCGCGAAGGCCAGTCCCTCCGCGTCAACAGCGACCACCTCGCCATGGAGCTCGCCGTCGCGATGGGCGCGTCGAAGCTCATCTACCTCACGCCCTTCCCGGGCCTCCAGGTCGATGGCGTCGTGAAGATCAACCTACCCGAGGACGAACTCAAGACGCTGCTCGCCGACAAGAAGGTCACGCTCGACCCGCGCATCCGCAGCAAGGCCGCCCAGGCGGCCAAGGCCTTGGACGAGGACGTCCCCCGCGCGCACATCCTCGACGGACGCGTCTTCGGCGGCCTGCTCACCGAAATCTTCGATAAAGTCGGCCTCGGCACGATGGTGCACGCCAACGACTACGACCGCATCCGCCCGGCCAAGAAGAAGGACGCCCAAGCCCTCTACAACCTCGCCAAGCACGGGGCGAAGTCCGAAGCCCTCGTCCTCCGCACCCGCCAGCAGATCGAACAGTCCATCGCCGACTTCTTCGTCTACGAAATCGACGACAGCATCATCGGTTGCGCGGCCCTGCGCGCGTACCCCGACGGCAAAGCCATGGAACTCGGCGGACTCTACGTCCAACCCTTCTACCACGGACGCGGCGTCGGCAAGAAGCTCGTCGAGTACGCCAAGCTCCGGGCGAAGGACCGCGGCGCCAAGAAACTGCTCGCCCTCACGACGCAGACCTCGGGTTTCTTCCAGTCGTCCTGTGGGTTCGTCGCGGCCTCGCTCAAGGACCTGCCGGCCGTACGTCGACAGGAACTCAAAGCCAGCGGACGTAATTCACACGTCCTGCAGTTCCCGCTGAAGAAGCTCGCGGCCTCGGTGCGCTAAGCGTCGGGCTCCACGTCATCCGTCGCCACCGGCCGGGGCGGCGCGAGGAAGAACCCGCGTTGCTTTTCCGTGGGCACCAGACCGACCTTCTCCATCACGAGCAGGAAGTCCTCCCAGACCGTCCGCTTCGCCGTCAGACTGCTGTTATGGAGCAGGTAATTCGGATGGAAAGTCGGCATCAACGGACGGCCTTCGAATGCATGCCAGCGGCCGCGTTCCTGCGTGATCGTCCGCTTGGCTTGGATCAAGGCCTCGAAGGACTGAGCCCCGAGGGCGACGATGACCTGCGGCTGGATGGCGTCGATTTGGGCGCGCAGGTATGGCAGGTTGAAGGCCACCTCGGCGGCGTTCGGGGGACGCTTACCGTAAGCCGTCGGGGGCTCGGGCCGCCAGGCCATGAGGCTCGTGACGTAGATGTCCTTCTCGGACAGACCCGTGGCGGCCACGATCTTGCGCAGCAATTCGCCGGCGGGACCGACGAAGGCTCGCCCGGCCTCGACTTCCTCCAAAGTCGGGGCTTCGCCGACGAAGAGGATCTTGGCTTCGGCCGAGCCGACCCCGAGGACGGGCTTCTGCGGCGACTTGAGGTGCTCCAACGTCACGGGGCATTGGGCAATCTGCCCATGCACCCAGGCGAGACGCTCGGCCTTGGTGCCAGCCGGCAAGGTGAGCACACGGGCGGCGGGCAAAGGCCGGAGCTCGGGGGTATGGACCGTGACCTTGGGTACGGGCGGCGCCACCACGACTGGGCGCGGAGCCGGGCGGGCGGGCTGGGGGGACACCGCCGGAACCACCGTCTGCGCCGATGTCGTCGCCCGAACCGGGCCCGATGACGCGACCCCCGCCATGACCTTCAAGGCCTGGAGAGACTCGTCCGAGACGCTGACACGGCGAACCCCCGCCGCCTTTTGGCGGTGCAGCTCAGCGAGCAGCGCGTCGATGGCATCTACAGGGTCAATCACGACAACGTGAGGCATTGTCGGGTTGGTGCGAGGGTCAATTCTTTCCCCGAAAAGTGCCCGCCGACCCAAACTATTCACATTGTTATCATTTTTCAGCCCTAACCATAGGGCCGCCGACCAACTTAAAAAAGCTGAAATCATTAAATTACTATCAATCAATCACTTATGATAAACTAAACTTCAGGTTTGAACCAAAACAGCCCTGAAGATCGCCAGCTAAGCCTCCCTTCAAGGTCAGAAAATCGCGGAAATACCCCAGATTTAAACACGGCAAGACCCCCAAGTAATCAGCCCTATTGTGAATAAACTTGCAGGTGGCCCGCAAAACTGTGTTTCTGTGGGTCAGGTCCGCTCTGAATATAACCAAACCAAGAGCGAAACCCCGCAAGAATCCGGTGAGTTGACGGTCGTTAAGACGGCAAATCGAAATCCGAAGGTCGGAAACGGGCAATGCGGTGCAGGTAAAACACAGAAA
>CALQIY020000080.1 GCA_943330755.2 Opitutus sp. GAS368
ATCTTGTCTTGGGTAGGGGCGTGGTTTACCGCGCCCTCCTAAGGCGGAGTGCAAGGCGAAGCCTTGCCCCTACCTGAGACGGCTAGGTTGGCACGCAGTGCCAACCCTACCTCGAAAAGCACGCCGCAACGCGGCCCCCAACCCCCCACCCCCAACCCCCAACCCCCAACCCCCAACCCCTACTTAAACATCACACCCATCCACGTTTTCGTGAAGGGGAGGGCGAGGTGATCGAGGCGGGCGGCGAGGAAGGCGGCTTCGATCTCTTCTTCGGGATGGCCGTCGAGGAGCTTGGCTTCGGCGAGCGCTCGGTGCGCCCGGCGGGCGGCATCGCGGACCTGCGCGTGCTTGAGGAAGTGCACGAGGGTGACGGTCCCGGCGACGAGTGTGAAGACGCCCATGGTGATGAGCGGACGGCCGTGGCTCACGAGCAAGGCGACGAGCAAGATCGGCCAGGCGTTGCCCCAGAGGACCATGAAGGCATCCCATGAAGCCAGACTGCCGAGCTTGCGGTCACGGTGCTGCAAGGCGTGCCCAGCGAGCCGCCCCGCCCGGGCGATGTCGAAGAGGCGCTTGCCGTGGTAGATCTTGCTGGAGAGTTTGATGGCGGGTTCGCCCGGCGAATAGTTATCCGCGAAGAGGATGTGCGACTCGTCGACGTCGACCTGTGGGATCTCGCCACGGAGGAGGATAATCTTGGCGGCTTGCTCGCCATTGATGCCGCGGACGAGGAGGACGCGCCCGAACTTAGCTTCGAGCGCCTTGAGTCGCTTCCAGGCAATCCACGGTGCGGCCAAGGCCAGCGCCCCAAAGAAGCAGACGATCAGCAGGATCTTGGTTTCGGGGGCCATCGGCCCAAACGCTGTGCTTTTACGGAGGTTCCTTCAAGGACGGACCTTGGTCCTTTTTGCATAAGGTCGATTAGAAGCCGTGGAGAATCGGTTCGGGCGGCCGAGGGGCGTTGACCCGTGGTAGGGGTATCGTCTAATGGTCTCCTCATGAATCCCGAACTCGTCAGGAGCTACTTGGTTGGCCTGCAGGATCGCCTCTGCGGCCTCATCGAGGAAGTCGACGGCAAGGCCAAGTATATCACCGATGAATGGACCCGGGCCGAAGGCGGTGGCGGTCGTACGCGCGTGATCTCCGGCGGCACGGTCATGGAAAAGGGTGGGGTCGCCTTTTCGGATGTCCGTGGCAGCAAGCTCCCGCCGTCCGCCACGCATAACCGCCCCGAACTCGCGGGCCGTGGCTTCCGCGCCATGGGCGTGTCGGTCGTCCATCACCCGCTGAATCCGTACGCCCCGACGTCGCACATGAACGTGCGCTTCTTCTGCACCGACGGCCCTGATCCCGTCTGGTGGATGGGCGGAGGCTTCGACCTGACGCCTTATTACGGTTTCGAAGAAGACGCCCGTTCCTGGCACCAAGCCGCGAAGACGGCCACGGGCGCGAACTACGCTAAGTTCAAGGCTTGGTGCGACGAGTACTTCCTGCTCAAGCACCGCGGCGAGTCGCGCGGTATCGGCGGCATCTTCTACGATGACTTCACCGAGGGTGGCTTCGAACAGGCCTTCGCGCTCATGCAGAAGGTCGGCGATGCCTACGGCCCCGCCTACGCCGAAATCCTCCGCCGTCGTGCCCAGACCCCCTACGGGGCCCGGGAAACCGAGTGGCAGGAGATCCGCCGCGGACGCTATGTCGAATTCAACCTCGTCTTTGACCGTGGGACCATCTTTGGCCTGCAGTCCGGCGGCCGAACCGAGTCCATTTTGATGTCCCTGCCGCCCCGCGTGCAGTGGCGTTACTGCCACCAACCCGTCCCCGGGACCCCGGAGGCAGAACTAATCTCGCATTATCTGAAACCACAGGATTGGGTGAAGGCGTCTTGATGAACTCCCGCGACCGCTTCCTCGCCGCCCTCCAACGCCAGCCCCATGGCCGCCCGCCGGTCTGGATCATGCGTCAGGCTGGCCGTTACCTGCCCGAGTACCGTGCGCTGAAGGCGAAGTCCGACTTCCTGACCATGGTGCGCACGCCCGACCTCGCAGTCGAGGTGACCCTGCAGCCGCTCCGTCGTTTCGCGAAGCTCGACGCGGCGATCCTCTTCAGCGACATCCTCGTCATCCCCGAAGCCCTCGGCGTTGGTTACCGTTTCCGCGACGAAGGCGGCATCGCCATGGAGCGTGCGCTCTCGACCGAAGCCGACCTCGCCACGCTCGACGTGAGCGGTGCCGCGGAGCGTCTCAATTACGTCTACGAAGCCCTGCGCCTCCTCCGCAAGGAACTGGGCATGAACAAGGCCCTCCTGGGGTTTGCCGGTTCACCTTGGACGCTGGCCTGTTACCTCGTCGAAGGCGGCGGCTCGGAAGATTTCCCGAAGACCAAGGCCTTGGTGAAGTCGAACCCCCGCATGATGCACCGTCTCCTCGAGACGTTGGCCACGGCGGTCGCCGAATACCTCACGCGTCAGTTCGCCGCCGGCGCTGACGCCATTCAGATTTTCGACAGCTGGGCCGGCGCCTTGGACGGTGCCGACTACGAGGAGTTCTCGCTGCGCTATATTCGGGCCGTCTTGGAGCGCCTCCCGAAGTCCGCCCCCGTCATCCTTTACGCCAAGGGCAAGTCCCCGCAGGCGGAGGCCTTGGCCCGCACGGGCGTGCCTTGCCTTGGCGTCGACTGGACCATGCCGCTTTCGCAGGTCCGGGCCCTCGCGGGCCGTCCGATTTGCCTTCAGGGCAACTTGGACCCGACGTACATGCCGGGTGAGCCCGCCGCCGCCGCCGCGGCCGTCCGTGCCATCCTACAGGACAACGCCGGCGACCCCGGCCACATCTTCAACCTCGGTCACGGCATCACCCCCGACGCGCGGATTGAAACCTTCCAGGCGGTCGTGGATGAAGTGACGAAGGAGTGAGGAGGTAGGGACGGCACCACGTGCCGTCCTTTTAGGGGATGGGGGATAGGGGATGGGGGATAGGGGTGCGGGTGATGAAGATGCGTTGACCCATGAAACCAGGTAGGGCGATCACTGCGTGATCGCCTAGATGCATCAATTTTGAAGACGAAGGTTGGGCGAGCGTGGCCTCCCCTGTCATTTGGTAGGGGCAAGGCTTCGCCTTGCCCTCCATCGGAGGAGGGCGCGGTAAACCACGCCCCTACCTTAAATGGGTCAACGGACGCAACGCAGTCGCGCCCCTGCCTTCGGATTTCCGATTCACCCCCAACCCCCAACCCTCAACCCTAACAAATAATCCGCGTCGGCGGATTACTTATGACTCGCCGTCCACTTCGTGGCGCGGTCGGCCAGGTACTTCACGTAGACGTCCTGGTCATTGAGGCAGGGGATCTGCTCAAAGGATTCGCCGCCGGCGTGGAGGAACTCTTCCTTACCTTCTTCGCTGATTTCCTCGATGGTCTCGAGGCAGTCGGCGGTGAAGGCTGGGCACATGACGAGCAGGTTCTTGACGCCTTCCTTGGGGAGGGCCTCGAAGCGTTCATCGGTGTACGGCGGGACCCACTTCTCCGGCCCGAAGCGCGACTGGAACGACATCTCGAACTGGTCGGCGCGGAGGCCGGCGCGCTTCGCGAAGAGCAAGGTGGTCTGTACGCACTGGTGCTTGTAGCAGTTGGCGTGCGAGGGGCTCGGCTGCAGGCAGCAGTCCTTGACCTTCGTGCAGTGGGCCTTCGAGGCGTCGCCCTTACGGAGGTGGCGTTCCGGCACGCCGTGGTAGGAGAAGAGCACCTTATCGAAGGGCTTGCTGAGCCAAGGCTTGGCCGATTCCACGAGGCAATCGATGTAGGCGGGGTCGTCGAAGTAGGGCTGCAGGACGTGGTACTTCAGGCCCGGCGCGAGGCGTTCGAGTTCCTCTTGGATCTTCACGACGACGGTCTCGTAGGACGACATCGCGTAGTGCGGGTACTGCGGCATCACGAAGAGGTCGTCGATGCCGTGCTTGAGGACTTCCTGGACGGCCTCGGCGCAGGAAGGGGTGCCGTAGCGCATGCCCGTGATCACGGGGAGGCCGGTGGCGACTTCCAGTTTCTTGCGGAGCTTCTCGGTGGTGACCAGCAACGGGGCGCCTTCCGGGGTCCAGACGGTCGCGTAGGCGGCGGCGGACTTCTTCGGGCGGGTGCGGAGGACGATACCCTCGAGCAGCGCGAAGCGGAACGGGGCGGGATAGTCAATGACGCGCTCGTCGCCCAAGAACTCGCGTAGGTAGTTGCGGACGTCGGGCACGGAAGTGCTCTTCGGCGAACCAAGATTTAGGAGAAGGATACCTTTGCGGGGCATGGGGGAAGGAGGAAGGGAAAGGCCGGGGAAGTCAAATGATTGGGGCTGGTAGGGACAGCACCACGTGCTGTCCTGATTGAGGGTTTGAAATAGGGGATAGGGGATGGGGTAGATTGATGCCGTGCAAACGTGCAAATCGGCCGCAGGCCTGCGCAAACGTGCAAATTGAAATGTGTGCGGCGGCTAGCGGTTGGGACGATGCGATTCGTCTCGTGGTAGGGTTATCGTCGTTCGCGAACGCGAACGGGTAGGGGCGTGGTTTACCGCGCCCTCCTAAGGTGGAGGGCAAGGCGAAGCCTTGCCCCTACCAAATGATAGGGTAGGCCAGGCTCGTCGTACCTGCGTCTTTGAAAGTGATGCAACTAGGCGACCACGGCAGTGGTCGCCCTACCTGGTTTCATGGGACTGCGCATCTTCTGTGGGGGCTCTTGGTGCGGATGGCACAAAGATTTGACGACTCTAGATAGGAAGCCGGGCCCGCCCTTGGTTACTTGGATGGCAACCCTGCCCTTTGGAGCAGGAGGAGCCACTCCTTGTCCTCGTTGGTCGGCTGGTAATATCGCCGATAATCTAAGAGGTCGTCCTTGGCCTCCGGGCAGGGGTGCTTCTCGATGAGGTCGACGATGTGCAGCAGCAGTTCCCGTCGTTTGGGCGCGAGCGACAGGGGTGCGTCCATCGGTTCCAGATCCCAGTTGCGCTTGAGGATCATGATGAGGTGTCTGGCCACTTCCGCGGGTTCGGCTGAGGCATCTGCCCCCAATTCCTCTTTCCATTCGACATGGTCACCGTTCCGCACGGCTTTCTTCCAGTCGGAAGTCTTGCCGTTGACGATGAGCCGTTCGCGGAGCCGCATCACTTCGTTCCTACGGAGCCCATAGAGCTGCGCGTCGACGTCCGCCGGGGTTTGCGGGCTTCGGTAGAACGAAGTAAGCGACTCCATGCACATGACTTTCACCCAGGGTTCCGCCTTTCCTAAGAGCACTCCGGTCGCGTATTCGTAGGATTCCCATGCCAACTCGAAATCGTATTCGGCCAGGCTGAGTTTGGAGGGAAAGGCGAAGTCCAGCGCCCCCCTGCGTGAATGGGGGAGGCCATTCGACGTCCAGGTTTGAGCGTCGCGTTGGTCCGTGTAGGGGACCACCAAGGAGACATCGTAGCGCAGGGGCGTGACGATGAGCCAGCCAAGCGCCCACCCGGCAAGGAGGCAAAGCAGGTAGATCCTCATTTTTGCTCAGCGCTTTCTTTGAGTTGTCTTTCGATGATCCGAAAAGCCATGGTTTGGTCCAGTGGGTAGGCGGATCGGCGAGACAGGAAGTAACGCACCCTGCGGATGCAGTCGGGGCAACGCGACTCCGTGGCCGTAAAGGCGGCGATTTGCAGGTAACTCATCCTTGATTGTTCGAAATCAAAGAAGGGATATCGATTGAGGTCGATCTCGACGTCGGGTGCAGGGATGCAAAGCGGAGAACTGAGGTAGTCGGATCGCCGACTGGCCGCTTCGAGGTACCAGTAGACCTTGTCGCAGGTTGACGGAAAGTCCGTCATCCCTGCGGATGCCACGTGCGTGCAGGGGACGCCCGACCGCATCACTTCGGCGAAGTCTTTGGGGTATCCTGGGGCGAGCGTGTCCACGATCAGCATATCATCGGGGCTCTGGAGGAATTGCAGGTCTTCCAGTGTCAATACACCCGCCGAGGTCGAGCACCTGCGGCGATGCAAGTCTCTTGCGTCTCTCACCAGGTCGGCGCGGGGTTCACGCGCGGTCGCGCGTGGGATGCTCACGACGAAATTTTCTTCGTCGGAGGTTTGCCGTCCGCCGTCGGCGAACCTCGACATGAGAAGCAAGCGCACGGGCTGGAAAGTCCAATTCGCGCACCGTGTCCATTGGTAGTCTATGCCGAGCATCTGATCGCGCGATAGGTGGTCTTTCGCGATCTGGGTCTGTTCGCGGAATTTCCACCGCGTCATCCAAATGTCTCCCGCGGGTGTGGCGATGCGCACCAGCAGGTGGGGGGTGAATCCCAGGAGGACGCAGCCCATTAGTCCAACCGCCCTCAGCCATTTGACGCACAGAATCCTATTCATCGGGGAAATATGACAGTCCAGGTGGATGTGGTGGTGATTGGGCCGAATGGGTCATTGGTTTCGGCATCCATGCTTCGGGTGTAGGCCTTGCCCTCTTCGCCGGCAAACGGGCGTCTGACGGGGTAAAGCCTGACCGAGCCATTGCGCCCCTTTTGTCTGCACCAGACTACACCGTGGGTCGCGATGACTGGCAGTCCCGTGGTGTTCGCAACGGCCTGTGCGACGCCGTCGGCGCCGTAACAACTCGCTAGCAGGATGGCGTTCGGCTTATAAGTGCATCCACTGATGTGTGTCTTGATCTGTTGGGCTGCCTGCTGGGGTGGCACGATGATGAACGGGAGCGCGATGGGCGTGCCATCAGGGAACTTCGTCTTGTTGGCATCTGGAGCTGCTAACTTGGTGGTGCTGGTGTATTTGATGATGCCTAGTTGTCCTAGGGTCTCGCTTCCATGGCCGAAGGCAACGAGCACCTTGAAGGATGCGATGGGCACGTTCTTGGATTGAGCGTACTTCAGAAGGATGTCTTCGACATTGCTAGCTGATTTCCCACGGATGACATCCGGAAGGCATTGCTTGCGGGTGGTATCCGAAAGTGCCAAGGGTGTTTGTATCTGCGCGGCGTTTTGAAGGTAACGGTCTTGGTCGATTTCCGAGCATTTCATGCCGGGCGCGGTGTTGCCGACAATATCCATGAGTCCGTATGGATCAGTCGCCAAGATGGGGTGGTTTCCGCAAAACGAGGTTTCGTTCGTGCCGCCTTCCGTCCCGATCGGATCCCGGCTGAGCCATCTCCCCAGGCTTGGATTAAGCCAGCGATACCCCATCTGGTAGAGACCGGTGACCTCTTCGCAAACTTGTCCTTGGAATCCTACGTCCACGCCTGTCGGGCTGTTCGCGATAGGCGAGCCGTCTGGCGCCATGCACGTCATCGCTCCGAAGGCATCGTAACTGCGGCGCTCGAGGAGGTTGCCGTCTTCGTCCAGGATGGCCGTGACGCTGCCCATGGCGTCAGAGGCCACGTAGTAATCTGTGATGCGCATCGGGGTAGGGCTTATTTTGTCCGCCTAGCTGCTTGTGCCAACTTCTAAAAGAAACCCTCCTGACATCAAAGGGTAGGAGCAGCACTGAGTGCTGCCCCCAGGGTGTGTGCAGCGCTAGCGGCAGGAGAGGTAGGGACAGCACCACGCGCTGTCCTCGTTGACTCGGGTAGGGGCGCGACTGCGTCGTGTCCGTTCGCGGACAGAGTTCGATCATCCGAGTGTCGAGTATGGAGTATCGGGGTTGAGCCGCGGCCTTCAGCCGCGAATGCGGGTGTTCCGCCAACCTTACGCACCCCGCTACCCGTTGGGCGTCTTGCCCCGGGTTGGGTCATCGTCGTTCGCGAATGCGAACGGGTAGGGGCAAGGCGAAGCCACGCCCCTACCTCATTGATCGCGGATGGAATGCGCAGCGGAGCCGCGGGACAACCCCGTGTCCCCGTGTAATCATACCCACCTGCCCTCAGCTTGTCGTCTACTCCTTGTGCATCTGGTCAACGGACGCGACGCAGTCGCGCCCCTGCTCAATGCAGCCATCGCCGCACCCTCAACCCGCAACCCCCAACCCTCGATTCTCTGATCCGTCTAGCGGATCACAGAATCAACCAAATCGCCGCGAAGGCGGTGAGGATGGCGAGGGTGGTTTCGAAGGCGTCCTGCTGGATGCGCTTGAGGATCTGCCAGCCGAGGAAGATGCCGAGGAAGACGCCGGGGAGGAGGACGAGGTTTGTTAATAAGGAGGGCGCGGTGATGAGTCCGACGGAGTTGCTGAAGGGCAACTTGAAGAGGTTGATGAAGAGGAAGAACCGGCAGAAGACGCCCAGGTGCTCGCGCTTCTCGAGGCGCTGCGAGAGCAGGAAGACGGTCATGACGGGCCCGGCGGCGTTGGCGATCATGGTGACGGTCCCGGCGAGGAAGCCCATGCCGTGCGCAAAACCGCGATGCTCCGTGAGCGCGAGGAACTGCTCGCGGCGTCGGCGGAGGATGAAATTGAAGGCGAGGAGGCCGAGGATGATCCAGCCGATGACCACCCGCGCGACGGCGTTATCGATGCGGTCCAAGAGCAACCATCCGACGATGACGCCGGCGATAGCGGGCGGCATCATGGGCACAATCTGCCGCCAACTGCCACCCTTGCGGTTGATGAGGTAGCCGAGGAGGTCCGCGACGATCAGCAGCGGCAGGACAAGCCCGACCGAGGGTTTGGCGCCGAAGATCCACGCCATGATGACCACGTTGAGCGTGGCGGTGCCAGCGAGGCCTGACTTCGACAGCCCGATGCACATCGCCCCGAAGAGGGCGAGGAGCAGCATCCAGCCGTTGGCGGGCAGGAGGGTGTGGGCGGAGAGCCAGTCGAGCATCCGGGGCTACTTACCAGCGCCGGTGTCGAATACCAAGACTTCAAATGGCTCGAGTGTGACGGTCACTTTCTCCCCGGCCACGAGACGCAAGGTGCGCAGGCGTTGGTCGGCATAGGGTGAACGGAGGTCAAAGGCTGGGGTGGCTGTCCGGGTCTGGTTCGGCAGGTCGAAGACAACGTCCGCGTCCAACTCGATCGTCCGCGGCTGGTCATCGGGATTGCGGAGCATGAGCGTCGCCGCGCGCGGGTTCCAAGCAGCGTAGCCATAAGGCTCCAGCTTCAGGGGGTCGCCACCGACCCAATGCGCATCGCGCAGGACGTCCGCATGGGCGTGTGCCCACTTGGCCGACTCGGCAACGTGGTCCCAGGCCGCAGGGGTCATCATCGAGGGCGTGAGGTAGAGTTCCTGTAGGGAGGCGCCGTTGGCGAAGTAGGAGCGGACCTCGTTCTTCAGGTCGTTGCCAGCCTTGCCGACCTTGTCGCCTTGGAAGGCGCGGCCATGCACGACGCCGTGGTGCATGACGGAATTCAGCGGGTAGAGTGGGGAGGCTTGGACGAAGAGCTTGTGGCAGTAGCCATCGCGGAAGGTC
>CALQIY020000081.1 GCA_943330755.2 Opitutus sp. GAS368
GGTCTTCCTGGACCTCAAGCTCCACGACATCCCCAACACGGTCGCTTCGGCCATCAAGAGCCTGAAAGGTCGCCCTTGCTCGCTGCTGACGCTGCATGCCTCCGGTGGCCCCGAGATGATCGCCCGCGCCCGCGAGGCGGCCGACAGTGCCCTGCCCGGTTGCCAACTGCTCTCGGTCACGGTGCTCACCTCGATGGACCAGGCCCAACTCACGGCCGTCGGCGTCCAGCGCACCCCCGAAGAGCAAGTCCGCCTCCTTGGCCGCATGGCCATCCAAGCGGGTTCACACGGCCTCGTCTGTTCGCCGCTCGAGCTGCCGATGCTCCGTCGGGAACTCGGTGCCGGCCCGACGCTCGTCACCCCGGGTATCCGTTACCCGGATGCCGCGGGCGACGACCAGAACCGCGTGATGACGCCCGCGCAGGCGGCCGCCGCCGGCTCCAGTTTCATCGTCGTGGGGCGGCCCATCCTCAAGGACCAGGACCCGGCCGCCAAGACGCTGCAGATCCGCCGTGAAATCGGCGAGGCCTCGTGAGCGCGCCCGACGACATCCTGATTCTGCTCGCTGCGGGCTCCGCGCAGCGCATGCAGGCCGTCGTCGACGACAAGATCACCGCCCTGCTCGCCGGTCAGCCGGTCTTCCTGCATTCGCTCAAGACTTTCCAAGCCACGGGCCTGATCGGCCGCGTGGTCATCACCTACCGCAACGAAGAGCAGAAGGCCCGCATGCAGGCGCTCCTCGCCCAGCATCCCACCGGCGACTTGCGCATCGAATTCGTTCCGGGCGGCGATTCCCGGCAGGAATCCGTCCTCGCGGCGCTCACCGCGTGCGAAGACCATACCGGCCTCGTGCACATTCATGACGGCGCCCGTCCCCTCGTGACGACCGATGCCATCCGCAAGGTCCGCGAGAAAGCCCGCGAGATGGGCGGAGCGATTCTGGCTGGGCGCGCCGCCGACACCGTGAAAATCGCCAAGGAACACTCGACCTCGGTGGGTAGCTCGCCCGACCGGGCCTTGGTGTGGACCGCGGAAACGCCGCAGGTCTTTCGCACGGCCATCGTGTTGAAGGCGTACCGTAAGGTCGCCGAACTCGGCCGCAAGGTCACCGACGACAGCTCAGCCGTCGAATACGTCGGGCAAGACGTCGCGCTCGTCGAGAACCCTTCGGTCAACCTGAAGCTGACGCGACCGGCCGACTTTGTGCTCGCCGAGGCGATCCTGAAGACGCGTTGAGCGCTCAGTAGCCGGCTTGGCGGAGCACCAGGTCGAGCTTCGTCTGGAAGTCGACGATGTCCGGCTGGGTCGGACGGTAGCCCGGAACACGCGGGACGACGCCCGGACGGCCTTCCATGTCGATATACCAATCGGCCAACTGCCCGTCGGAGAAAGTCACCGTGCCGCTGACCATCGTGCCGGCGCGGGCCAAAGGGTCGATTTCGACCTTCACGCTCGCGGGGCCGGCGGGTGCGCCATCGACGGGAGCAGCCGACTGCGCCGCGTCGGCGGCGGCGGTATCGGCGGGGACGGCTTCTGGCGCAACGGGCTCCTCCGGCTTCTTCGGCTCTTCCTTCTCTTGGAGCGTGAGGTTGAGGTCATCGACCAGGAAGCGTACGTCCAGGAAAGTCATCGAGATCCCCAGCTCGGAGGAAAGCCGCCCCTGGATGACCGACAGGGTTGAACCTTCGGCCACCCACTGGGAGACCTTGGTGATTTGCGCGGGGGTCAATTTAGCCATACCCCAACCTGGGCGGTTAAAACGTGTTTTTCAAGCGTCCCGTCGGTTATTCGTTGGAAAAAGCCCGGGAGGTCGCCAACTTGCTCCCATGCAGCCCGAGATTCGCTGGCAGAGAAGCGGGGAGTTCTCCGACATCGTCTATGAAAAGGCCGAGGGTATCGCCCGCGTGACCATCAACCGTCCGTCCCGACGGAACGCCTTCACCCCCGACACCATCGCGGAGATGCTCAAGGCCTTCTCCGATGCCCGCGACGATAGCTCGATCGGGGTCGTCCTCCTTCGCGGCGCCAACCCGCAACACGACGGCAAGTTCGCCTTTTGCGCGGGCGGTGACCAGAAGATTCGCGGCGACAAAAAAGGCGGCTACGTCGGCAAGGACGGCGTCCCGCGACTGAACGTCCTCGACCTGCAGCGCCTGATCCGCTCGATGCCCAAGGTCATCATCGCCCTCGTCGCCGGCTTCGCCATCGGCGGCGGCCACGTCCTCCACGTCATCTGCGACCTCACCATCGCGGCGGACAACGCCGTGTTCGGCCAGACCGGGCCGCGCGTCGGCAGTTTCGACGGCGGCTTCGGCGCTTCCTACCTTGCCCGCATCGTCGGACAAAAGAAGGCCCGCGAAATCTGGTACCTCTGCCGCCAATACGACGCCCAGCAAGCCCTCGACATGGGCTTGGTCAACGCCGTGGTGCCTTACGAACAGCTCGACGCCGAAGGGGTGCAATGGGCCCGTGAAGTGATGACCAAGAGCCCGCTCGCCATCCGCTGCCTCAAATCCGCCTTCAACGCCGAACTCGACGGCCAGGCCGGCATCCAGGAACTCTCCGGCAACGCCACCCTGCTCTACTACTTGACCGAAGAAGGCGACGAAGGTCGTTCGGCTTGGAACGAAAAACGTCCGCCGAACTTCGGCAAATTCCCTTGGCTCCCATAAATCCTATCCGCGTCACCGAACGCGCGCAGTCGCTCGCCGCGGCGGTGCTCATGGCTGGCGACATCGCGATCGACGGGACCGCGGGCAAAGGGCGCGACACCGCCTTCCTGGCGCAAGCGGTCGGGCCGACCGGCCACGTCCATAGCTTCGACATCCAACCGGAAGCCATCGCTTCCACCGAGAACCTCTGCGCCTTGGCCGGACTCTCGGCCCGCGTCACGTTGCATCACCGCAGCCATGCGGACATCGCCACCGCCCTCCCGGCGGGCCATCTGGGCAAAGTCGGGGCGGCCATCTTCAACTTAGGCTACTTGCCGGGAGGCAATCCCGACATCATCACGCAGCCCCAGTCCACGGCCACCGCCTTGCGCGCGGCATTCGCGGCCTTACGCACCGGCGGTCGGCTCATCTGCGTCGCCTACACCGGCCACCCGGGCGGCATGGATGAATCAGATGTCGTGCTGGCGTTCGCCGCCGAGCGGACTTCCGCCGGAGACGCGGTCGAAAAAATCGGCCACGTCCCCAACCCCGGCAAGCCCTGGGTCCTGTCGGTGACGAAGCGTTGAGCCGATTCGACTTCCGCGCGGATACCGCTTAAGCGTTTAAGCATGCCTGCCCGCCCCGTCATCGTCCTCACCGGAGCTTCCGGCATGATCGGCCAAGCCTTGACCAAGGCCTTGACCCAAGGCGGTTACGACGTGCGGGCCTTGAAATCCCGCACCCGTGGACCTGGCGGCATGGACGTCGCCAGCGGTTGGATCGACGCGAACTTCCTGGAAGGCGCCGACGCGGTGATCCATTTGTCCGGCGAGCCGATTGCCCAACGCTGGACGAAGGCCGCCAAGGCGCGCATTCTTTCCAGTCGGGTGGATGGCACACGCCTGCTCGCCGCCGCCCTCGCGAAACTCGCGCATCCGCCCAAGACTTTCCTCTCGATGTCCGGCATCAACCGCTACGGCGTCTGGCGCTCCAGCGAAACGGTGACCGAAGCCTCGACGCTTTCGAACGAAGGCTTCCTCGCGGAAATCTCCGCGGCATGGGAATCCGCCACCTTGGCCGCCGTCGAGCGCGGCATCCGGACGGTGTGGCTGCGCACCGGCGTGGTCTTGGCGGGCTCCGGCGGGGCGCTCCAGAAGATGCGCCTCCCCTTCTCCCTCGGCCTCGGCGGCCCGATTGGCTCCGGTCGACAACGTCTCAGCTGGATTCGTCTCGGCGACTTGGTGCGGCTCATTCAATGGACCTTGGAACACCCTGAAATCCAGGGAGGCTTGAATGCGGTCGCTCCGCAGGCCGTCACGCAGCGCGCCTTTGCCCAAGCCCTCGGAAAAACCCTCGGCCGGCCGGCCTTCCTCCCCCTACCGGCGTTCATGGTTAGCCTGCTCTTTGGACAGATGGGCCGCGAGACGCTCCTGGGCGACCTGGCCGCCACGCCCGTCAAAGCCTTGGCGGCGGGTTTCGTCTTTGAGACGCCCGATCTCCCGAGTGCCCTGCGCGCCGCCCTTTGCGAATGATTTTAGGTTGAACGGGTCCGCCGAGAAAGGGATTGTCCACCCCATGGATCGTCTCCGTTCAGCCCTCGCTTTTTTCAGCTTCGCTTGCGCGCTCGCCTTCGTCGGTTGCGACGGTGATGCCGCCTCGGCCATCCGCACCCCGGAACTCGAAGACAGCGAATTCCGGCAAGGCATGACTTACGAGAAGCAACGCGAGCCGCGGAAAGCCCTGGAGTCCTTCCTCAAAGTCATCGACGCACGGAAAGGCGCTTCGGAATCGCACCTCGAGGCTGGCCGCATGTACCTCGACCTGCAGGACCCCCTGCCGGCGATCTACCACTTCAACCAATACCTTCGTCTGAAGCCGAACTCGGAACAAAGCGCGATCGTCCGACAGATGGTCAAGACCGCCGAAAAGATGTTCATCCAGCAGCTTCCTGGGCGTCCGCTGGAACCCAGCGCGGCCGGCAGCGTCGACCAGACCGCGTTGATCCGCAAACTGCAGAACGACAACGCCAAGCTCATGCTTGAAGTCTCCGAGCTTTCCCGGGGCGTACGTAACCCCGAACCCAAGAACGACCCACGCACGCCGGGCGTCGCCGCCATCCCCGACAAGGGCACGCCCGCCGTCCCCGGCGTCGTCCCCGGCAACAACCGCAAGGCCCCGGCCTTCGCCACGTATGTGGTCGTCCCCGGCGATACGCTCACCAAGGTTTCGAACAAAGCCTACGGCACGCCCGCCCGCGCCAATGACATCTTCAACGCCAATCGCGACAAGATGACCTCACCGGCCAACCTGAAGCCCGGCATGACGTTGACGATCCCTCAGTAAGCCATGCGCGTCACCCGCATCCGCGCGGCTGACTTCCGCAACCTCCCGTTTGCCGACGTCGATACCGACGCGCCCCGCGTCTTCCTCCTGGGCGAAAACGGCCAAGGCAAGACCAACCTCCTCGAGGCCGCGGCCCTCGTGTCCGCTTTCCGTTCCTTCCGCACCACGGAGATCTCGCCGCTCATCCGCATGGGCTGCACCGAGTCGCGCCTCCGCCTCGACGTGCGCACGGGGACCGAAAGCACGGCGGTCGAATTGCGTTTGGCAAAAGGTTCGCGCAAGGCGCTCGTCGACGGCAATCCCGTGACCTCCGTCGCCGACCATCTGGGACGCTTCCCTACGATCGTCTTCTGCTCCGACGACCTGCGTTTGGTCCGCGGCTCGCCCTCCAACCGTCGGCGCTGGCTCGATGCCGCGATCGGCGGCACCGACGCCGCCTACCTTTCCGCGGTGCGGGACTATACCCGCGCCCTCGAAGGGCGTAATGCTTTGCTCAAGACGGAGCGCCCACAGGAGGAAGCCATCCGGGCCTTCGAAAAGGCCATGCTCGTACCGGCCATGCTCATCGTGGAGACCAGAGCCAAGGTGCTGCCGGAACTCGCGTCGACCCTCCGTGCCGCCTGCGCCCGCGCCGGCTTTCCGGACAAAGGCGCCGACCTCACCTACCAGCCCGACACCGCAGCCGAGCAATTGGCGGACACGTGGGCGAGGCTACGTGGCGTCGACCAGGCCACCGGCTCAACCCTGAAGGGCCCGCAACGCGACGATTTTGGCATCCTCTTTGGCGGGCAAGACGCCGCCGATTACGCCTCGGAGGGCCAGCAACGACTCCTTGTCCTAGCCCTTTGCCTGGGCCGCCTGAGCCGGGACGCCAGCCGCGCCCCCACCCCACCCGTCATCCTGGCCGACGATGTCCTCGGGGAGCTGGACGACACCCGTAGGCGGGCTTTCTGGCAAGAAGTCGGGGAAAGCCATCAAGTCATCGCCACCGGGACGGTTCCACCCCCCTCCGGCGACTGGCTGACCTACCGGGTTAGCCAAGGGGTCTACGTCCGGGGCTGATTTTGGCGTTGTTTTATCATTTTCGGAGCCCTTGGATAAGGGGATGAAGGATTTCCTCCTGTACGCCTCGGTCGTCGTTCTCTTCCTGGTCTGCCTCCTGGTCGTCCTGATCATCCTGATGCAGCGTCCGTCCGCGAACGCGGGCATGGGTTCCGCCCTTGGTGGTGGTGCCGCTGAATCCGTCTTCGGTGGTGAATCCGCCAACGTGCTCTCGAAGATGACGACCACCCTCACCGTCATCCTCTTCATCCTCAGCTTCGGCCTCTACCTCGGTTTCGTGGCGCGCGAAAAGAAAGTCCCTTCCGCCATCGCGCCCGCCGCCGTGACGACCCCTAAGCCTGCGGCTCCTGAAGCCCCGGCCGCTCCGGCGACCACGGCTCCGGCCGCGACGACCCCGGTGGCTCCAGCTCCGGCGACTCCGGCAGCGAAGGCCCCGGAAGCCCCCAAGGCTCCCGTTGCTCCGGTCACTCCGGCTCCGGCCAAGTAATCCGTGATGCCCGCCTCCCTGCTCAGCCTGACGATCCGCTGGGCGGTGTTGCTGGTGGCTTGGCCTCTTTGTGCCCAAATCAGTTCGGGTGACGATCGCTATGCGCGCCTGACGCCGGCCGAAGCGCCCGTCGTGCTGGCTCAGTTCCGGACGTCTCGCCTACCCGCCGATACCTGCCTCAAAGTCACGATCACCCATAAGCCACGTCGGGGTGAAGACAGCGCCCCTGTGCCCGGCCTACTGTGGATCAGCTGGGGCGATGGCGGTCCGCGCGTACGGTTCGAAGCCCGCGACGCCCAAGGCCGGGTGACCTACGCCTTCCTTGCGAAAAAGAATGCGCAAACCAGCGAACTCTGGGTCGCGCAAAACGGCCAGCCCGCCCAAGCGGTCAAGGAACTCGGCCTAGGCTCCCCGCTCGCGCCCGGGTTGCTCCTGACGCCGTTCGACCTGCACATGCCGTTCACGCATTGGCCGCAAGCGGAGTACATCTCGACCGATCGCGTGGTCGGCCGTCCGGCCCATACCTTCCTGGCCAAGAATCCGCAGGCCGGCGCTCCCGCCCAAGTGCGCTTCGCCCTCGATCGCGCCTACGGCGCGATGCTGAGCGCGACTTCGGAAGATGCCCGCGGCAAAGCGCTGCGTTCGCTGCAGGTCGAAGAGTTCGGCAAAGCCGGCGACCAGTGGCTCTTCGCGGCCATCAGCGTCCGCGACGAGGCCTCCCGCGACGTCGACCTGTTGCAGGTCACGCACGCCGCGCTCAAGCTGCGCATCGCCGACGGTTTCTTCGATCCACGCACGCTGAACCAACCTGCGAACCCGCCGAGCGACGACCAATTCAAGCCCCTCTGACCATGCCTGCCGACGCCAAGAAAATCGCCCAGTTCTGCGACCTGATGACCAACAACAAGGCCATCAAAGATTTCCCGGGGGCCGAAAACGGCCTGCAACACAAGGGCCGCGCCCAGGTCCGCAAGGTCGGCTGCGCGGTCGACGCGGGCGCCAAAGTCTTCGAAATGGCGGCCAAGCGCGGCATCGATTTCCTCATCGTCCACCACGGGATGCGCTGGCCGACGGTCTCGCCGCTCCGCGAAGTCCGCAAGCTGCGCGTCGATACGCTGAAGCGCACCGGGCTATCGCTCTACTCCAGCCACCTGCCGCTCGACGCCCATCCGGTGATCGGCAACAACGCGCTCATCGCCGCCGACCTCGGACTTCGCGTCGTCGATTGGTTCGTCGACTTCGAAGGCCTGCCCATCGCGTGCATCTGCCAGGGCATCCCGCGGGCGACGCTGGCCCGCCGCCTGAAGCAGAGCTATCCCGCGACCTATCAGGCCATCGAGTTCGGCTCGGCTCGCCCCAAGAAGATCGCCATCCTCAGCGGCAGCGGCCGCAGCGCCCTCGACCACCTGCGGGCGCATGGTTGCGACACGCTGATCACCGGCGAACTCCGCGAAGAACACTTCAACGAAGCCCACGAACAGGGCTGGAACCTCTACCCTTGCGGCCACTACGCCACCGAAACGTGGGGCGTGAAGGCCTTGGCGGCGGCGGTCTCGGCGGAGTTCGGCGTCCCCTGGGAATTCGTCGCGACCGGCAACCCGCTATAAGCCTGCCGCGTTCGTCCATCATGTACCGCGGACGACTCGCCCCCACGCCCACCGGGTACCTGCACCTCGGACACGCCCGCACCTTCGCGCTGGCGGCCGCACGGGCGCAAGCCGCCCAGGGACAGCTGATCTACCGCACCGAAGACCTCGACGCCGAACGTTGCCGCCCTGAGTTCGCCCTCGCCGCGCTCGAGGACCTGCGTTGGCTCGGCTTGCTCTGGAATGAAGGCCCCGACGTCGACGGGCCGCATGCGCCGTACATCCAGTCGCAACGGCAAGGCTATTTCCTGAAGGTCTGGCAACGGCTCCACGCTTCCGGCAGCCTCTACCCTTGCGATAAATCGCGCCAGGACGTGGCCCGCGCCTTGTCCGCGCCCCACGCCGAGCAAGACGCTGAACCGATCTTCCCGCCGAGCCTGCGGCCCCCACTCGGCGCGGGCCGCGAAGCCACGCGCCCCGATGGCCGCAACTGGCGCTTCCGGGTGCCTGACGGCGAAGTCATCCGCTTCGAAGACCGCCTGCAAGGACCGCAGGCCTTCGTCGCCGGCAAAGACTTCGGCGACTTCCTCGTGTGGCGCAAGGATGGCTTCCCGGCGTATGAACTCGCGGTCGTCGCCGATGACCACGCCATGGGCATCACCGAAGTCGTCCGCGGGGCCGACCTCCTCCTCTCGACGGCCCGCCAGATTCTGCTCTACCGCGCCCTTGGCTGGCCGGAGCCGCATTGGGCGCATGCGCCGCTCGTGGTGGACGCGCAAGGACGCCGCTTGGCCAAGCGCACCGCGGGCCTATCCATCCGCGAACTACGGGCGCAGGGACGCACCCCGCAGGAAATCCTGCAGGCGCCAGTCGCCAGCCTGCTAGTCTAGGGGCTAAAGCTCCCCCAACAAAAACGCCGGAGGCAAGCCTCCGGCGTCATCGTCGGATGAAGGGGAAATTAGGCGCCCTTGTCGGTCTTCTTGGCTTCGGCGGCCGGCTTGGCGGCCGGAGCCGTCGCGGCACCCGTGGCGATACGTTCGCGCATGGACTTGAGCGCAGCAGCGTTAGCACCACCGTCGACGGCGATGGCTTCGTCCATATAC
>CALQIY020000082.1 GCA_943330755.2 Opitutus sp. GAS368
CGCCGCTACCGCTCGAAGATTTCCGGCCCGCTGTTGGACCGCATAGACATCCAGGTCGAAGCCCCCGCCCTCTCCATCGAGGAACTCCGCCACGCCCAACCCGGCGAACCCTCGGCCGTCATGCGCGCCCGCATCGAGGCTGCTCGGGCAATCCAGCGGCAACGCTTCGGCGGACGCATGCGGGCCTGCAATGCGGTCCTCGCAGGCCATGAGCTGCGGACACACTGCGCCTTGGAACGCGCGCAGGGCGACCTCCTCCAACAGGCCATGGAAAAACTGGCCCTCTCCGCCCGGGCCTTCGACCGAATCCTGCGGGTCGCCCGCACCATCGCGGACCTCGCCGGGGCGGAGCGCATCGCGACCGAACACCTCTTAGAAGCCATCCATTACCGCTCCTTGGACCGCGGGTGAAAACGCTCGCAGACGCTGGCGAATTCCATTCATTAACGGCTTCCCCATGAAGTCCTCCCTCCTCCGCACCCTGTTCGCCGCGGTACTGACGACGCTCGCCGTCGTCGCCTCCGCCGCGGACCCCATCAAGGTCCTCATCATCGACGGCCGCAACAACCACGACTGGGTCCGCACGACCGAGTCCTGCAAGGCGACCCTCGAGGCCACCGGCCGCTTCAAGGTCGATGTCTCCACCGCCCCGGCGGCCTTCGCCAAGCCTCAGCCCGCCAAGCCCAAGGCCGGCGATGCCGAAGGCAAAAAGGCCTACGACGAAGCCCTCAAGGTTTGGAAGAAGGAAGAGTCGGAATACAACAAGGCCCACGCCAGCGACTGGGACAAGTGGGCCCCGAAATTCTCTGACTACGCCGTCGTGGTGAACAACTACAACGGCCCGGAATGGGGCGCCGACATGAAGGACGCCTTCACCGAGTTCGTCCTCAAGGGCGGCGGCCTCGTCAACGTCCACGCGGCGAACAACGCCTTCACCGGCTGGGATAACTTCAACGAGATGATCTGCTGCGGCTGGCGCGGCGCGACGTTCGGACAACGCGTGGCCGTCGATGACGCCACCGGCAAAGCCATCGCGGTCGCCGAGGCCGACGAAAAGATCAAGACCAAGGGCTTCGGCTCCGGCCACGGCGCGAAGCACGTGTTCACCCTCAAGGCTCGCGACGCCGCCCACCCCGTGTTGCAGGGCATCCCGACCGAATGGCTGCACGCTTCCGATGAACTCTACCACCGCATGCGCGGCTCGCCCGACCACATGGAGGTCCTCGAGAGCTCCTTCTCGTCCGAGAAGTTCGGCGGCACCGAGATGCACGAGCCAATGGTCTGGTGGGCCAAGTTCGGCGAAGGCCGCGTGGTGACGACCTCGATGGGCCATCTCTGGGCCGGCGACAAGACCTTCGACGCCCTCCACTGCGTGGGCTTCCAGACCATCCTGGCCCGCTCGACCGAATGGGCCGCCACCGGCAAGGTGACCATCGCCATCCCGGCCGGCTTCCCGACCAAGGACCAGACGAGCATCATCGAGCCGTCTAAGGTCGTCTGGAAGAAGTAATAAAGGATTTCCCTTAATTGCAGGGCTTGATGCCCGACCGGGGCATGGCAGATTCCTGTCATGCCCCGCTTCTTTTTTGCCCTGCTCCTGCTGTGCCTCGGCGCCATCGTTCAGGCCGAAACGTACGAACTGCGCAACGGTGACTTGATCCGTCGCTTCGAGCTCAAGGACGGCCGCTTCCGCACGCTCGGCTGGACAGATAAGGCCACCGGCCGGACGCTCGACGTGGACAGCGACGAGTTCGCGATCCGTCTATCCGACGGCACGGTGCTCACGGCGGACGATTACGAGGCGAAGGTGGTCGTCTACAAGACGCGCGGCGAAGCCATGCGCAGCTCCGGCTCCCGAACCCTACCCGACATCGAATACGTGCTGCGGTCCGGTCGCACGACTAACCCGCTGGCCCCGACCAAGGTATTCCAGGTCTTCTACCCCGCGCTGAAACCCCATACGACGCCCACCTTTTGGTCGAAAGACACCTCCACGATACTCAAGCAGCTCGAGATCAAATGGGCTCCGGGACAGGTCGACGGAAAAGCGGGGATCGAAGCCGAACGTTTTCGCACCAAGGCGAAGGCCAGCCGAGGCGGACGCGGCGAACCGGTGGTGATCGACGACGCTTGGATCCTCCTGCCGCACGAGCCGACGACGCTGACGCGCCACACCGACGGCAACCAACCCGCCGCCTATGCGCACCGCTTCGAGAAGGTCGGAAACCACAGCTTCGTCGACTACAACCAAGCCGATGTGGAACCCAAGCCCCAGGAGGGCTTGGTGCGTTGCCTCTGCTTCCCGGTCGTCTCCGGTCACACGTCCTTCTCGGCCCCCATCGCCGTCTTCGCCGTGCCCGCGGGGTCTTCGCCCGAACAGGCGGTCATCGACTATAGCCGTCCAGCGGCGAAGACCCGCAGCTATACCCACTACAACAACTGGTTCGATCCGGCAGGGAAGAACCTGAAGGGCGACAACCTGCCTGCGATCCACCGCCAGTTTGTCGAGGCGCTCAAAGGCTCGGGCATCAAGGTCGATGGCATGGTGCCCGACAATGGCTGGCAGGACCGTAAATCGGTCTGGCAACCCGCCCAAGGCGCCTTCCCCGCAGGCATGCAGGACCTCAACAAGCTCAGCGAGACACTGCTCTCCCAGGGAAGCTCGCTCGGGCTTTGGATGGCCGCTGACGGCACGACGAACGACATCAACTGGGGCGTCAGCCAAGGCTACGTGAAGGCCCAACCGAACAGCTACTTCAAGCAGTACTTTGCCCACTATTCCTTGGCGGACGAGAAGTATCAACGGGCAACGATGCAACAGCTGGCCACGCTATCCAACGAGACCAAGGTTTCCTATCTCAAGTTCGACTTCAACCACTTCTCGAACGTCGTACCCACCGACCGGCATGGCCACGCAGGCGAGTTCACTGGGTTCACCTTCGCGACCCAACCCGCCCGTGCGAAAGGCGTCTTCATCAACGCGACGAACTGGACTTGGCATTCGCCGGCGTGGCTTAACTACGCGGACTCGGTCTGGCTCCTGGCGGGCGACGACGGCTTCAACGGAAACTGGCCCGAACTCTCCGGCCGCGCGCAGGCGACGACCGACCGCGACGTGTATTTCTGGCGGATGTGGGGCGACCCGGCCGACCGGCCGTGGTTCCCGATCTCGAACATCATGACGCACGGAATCATCCGTAACGCCCGCGGCCAGATGTCGTTCCCGACCGACCTGCCCCGCGATTGGTCCGACCACGTGCTCATGCACTACGGCCGCGGCACCCTGCTCCGCGAATGGTACCTGTCGCCGGCTTCGGTCACGCCCGACGAGTGGAAGGCGCTCATCGCGGTCCATCAGTGGACCGAGGCCCGCAAGGCCGACATGATCAATACCTGCTATGTGGGCGGTCGTCCCGACGATGGCCACGCTTACGGCTACATGGGCTGGTCGCGCGATGGCCAGACCGGCACGCTGGTCGCCCGCAACCCGGCCGCGGGGACGGCGACGCTGTCGGTACGTCTCGATGCGACCACGTTCTTTTCCGGTAAGCCCGGCCAAGCTTGGCACGCCCGCATGGTCTACCCTTACCGCATGGAGTTGCCCACTACCTACCGCGGTGGCGAGACAGCCGAGATCTCCATCCCAGGCTACGAGACCGTGGCCTTGGAATTCAGCCCTGGCGAAGCCCGTGGCCCAGTGTTCAGGCTGGCCGCCGATAGCTCGCATAAGGTCAGCGGCACGGGAGCCCAGCAAAAGGTCGCCGTCAAGATCGCCGACTTCATCAGCGACCGGCGCGAGTTGCTCGTCATCGGCCGCCCCACCCTACCTAACCTGCTCATCAACGGACAGCTCGTGAAGCCCACCCGCCAACGCACGGGCGCGATCAATCAATACCCGGGCTATGCCCGCCACGGCATGCTCAGCGCGGAGGCCAAGCCTTGGCAGATGGCCGGCTACGACCTCAATTCCTACGGCGCCAACTTTGAAATCCAAATCGTCCCAGGCGAATCCGCCACGACCGCCGAGGCTTGGTTGCTCACCGAACGTCCGTTCGGCGGCGACGAAAAGCCCAAGGTCACGCCCTTGACCTTCCCAGGGGCGATGCGCCACACGACGCAGTTGCTGCCTCAGCAGGCCTATGCAGCCGTCGCCATCCCACCGTCTGACCTCTCGCCTGAGGCCATCAAGGGAGCGAAATCCGCCAAGCTAACGCTCGAAGTCTTCGGCAACAACGGCAAGGCCTTCGGCGACAAGACGCTCACCCTGAATGGCATCGTGCTTGGCGTCCTTCCCACCGGGACAGACCAGTGGAGCAAGGCTGAGTTCAAACTCTCGCCCGCGTCCCTCGCAGCTTTGACCAAGGCCAACTTCGCGGCCATCACCTGTCCGAAGTCGGAGGATAAGTTCAAGGTGCGCCACCTCCGCCTCACGGTCACCTTGGCGGATGGTTCCGAAGCCCTCGGCAGCCGAAGCGGTGCCCTCACCAGCCACGCCGATTGGACTTACTTCGAAGGCAAGGCCTTCGGTCAGCCGACGGACAGCGGCCCCATCCCGCTCGGCCTTTAAGCCGACAGCTTCTCGAAGAAAAGCCGGAGGATATCCGCCAACTGCGCCGGGGGCAGCGTGATCGGCAAGGTCACCGCCTTTTCGGCCGGCGGGGCCGGGCGTTCCAAGATGGCCAGCTGGCTCGCCAAGAGCGACGGCGGCATGAAGTGATCCTTACGGGCCGCGAGACGCTCGGCCAACAAGGCCTCGGGACCATCCAGCAAGACGAAGAAAAGGGCCCCGTCACCCTGCCGGAGCTGATCCCGGTAGATCCGCTTGAGCGCCGAACAGGTGATGACCATCGTCTCGCCGCGGGCCTTACCTTCGGCGATGCGTTGGGCCATCGCCGCCAGCCAACCCACGCGATCTTCATCGGTGAGCGGCTGGCCCGACTGCATCTTCGCGACGTTCGCGGGTGGATGGAAGTCGTCGGCTTCGACGAAAGCGAAGCCACGGCCCTTGGCGTAATGCATGGCGACCGTACTCTTACCCGAGCCGGCAACGCCCATGAAGACGACGTTCGGATGCGCCACGGGCGGACTTACAGATTGATCGTCCGGCCCTCGCGGAACGACTGGTCCGCCGCGGCGACGATGCGCATCGAATTGACGGCGTCGTCGAGGTGCGCGGTGAGGTCGAGGTTCTCGCGGATGGCTTTCTCGAAATAGACCTGTTCGCGTTCGCAGAGACCGTCGTGGCCCGGATCGGCCTCGGTCGGGACGAGTTGGTCGGGCTTGGAGAACTTGCCGTCGGCGCCGAGGGCGGAATGGTGCACCTTGAGCGCCTGCGCACCCGTGTGGCCATCGACGTCGGCGGAGTTGCCCTCTTGGGCCCCCTTGCCGGCGACGATGGTGACGGAGCCCTTCGGGCCCACGACGTCCTTCACGAAGAAGGCCTCCTCGGACATCATCGGACCCCAGCCAGCTTCATACCAGCCCACCGAGCCATCGGCGAAGGTCACCTGCAGTTGACCGTAGTTGACCATGCCGGCCGGCAGTTCATCGGAAAGACGTGCGCCGATGCCGGACACGCGCACCGGGCGGCTGCCCGTCATGAGGCACATGATGTCGACGTAGTGCACGCCGCAATCGACGATCGGACTGCACGTCTGCATGAGCGCGCGATGGGTCTTCCAATTGTCGCCGGAGCTCTGCTGGTTGAGGTTCATGCGCATGACCAGCGGCTTGCCGAGCTTCTGGGCTTCGGCGATGAACTGCGTCCAAGCCGGGTGGTGGCGGAGGATGTAACCGATCACGACCTTGCGGCCCGTGGACTTCGCCTTGGCGGCGATCTGCTCGGCCTCGGCGACCGATGCCGCGAGCGGCTTCTCGACGAACGCGTGGCAACCCGCTTCGAGCGCGGCGATCGTGTATTCCGCGTGCGTGTCGGGATAACTCGAGATCGAGACCGCATCGGGCTTCGTCGCCTGCAGCGCCTCATGGAAATCGGAGAACTCCGGATAACCGCCGCCGAGCTCTTGATTGAGCTTGGCGCGCGAAGCGGCCGAACGCGTCACCAAACCCACGATCTGGAAGCCGGGTAACTTATGGTAGGCCAAGGCATGCGAACGGCCCATGTGGCCGGCACCGACGCAGAGGATACGGATAGGAGAAGCCATGGAAGGAAAAGGGACTTAGTCGTTGGCCTTATCGGACAGGCGTGTGTCGTCGTGGAAGACCACGGCGAAGACCACCAGCAGCACCAGCGCGAAAGCCGAAGGATAGAGCCAGAACTCCTTCGCGAAGACCGTCTTGCCGTCGACCACGGTGATGAAGCGCTCGTGCAGCAAAGGCGCGATGCGGTTGCCGATGAACAGCCCCAAGCCCAACGTCGCCCAAGTCACGACCGACTGGGCCGTGTTGCGCAGGCCTTCGGGCGCCTTGCGATCGGCGTACAGCGTACCCGTGACGAAGAAGAAGTCGTAGCAGGCGCCGTGGATGGCGATGGCGGTGAAGAGGGCTAGGCCCGAGCTGGGGAATTCCGCGAACAACCAGTAGCGCAGGGCCCAACAGGCCATGCCGAAGAGCAGGATGGTCTTGGCGGAGAAGCGCGCGGCGAGCAAGGGCAGCAAGGCCAGGAAGACGACTTCGGACACCTGTCCCGCGGTCATGAACGTCTCGGTCTGGCCGATACCCGAGCTCTTCAGGAACGTGTTGGCGTAGGAATAATAGAGCGCCAGCGGAATGCAGAACAGGACGGAGAAGACCAGGAACAAGAGGAACTTGCCGTCACCCAGCAACTTCCACAGACCGCCGGAGACGGCGGGGCCGGCCTCCTTCTTCACCGGGTCGGCGAGGAGCAGGCAACAGCCCGCGACGAGGACCAAGGCGGCACCGCCGAGATAGAAGATAACCGGCTGCGTGGCCACGGCGGGATCGTAATACTTGGCGAGCACCGTGCCGACGAGGACCCCGGAGACGATCCAACCAATCGTCCCCCAGAGGCGGATGGCGCCGAACTGGCGACCGGGGTCATCCAAGGAGGCCAGGACGACGGAATTCAGCAACGGCAGGGCCGCGAAGAAACAGAGCGAGTGCGCGAACAAAACCCCTTGGAAGGCGGATGGGCCGCCGGCGTGCGGAGCGTAGACCAGCAAGAGGCCACCCAAGGCGCTCAAGACCGCGAGCAGCAAGCGGGGCGAGAAGCTCCGGTCGGCCAACCAGCCGGCCAACAAGGCCGAGATCATCGCCGCCAAGGGCCCCATGCTGTAGGCTGCCCCGATGATCGTCTCATCCTTGGGGTAGATCGTGGCGAGGTAACTGCCCATCGGCACGAAGAAGACGCCCCACCCGAAAAACGTCAGGAACATCACGAGGCCTGCGATGAAGCGGGAGGGACGAGCCGCGGATGCCGGTGAGCTGAAGGAGTTTTGCATGAGGAAGCAGTGGGGGTGCGAACAGCATCACCACTCCCCTCCTCGCTTCAAGCCGAGAGATGCTCGGCACACGCCCACTATCGAGCGATTATCCCCTACTGCGGCAGCGGCTGGGCTACGCCCTTGGCCTTTTGCTCATCGAGCTTGGCGCGCAAGCGGGCCACGACTTCCGGATTATCGGTCGCCACGTTCTTCCGCTCGGCGGGGTCGTTCAAGAGGTCGAAAAGACGCGGGCCGGTTTGTTCGCGCCGGTCCCGTTCCAGGTCATCTTCCGTCCCCAAGAGCGCCACCAGCGGCCCCGTCGCTTTGGCGCCACCGTTCTTCGCCTTCGCGGCGCCACCAACCCCGGGGATGAACTTCCAGCGCGCATCACGGATGGACAGCGTATTGGCCTGCGTGCTGGAGATGACCGTCTCGCGACCGGCCCCACCCGTCAGCGCGGCGGACGTGTCGACGCCGTCCAGCTGGAGAAAAGGCGTGGGATCGCCACCGGCGAGCTTGGTGAAGACCGCCGGGAGGTCGACCTGCGACAGCAAGACATCGGAGACCCGGCCCGCGGGCGTGCGGCCCGGCCAGCGCGCGATGAAACCGACGCGCGTGCCGCCTTCCAGGATGCTGTACTTGCCCCCGCGGAAAGGACCCGCCGGCTGGTGCCCGGCGGCCTTATTGCGCTCCACGGCCTGATCCTTGTAGCCGTCGTCGAGGACGGGTCCGTTATCGGAAGTGTAGATGACCAACGTCTCCTCGGCCACGCCCTGCCGCTCGAGCTCGGCGAGGATGCGACCGACCTGGTCGTCGAAGGCCACGACCGCATCGCCGCGGGGCCCCAAGGGCGTGCGGCCCGCGTAGCGCGGGTGATGGACGCGGGGCACGTGGTTCTCGTGCGAAGCGTAATAGAGGAAGAATGGCTTGGCCTTATTGGCCGCGATGAATGCGCAGGCCTTGTCGGCGAACACGTCGCCCATGGTCTCGTCATTCCACAGGGCCGCCTTGCCGCCCTTCATCCAACCGATGCGGCCCACGCCGTTCACCAAGGCCATGTTGTGGCCGTGCGACCAATCCATCTTCAACTTGGCGCGCTCGGCGGCCGCCGTCAGGTCGGGATCCCCCGGGAAGGGCTTCTTGTAGCTGACTTCAATCGGGTCCTTGGGATCGAGCCCAACCACGAGACCATCCTCCACGAAGACCGTCGGCACGCGGTCGCCGGTGGCGGCCATGATGTAGGAATAGGTGAAACCGATTTGGTTCGGGCACGGGCTGATCGGCTTATTCCAGTCGACCGACTCCCCACCCAGTCCGAGATGCCACTTGCCGACGACGCCCGTGGCGTAGCCGAGTTTGGCGAGGCTCGCCGGCATGGTCGGACGACCCGGCTTGATGATCATATTGGCGTCGCCGGGCAGGACGCCCGTCCCCTGCCGGCGCCAGGCGTACTCGCCGGTCAGGAGGGAGTAGCGCGAAGGCGTGCACGTCGCCGACGTGCAATAGCCCGCCGTGAACCGGGTCCCTTGCGCGGCGAGCTTGTCGAGGTTCGGAGTCGGGATGGAC
>CALQIY020000083.1 GCA_943330755.2 Opitutus sp. GAS368
CAAGAGGTCGCCCGAGCCACCGCGCGCCAGGACGGGGCCGCCGAAAGGAATGTGCACCACCCGGCGGCCATCCGTCACGGCGGTCAGCGGTCCCTTGAGTACGACCAAGGTGCGCGTGCGGCGCGCGTAGGCCAGGCCGTGGGCTACCGTCAGCGGCTTGCCGCTTAGGCGGAGAAATTCGCCTGCATGCGGGAGCAAGACGGTGACGCCCCGGCGTGCGCGAACAGCTTGGACGACTTCCGGCCGCAAGGCATCGGCATCGAGGACGCGGTCGCCGGCAAAACCCGCGAGGAGCGTTTGCAGGTAAGCGACGGCTTCCGCGCCCATACCCGAACCCGTGAGCAGCACATCCTTGTTCGTTAAGGTGGCTGGGTTGGGTTGTTCAGCGAGCGTCCCCGCCGCGTTGGTCTCCAGGCCACGCCACATGGCTTCCGGGTAGGCGACGGCCGCGCGCGTTTGAATTGCGCGCGGTAGGCACGTGGTGACGAGTCCGGCCCCGCCTTGCAGGGCCGCGGCGGTGTTCATCAAGGCGGCTCCCGGCATCGCTTGCGATCCCGCCACGATGAGCACGCGGCCTTGTTGCCGTTTCTCGGTGTTGGCCGGCCGAAGCTTTCGCAGGGAAGCGAGGGCGTGGCTGGTCGCGCACGCTTCGGCCCCGCTTTTCCCTGGCAGGCCGATGTCGATGACGCGCACGCGCCCGCGGATGGCTGCGGCCGCCGGTTGCAGCAAGGGCCGCTTGAGCGCGCCGATCGACACCGTGAGGTCCGCGCGAACGGCCGGGCCCGTGGCGCCGTCGCCGAGTCCGCTGGGGAGGTCGATGGCCACGCGGAAGCCGCGCAGCTTGGCGCAAGTACGGATGAGTGCGGCGTAGGGTGCGCGGAGCGGCTGGCGGAAGCCTTGCCCGAGAAAGCCATCAAGGACCAAATCGAATTCACTGCGCAGGAGTCGCTTGAGGTCCTTTGGTCCGGCAACGCGCATCCCCGCCCCGTGCCGTGACCAGATGGCCGCCGCTTGGCCCGTGGACGGAATGCCTTCGGCGAAAAGGACGGTGATGCGGGTCGGCGGGGTCCGGAGCAGCGCGGCGGTCAACACGGCATCGGCGCCGTTGTTTCCCTTGCCCGCGAGGACCAAGATGTCGCCTAGGCGTGCGCCCAGATGCTGGACGACTTCGGCGCGGATGCCTTCGGCCGCGCGGTGCATCAAGGCCAAGGACTTTGCTTCGCTCCCACGGAGGAAGGCCTTCTCGCGTCGGGCGGCTTCGGCGCAGGTGAGGACCGGTAAGGTGGCGCGCGGCATCTTAGCGGACAATCACCGCGAAGGCTTGGGCGAGGTCGTCGGTGTGCGTGAGCGAGACCAGCACCCGCGTGCCGCCTTGGCGGGCCAACAACGCGGTGGCCTTATCGTCGAGCACGACCAGCGGTTCTTCCAGCGGGCCGTGGAGGATCGAGACGCTCGTCAGGTGGAGGTCGGCGCCCAGGCCAGTGCCAAACGCCTTGCTGACGGCTTCCTTGGCGGCAAAACGGGCCGCCAGGGAAGGGTAGGGGTCGGCCTTGGCGAGGCACAGCGCCTGTTCGGCGGGCGTGAAGACTTTGTCGAGGAAGGCGGCCCCATGTTTCGCGTGGGCGGAGCGGATGCGGGCGACCTCCGTGAGGTCCACGCCGACACCGATCACGTTGCCGCCGGCGAGGTTCATGCGCCGCGGAGCAGGTGCGCTTTCATTTCCGCCACGGCGGCCCGGGCGCCGGTCAGCAGCGAGCGGGCGACGATGGTGTGGCCGATGTTCAGCTCATGCAGGTGCGGGAGCGTCAGGATGGCGCGGATGTTGTCGTAGTTGATGCCATGGCCGGCGTTGACGATGAGGCCAAGGCGGTGCGCCCGTTCGCACCCGGCGCGGAGGCGGGCGAGTTCCGCGTCGGCCGTCGGGCTGAGCCAAGCGTTCGCAAAAGCCCCCGTGTGGAGTTCGACGACGGGCGCGCCGACGGCGTGGGCGGCATCGATTTGGGCCGCCTCCGCGCCGATGAACAAGGAGACCTCGATGCCGACGTCCTTGAGGGCGGCGACGGTGGCGGCTACGCGGTCGCGTTGCCCGGCCACCTCCAGGCCACCTTCGGTGGTGACCTCTTCGCGGGATTCCGGCACCAGGCAGACGGCCGCGGGGCGGAGGCGTCGGGCGAAGTCCGTCATCCAAGGGGTGCAGGCCATCTCGAGGTTCAGGCGGACGCCGGGAAGCTGGGCGATCGCCCAGACATCGTCTTCCTGGATGTGACGGCGGTCCTCGCGGAGGTGGACCGTGATGCCGTCGGCGCCGCCCGCCAAGGCCTCGCGCGTGTAGGCGAGCGGGCTGGGTTCGGCATGCACCGAGCCATGCGTGCCGCGGTACCGCGCTTGGCGGACCGTCGCCGCGTGGTCGATGTTCACGCCTAGCAGGATGCGGCTACTCATTGTTTCTTCAGCTTATCGAGTTCCTTCTGGATCTTCGCCTTGTCGCGTTCGAATTCCTTCTTCATGTCGGGCTGGTTGCACTTGTCGAAGTAAGGCTGCATCGTATCAATCAAGCCCAGCACGGTCTTCATGCGGAAGACGTCGTTGCCGGTGTCGGACATCTCGTTCTGGTAGAGGCGGCGGATTTCGCGGAGGAAGCTGAGTTCCAAGGTCGCGTTGCCTTTGACCGCGATGTAGAAATTGTCGAGCAGGCTCCGGAAGGTCGGCAGGTGTTCGACGTTGTCCTTCAGGCCGTGCCGCATGAAGAAGAAGAGGTTTTCCTGGCCCTTGGCGGACTTGTCCTTCGCGAGTTGCCGCGCGGTGCGTTCGACGGCGACCACGATGAGGTCGTAACGCGTCTTGTCGAAGGTCTGCCCCCGCAGGCGCTTCTTCTCGCTCATGAACTGGTTGTAGGAATTCTTGCATTCCATGTAGACCTGCTCGGGCGTCATCTTCGGGTCCGTCCAGACGTGCTTTTCGGCGAGGTCATCGGCGTACTTGATCATGTCCGGCCAACGCTTATCTTCGTCGTAGACATGGAAGGCGGAGCGCCATGACTTCACGAATTCGCGCCAACGGTCGTAGGAAATCTTCGCGCCCATGGCCTCCAGGCAGGTGGCGGTCTCGAGCCACGCATCGAGGGACATCTTGGCGACATCGGTCGAGAACTGGAGGCATTCCAATTGGCCCTCTTGGTCCTTGTTGCCTTGGAAGACCTTGGCGGCGAAGCGGAGGCGGAGGCTCTTGGGGTAGTGTTCCGACATGCGGCGCTCGGGGTCGCCCATGAGTTGGACTTCGAATTCACCGATGCCCTTGCCGGTTTGCGGGTCCTTGGTGTGGCCATTGGCGTAGCCGTCGGCGTAGCGGCCGGTGCCGGGAAGATTCCGCGGTTCGCTGAAAGGGTGGAAGCTGTTGCCCATGTTCCATTGGTGCGTGGGCATCATGTAGGCGAACCAGGCATGCCCGCCGCGGTTGCCGTCGCCACCGACGGACGCCGCCGGGATGCCGTAGGCGCGGGCGGCGGTCGCCCCGAAGTGGGATTGGTCCATGCAGATGCCGCCGACTTCATGGATTTCCTCCAGCGTTCCACGCGTGAAACTCTCGGCCAACGGCTTGTAGGCTTTCTTGCCGGGCGGAGCCTTCGGTGGCTTGGCGCCGGTCACGAAGTCCATGCGGTAGTTGATCATCGGGTAGGCTTCGCTCCAGTCGTTCTTCTGGTCGGCCGTCGCGAGTTTGAGTTTGCGCAGGTCGTTCTCCTTGAGCGCCCATTCCATTTCTTCGGTCGTGGCTTCGGCGCCGACCACCCAGACGAGTTCGTACGGCTCGAGCCGCTTGAGGTCGGTCTCGAGGCGTTGGCGTTGCGCATTGTCCCTGAAGTAGCGGTAGCGCTCAAGCGGGTTGACGCTGAAGGACTCGCCCTTGGGGTCGCGGGCCCGGCGGAAACTGAACTTCTTGTCGAAGACCAAGGCCACGGCGAGCTGCAGGTTGACGTACTTGCCTTTGAGTTCCTTCGCGTCATCGGCCACGAGTTTGGCCCAGACCTTGATGGCTTCACCCGCATCATCCTCCGCCTTGATGTTGGCGAGGAACTTTTCCATCAACGCGGAGTCGGCCATGAGGTCCTGCAGGAACGGCAAGGTTTCTTCCTGGGCGATGAAAGTGCGTAAGGTGGCGGGCGTGACGCGTTGGATGAAGGCGTATTGCGTCATCCCCAAGGCGAAGTAAGGGCTGTCCCAGAGACGGTCGAAGCGGCGGAAGCCGTCATTTTTGGACGCCCCCGTAAGCGCCGGGTAGAGGCCGTATTTGACCCGATCGGAATGGCTTTCCCATTTGCCGTCATAGGTGCGGGCCTTCGTGTCCTTCAAGAGCGTGGCCAAGCGTTGGGGGTCACGGAGGTCAGGCCCCGTGAAAGGATAAGGCTGGAGCGCGAGCGGCGGCAGGGGTTCTTCGACGACCTTGGGTGGCGTCGTGACCACGGGCCTGGTGGGTTCGACGGGCGGTTTCGGTTGGGCGATGACCACGGGCGGGACCTCGGGCTTGGTTTCAACGACCTCCTCCGGGCGGAAGATGCCGGCCAAGTCGTCGATGAGTCCGCGCTCCGCCTTGGGGGGCAGTTTGGACTGCGTCACGGTGCGCTGATAAACCTGCCAGCCGAACCAGCCACCGACGACGAGGATGGGGAAGAGAATACCGATGATCCAGAGGTCGGTATGGTTGCGCGGTTTTGGTGCGGAAACTCGCGGGCGCGATTTATGGGGGGAACCGGACATGGTACTCACCCGAGCGTTGACCTGAAACGTGGGCGGGTCAAAGCGAACCTATGCCGAATGCGGCGGGATGGGCTGCGGGTGCCGCTATTCGGCCGTAAACCACCTTATGGCTGAGGTGGCTTCACCGGGCTTTCTTCTTCGGCCCCGGCTTCGCCAGCCCGCGCTTCAAGGAGAGGGCCAAGGCGGGTGCGGTCGGGGAACCTTTCTTGGCCGCCAGGGACTCGGGGTCGCCTTGATGGACGAGTTGCCCGCCGGCCTGTCCGCCTTCGGGACCGATTTCCACCACCCAGTCGGCTTCCGCGATGACGTCGGGGTGGTGTTCGATGACGACGACCGTGTGGCCTTGGTCGACGAGCGCGTGCAAGAGTTCGATGAGGCGACGGCAATCGGATTGGTGCAGGCCGATGGTCGGTTCCTCCAACAAGTAGAGGTTGGGGCGAATTTGTCCGCGGGCGCGCTCGCGGAAGGTCGGTAGGCCCTTCGCGAGTTCACTGACGAGTTTGAGGCGTTGGGCTTCGCCCCCCGACAGCGTCGGGCTGCTTTGACCCAGCGTGAGGTAACCCAAGCCGGTCTTGGTCATCAGGCCGCAAAGGTCGCGCAGCTTGGCGTCGAAGGAGAAGAATTCCGCGCCTTCCTCGAAGGTCATCGCCAGCAGATCCGCCGCCGATTTGCCGTTCCAGCGGATGCCGCGGGCGACGGCTCCGTAGCGCGTGCCCTGACATTCTTCGCAAGGCACGTAGGTGTCCGGCAAGAAACTCATCTCGAGCTTGATGCGACCCGCGCCGGAACAGGCTTCACAGCGGCCGCCCGATGTATTGAAGGAGAAGAAGCCGGCGCCGTGTCCGCGAATCGAGGCTTCGGGCAAGGCGGCCAAACGTTCACGGATCAGGTCCCAGGCGCCGATGTAGGTGGCGGGCGTCGAGCGCGGCGTCTTGCCGATGGGCTCTTGGTCGACGATCACGAGTTGGCGGAAGGACTTCAGGCCGGTGAGGTTCTGGAAGGCCGGTTTGCCGCCATTGGCGACGACCTCGGTGGCTTCCTTGCCGTGGAGCCCATCCTTCTTCTTCGAGATCGCCAATTGGGCCGCCGGGGCGACCAAGTCCGTCATCAGCGTGCTCTTGCCGGCGCCCGAGACGCCGCAGACGACGGAGAGCCGGCCCGTCGGGAAGGCGACGTCGAAGTGCTTGAGGTTGCGCAGCGAGGCCTGCTTCACGCGGATCCACTCCGTCGGCGCATCCTTGCCCGCGATGGCCCGGCGTGTCCCGCGCAAGGGATGCGGAATCGCGGACTTCAGCGACTGGCCGGTGACGGATGCGGGATTGGTTTCCAGGTCAAGGGCCGTCCCTTCGGCGATGATTCGTCCGCCGTGGATGCCTGCGCCGGGCCCAAGGTCGATGATGCGGTCGGCCGCCCGCATGGTGTCTTCGTCATGTTCGACGACGAGGACGGTGTTGCCGCGATCACGTAGTCCGCGGAGCGACTCGATGAGGCGGTCGTTGTCGCGTGGGTGCAGGCCGATGCTGGGCTCGTCGAGGACGTAGAGCGCGCCTGAAAGGGTGGAGCCCAACTGCGCCGCGAGCCGGATGCGTTGGGCTTCGCCGCCGGAGAGGGTGTCCGCCCCGCGGTCCAGGGCGAGGTAGCCTAGGCCCACGGAACTCAGGAACTTGAGGCGAGCGGCGATTTCGGGCAGGAGCGCCCCGACGACGGCTTTCTCCCGCGGCCCCAAGGTCAGCCCACCCAAGTACTGCAGCGCTTCATCGGGCTGTAGGCGCAGGAGGTTCGGCAACGAGAGCGCCTTCCCGCCCTTGCCCTGTAGTTTGACCGAGCGACCGATCGGACCCAGGCGTTCGCCGTGGCAGGTCGGGCAGACGGCTTCGCCGACGCGATCGGCCAAGGCATTCTCATTCAACGTCTCTTCTTCGTCGGCGGCGAAGGTCGTGACTTCGAGGCCGTGGCCGCGACAATCCGGACACCAGCCGCGGGGTGAATTCCAGGACAGGTGCTTCGGGTCGACCTCGGGGTAGGATTCGCCGGTGGCGGGATCGCTGCGTGAGGTGGAGAGGAAGGCAACCTGTTGCCCGCGTTCATCGATGAGGAGGCAGGCGCCTTTGCCGGCGAGGAGCGTCCCGCGCACCAGCGCGCGCAGCGCTTTCTCTCCGCTCTGCTCGGTTTCGTCGGGTTGCACGATCGTGCCGTCGGCCCGAAGCACCGCGAAGACCGCATCGACGTCGTGTTCGCGGTAACGGTCCAGGCCTTCGAAGCCGGCGACGGGCGTCAGTTTGCCGTCGCAGCGCAGCAGGCGGAGGCCTTTGTTCTCGGCCCATTCGGCGAGCGGTCGATGATGCCCCTTGCGGGCGCGGACGAGCGGTGCCGCCAACAGCAGCCTGCCCTTCTTCAAACCCTGCAGCCGTTTGGCGACCAGGCGCACCACGGCGTCCTCGGTCATCTCCTCCAGCGGTTCGCCCGTCACCGGGCTGTGGAGCACGCCTGCCCGTGCGAACAGGACGCGCAGGTACTGGGCGACTTCCGTGACCGTCGCGACGGTGGACTTGGACGAGCCGCGCGTGACGCGTTGCTCGATGGCCACCGTCGGCGGCAGGCCGGTGAGGGAATCGATGTCCGGCTTGGGCAACTGCTCGACGAATTGGCGCGCGTAGGCGGAGACGCACTCCAGGAAGCGGCGTTGGCCTTCGGAAAAGAGGATATCGAACGCGAGGGACGATTTGCCGGAGCCCGAGACGCCGGTCATCACCGTCAGGGAGCCGTGCGGAATCTCGAGCGAGACATCGCGGAGGTTGTGCTCACGGGCGCCCTGCAAGGAGATGCTGGTCGGCCGCGGTTTCGCGGTACGCCCATCCGGCGTGGCGAAAGCGGCGTCCCCGGCGGCGAGGAAATCACCCGTCGTCGTGCCGGCTTGCGATACGTGCGCGGGGGTGCCTTGGGCGACAAGGAGGCCGCCGCCCGGGCCGGCTTCCGGGCCCATTTCCAAAAGCCAGTCGCACGCCTTGAGCACATCAAGGTGGTGCTCCACGACGATGAGCGAATGGCCGGCGTCGGCCAGGCGATGCAGCAGGCCGATCAGGCGGGCGACGTCTTCGCGGTGCAGGCCCGTGGTCGGTTCATCCAGCAGGAGTAACGCGCCGGGCTTGCGCGCATCCAGGCGACCTAGGTAGCGGACCAACTTGAGCCGTTGGGCTTCGCCGCCGGAAAGCGTGGTCAAGGGTTGCCCGAGCGAGAGGTAGCCGAGGCCGACCTCTTCGAGGACCGCGAGCTGTTGGCTCGCCGGGGTCCGGCCACCGAGGAAGGCGCGCACTTCCGTGACGGACATGGCCAGCAAGTCGCCGACGGACTTGCCGTCGAACTGGAAGGCCAGGACTTCGTCGCGGAAGCGTTTGCCGTTGCAGGAAGGGCAGGGCAGGGCGACGTCGGAGACGAACTGCATCTCGACGGTTTCCCAGCCCGCGCCACCGCAGCGTTCGCACCGGCCTTCGCCGGCGTTGAAGGAAAAATGCGAAGGCGAAAGGCCCGCCGCCTTGGCTTCCTCGGAGTTGCCGAGTAGGTTGCGGATCGCATCCCAAGCGCCCACGTACAGCGCGGGGTTCGAACGCGGGGTCCGCGTGACGGGGGATTGATCGACCAGCGCGACTTCCTCGTGCTCGCGGTCGAACTTGAGTTTCCCGTGTCCCTGGGCCGATTCGTCGCCCGACTCCGGGTCGCGGCGCCCGATGACTTGATGGAGCAGGGTGGATTTGCCCGAACCGGAAACACCACAGAGGCCGACGAGCCGGCCCAGCGGGAGCGAGCAGGCGAAATCGCGGAGGTTGTTCACCGTGGCGCCTTCAATGCGCAGGCGGGGGGTGGTGTCGGTGACGGGACGTGGGGCGCGTGTCGTCGGTTGGCTGCGGCCGCTCAGCCAAGCGCCCGTGACGGAATCCTTGGTCTTCAAGATGCCCATGGGCTTCCCGGCGTAGACGAGATGCCCGCCCGCGGCGCCAGGTCGTGGGCCGATTTCGATGAGCCAATCGGCCGCGCGCATGACCGACTCGTCGTGCTCCACGACGACGACGGTGTTCCCTTGTTCGACGAGGCTGCGGAGGATGCCGACCATCCGCGAGAGGTCCCGCGCGTGCATG
>CALQIY020000084.1 GCA_943330755.2 Opitutus sp. GAS368
CGCGCAGGTTCATGGCGTGAGAGTGGCCCTGGGAGCCGAAACCGAGGACGGCGAGGGTCTTGTTCTTCAGGAAGCCGAGATCGGCATCCTTGTCAGTGTACACTTTGGCAGGCATGGGTATTTGGTGGAAAAAGGGTTTATTTGGAGATCTTCTTGAGGCCGCGGGACAGGGCGACGTTGCCGGTGCGGGCGGTCTCGAGGATGCCGTACGGGCTGATGAGGTCGAGGAACGCGCCGATCTTGTTCTCGTTGCCGGTGAACTCGATGACGAGGGAATCGTGGGCGACGTCGACGACCTTGGCGCGGAAGAGGGCGGCGACTTCGAGGATCTCGGTGCGGGTCTTCTTGTCGCACTTCACCTTGCAGAGGATGAGCTCGCGGGCGACGTGGTCGACTTCCTCGCGGGAGAAATCGTGGACGGTGATGACGTTGATCAGCTTATCCAGGGCCTTGACGCAACGGTCCAAGGCGGCGTCATCGGCGATGACGGTCGCGGTGATGCGGGAGTAGGCCGGGTCGTGCGTCGGGCCGACATTCAAGGTCTCGATGTTGAAGCCTCGACCGGAAAGCATCCCGGCCACGCGAGCCAGGACGCCGAACTTGTTTTCGACGAGGGCGGAGAGCGTGTGCTTCTTCTTGGTGAGCGTCATGGCGATGGTAAGGGTGAAAGGGTGGACGGAGAGGGACTCGAACCCACGACATTCTGCGTGTAAAGCAGACGCTCTAACCAACTGAGCTATCCATCCGAGGGAGGGTTGGGTATAGGGAAGCCCCCCGCCTTTTGTCCACTATGAAAACCACCCCCGATGCTTGCCCCAGGGGGCCTAAAGCCTTCATCATCGGAACCATGGACCCTGTCCGCATCCAACGTATCCGCCAAGCCCTGGAGGCCCTGACTTCTCCTGGGGTCGGGAAAGAGGCCCTTTTGGAGTCTCTAAAGGTGCTCGACGGGGAGGTTTCGCAGCCTAATTCCGGCCTGCCGGGCGACTTGGATCATTACCTGCGCCGGCGTTCCTACGAAAAGGCCTTGGTCTATTTGAACGGAGGAGCTCCCGGGGCCGGCACCTGCGGACGCGGCGCATGAACGAGAACCCGTTTGATAAACTCGACCCGTCGAGCCTACCGCCAGGCCCGCCGCCCAAGCCGGTCGTACCCGCCGCGAAGGCGAAGCCGAAGCTCGGCAAAATCATCCTCCAATACGAACGCGCCGGGCGCGGTGGCAAAGAGGTGACCATCCTCAAGGGACTCTGGTTGGAGTCGCAGGAAAACCGCATGCGCGAAGCGTTGCTCAAGGAGATGAAGCGCGCCCTCGGCACCGGCGGCGCGCTCGAGGCCCGCGAGATCGTCCTGCAAGGCGATCGCCGCGAGACGGCCAAGGCTTGGCTGCTCAAGGAAGGTTTCACGACCAACCTGTGAGTCCGAAAACCGCTCGCCTCCGCCGCCGCGAGCGGTAGGGTAGGGCCGTGTCCGCCGCCCAGCCCAACTTGATCGACCTGACGGGACCGCATGCGCCCGTCGCGGAGGTCTGCGCCTTGCTGCGCGCGGCCGGCGGTCGTCCGCTGCTCGTGGGGGGCTGCGTGCGCGATGCGCTCTTGGGTCTCCCCGTCGGCGAAATCGATATCGAGGTCTATGGTCTCGGCACCCGGCAGGTGGAGGCCGCCTTGCGTCGCCGCTTTGGCATCGTGACCGTCGGGGCGGCGTTCGGCGTGACGAAGGTGAAGGATCACCCCATCGACGTTTCGGTGCCGCGGCGCGAAAACCGGACCGGCGCCAAGCACACGGATTTCGACGTGCAGGCCGACCCGACGATGACGCCGAAGGACGCGGCGGAACGACGTGATTTCACCGCGAACGCCATCCTTTGGGATCCGGCGACGGGCGAACTCATCGACCCTTGGGGCGGCGTGGCCGACCTGCAGAAGAAAGTCTTCCGCCACGTCTCCGCGAAGTTTTCCGAAGACCCCTTGCGCGTCCTGCGCGCGATGCAGTTCGCGGCCCGCTTCGGTTTCGCGGTCGCGCCCGAAACCGTGGAGCTCTGCCGCGGCTTGACGCAGGAGGGCCTCCCTCCCGAGCGCTTGATGGAGGAGTGGAAGAAACTCCTCCTGCGCGGTCGGCAACCCTCGCGCGGGCTGCAGTTCCTCCAGGATTGCGGCTGGCTCCGTTTCTATCCCGGCCTGCAGGCCACCGTCGACGTGCCGCAGGATCCGGTCTGGCATCCCGAAGGCTGCGTGTGGACGCATACGCAACTGTGCCTCGATGCTTTCGCCGCCGAGCGTACCGGTAACGATGAGGAAGACCTCATCGTCGGCTTAGCCGTACTGCTGCACGACTTGGGCAAAGCGACGACGACCAAGAAAGAAGCCGATGGCCGTTGGCATGCTTATGGCCACGAGGCCGCCAGCGTGCCGTTGGCCGAAGCCTTCCTCGCCCAGCTCACCCGCGAAGTGAAGTTGATCGAGTCCGTCTTGCCGCTCGTCCGCTGGCACGCGCAGCCCCATGAACTCCACAAGGCGCAAGCCGGCGAGGGCGCCGTCCGCCGCCTCGCCAATAAGGTCGGCCGTATCGACCGCCTCGTCCGCGTCGACTCCGCCGATCGCAAGGGCCGCAATCAGGAGTGGCGGCACGAGCCCTCACCGCAGGGCGTGTGGCTGCTGGAGATGGCCGCCAAGCTCAACATCCAGGACTCGATGCCCAAGCGCATCCTCTTGGGGCGGCACCTCATCGCGTCCGGCTACAAGCCCGCCGGCTGGTTCTCCGAAGTGCTCGACGAGGCCTTTGAGGCCCAAATGGACGGGGTTTTCGTCGATGAGGCGACCGGCCTCGTCTGGTTGCAGGAACGCATGGCCCGCCGCGCGGTCTAACCCTTTATGGCAAATCCCACGCAAGGCCTTCCCGCTCTCCTGACGACGTCGCCCGATTGGAACGCCGTCCTCGCCCAGGTGCTCCAGAACTTCGGTTGCGTCACCGGCACGATCCATCGCACCGATCCCGCGACGGGTCTGCTCACGTTGATCGCGCATCAAGGGATTCCGCCCCAGGTGCTGCCCATGTTGCTGCCGAAGATCGACAACATCCCCTTCGGCAAGGGCATCGCCGGTTGCGCCGCCCAACGCAAGGAAGCCGTCCAACTGTGCAACCTGCAGGAAGACCTCGGCGGCGTGGCCAAGCCCGATGCGCGCAAGACCAATGTGCAAGGCGCGCTCGCGGTCCCGGTCGTCACGCCCGAGGGCAAGGTGGTCGGCGTCCTGGGCATCGGCAAGATGTCCCCCTACGAGTTTTCGGAAGCGGAATCGGCGGAGCTGTCCACCTGTGCGGCCTTGATGCAAGTGTTTCTGGTCTAGGTTTTAACACTCAGTTTCGATTAGGTAATAGACACTAATACATCGCGGTGGACGATTCTCCATCGGTTTCAAGGCTTGGTGGTATGAAACCGCTCATCCTCTGCTTGTTGTTATCCGTCGTCGTGGTCCGAGCTGAACTCATCCGCGGGCAGGTGGAATTGGCCGGCGTGAAGGGAGCGATCACGGCGAAGTCGACCTTTGATCAAGCAGCCCGACCCCTCAATGCAGGGGATGCGGTTCGGGAGGATGATGAACTCGTGACGCCGCCGGATGGAGCCGCCGAACTATTCTTCTCCAACGGGGTTAAGGTCCTCGTCTCTCCTGGTACGAAGCTTCGCTTGTCGATGTTTCGGCAGGTGAAGATGCCTCGGCCAGGGCGCATCCGTGAGGCGGGCGAACTCCCCGACGATGGCTCTCTCGTCGATCTTGTGCTCGGCACCGGAAAGGTGACGGTCGTATGCCCGCCCCTACAGGCACGTTCGCTGGTCTCGGTGCGGACACCTCAGGGCCGTTCCGATTTGCGCCGTGAAGGGGTGTACGAGTTGAGTTTTGAGCGTGCCGCCAGTGGCGAGTTGGTCGCGCAGAGCCTGGTCTTGGCGGGGTCTTTGAAGTTCACACCCGTGGGTAAAGGCAAATCTCTCAATATCGAGGCCAGCAATAAGCTGCTGATTACCTCGGACTTAGCCGCACCGACGCAAGTGCTGCTCGAAAAGCTAAAGATGGAGTCGGGCGAAGTGGAAGGAAGGCTCAAGGGGGTTGTCTTCGACCCGTCCTCCGAGCTGGTTTCGCCCTTGGCACCGCGCGGCCCAGCGATTGCTCCGCCGGTACCGAGCGCCGGGGCAACGATTACGAACCAACCCGCTTCGACTCAGTCCGAAAATGTTGTGCAAAAAGTGACGCAGGAGGTGCTCGATCGTCAGGCCCAGACGAATCCATCGCCGACCGGCGGTTGATTCAGGGCTGCTGGATGGCCCGTCCGGTGGGGGACGCCTTGCAACGCACCAAGCCTTCAGCCTCGCCTTCGTACACAAGCTGTCCGCCCTTGATTCCACCCACTGGTCCCAGTTCAAGTACCCAGTCGGCGGCGAGGATGACGTCGGCATGGTGCTCGATGACGATGAGGGTCGCCCCGGCGTCGCGGAGACGTTCGAGGAGCTTCAGGAGTTTGGCGATGTCGTCCCAGTGCAGTCCGGTCGTCGGCTCGTCGAGGACGTAGAGGCGGCCGGAATGGTCGCGGCGGGAGAGTTCGGAGGCCAACTTGAGGCGCTGGGCTTCGCCGCCGGAGAGGGTATTGGCCGCTTGTCCGAGTTTGAGGTACCCGAGCCCGACTTCTTCGAGGGTGCGAAGTTTCTCGGCCAAACGGGGCTGGGCCTTGAAGATCTCCACCGCTTCCGTGACGGTCAGGTGAAGGGCTTCGGCGATGCTCAATCCCTTGAAGCGTACTTCGAGGGTCTCGCGGTTGAAGCGCCGTCCCGCGCAACTGGGGCAATCCACGAAGGTCTCGCCGAGGAACTGCATGTCGAGCGCCACCGAGCCTTCGCCCGCACAGGTCTCGCATCGCCCGCCCCGGACGTTGAAACTGAAGCGTCCCGGGCCGTAGCCGCGGACTTTCGCGAGCGGGAGCGCGGACCAGAGATCACGCAGCAGGTCCATGATGCCGGTGAACGTCGCCGGGTTCGAACGCGGGCTGCGACCGATCGGCTCCTGGTCGACGGACGTGAAGGCGACGATTTTGTCGAGCCCCTCGATGCCGGCGTGCCGGCCCGGGACGAGTTTGGCGCCATTGATCTTGCGGGCCGCCGCGGCCGACAGGATGTCGATGGCCAAGGTGCTCTTGCCGGAGCCGGAGACGCCGCAAACCGCCGTGAGATTGCCGATCGGGAAGCGCGCCGTGACATCCTTCAGGTTGTTCTCTGTCGCGCCGTTGATGACGAGCTGGGCTTTGCCGACGGGTTTCTTTTTGATGAGTCCAGCCAGGGTGGCACGGCCGGACAGATAGGCGCCCGTCCGGGAGGTCGCGTGTTGGCCGCAGGCGGCGGGTGTTCCCGTGAAGATGACGCTGCCGCCTTGGACCCCGGCGCCGGGACCCATCTCGACCAGGTGGTCGGCGGCGAGCATCATGTCGCGGTCGTGTTCAACCACGACGAGCGTGTTGCCGAGATCGCGGAGATTCTTGAGCGAGCCGATGAGCCGTCCGTGGTCCGACGGATGCAGCCCGATGCTTGGTTCGTCCAAGACGTAGGTGACGCCGACGAGCCCGAGCCCGAGTTGCGTGGCGAGGCGCACGCGTTGGGCTTCCCCGCCAGAGAGCGAGCCGACCTCGCGGTCGAGCGTCAGGTACGTTAGGCCAGCGTCGTTGAGGAAGTTCAGCCGCTGTTCGAGCCCGCGCCGGGCTTCTTCGGCGGGCATGACGGCCGGGTGGGTGGCGAGCGACTTCGTGAAGGCCAGCGCTTCCGGAATCGTCAGCGCCAAGAAGTCGGCCATGTTCAGGCCGGCGAGGCGAAGCGCTAGGGCCGCGGGCGCGAGGCGCTTGCCTTGGCAACCGCTGCAGGTTGAGCCCGCCTGGAAGTGAAGCAGGCGTTGGCGAAGGGATTCCCCGGTCGTCGTGCGGAAGGCTTGCTCGAGTTCCGCGAACATCCCGGTCCAGAAAACATCGACCGGCTTGCGGCCCTTGACGGGGGGGAGCAGGTAGGTGCGCTTGGGGTCGCCGTGCAGCAAGATCGAGCGCGTGGTGGCGGGGAGGTCTTTCCAGGGCTTCTTGAGGTCGAAAGGAATCTGCTCGGACAGCGCCCGCGTGATGGCGTTGCGGCGGATGAGCACCTTGCGCGTGCCGCACTTCCAAGGCTTGACGACGCCATCGTTCAGCGAGAGCGATTCATCGAGGATGGCCAGCCCTTCTTGAAACCGGAGTTGCCGACCGAGGCCGCCGCAATCCGGGCAGGCGCCGCTCGGGTGGTTGTGCGAAAGCCCCCGTGGATTCAGGGATTCGTAGGTTTCTCCGCAATGTTCGCAGGCGAGATGCAGCGAAAGCGGGTACTCTTGCCAAAGGCCGCCCGCGGTTTCGGCCAAGACGAGCGCGCGGTGCCGGCCTTCCCGGAAGGCCAACTCCAAGGAGTCGGCGAGGCGGCTGCGTTGGTCGGGTCCGGCGACGATGCGGTCTACGACGACTTCCAGCGTCAGCGGGTCGCGCCCCTTGAGCACGCCCTCGGCTTCTTCCAGGGTGACCACCTTGCCCTCGACCCGCAGGCGCGTGAAGCCGCGGCGGCCGAGGTCGGCGGCGGCTTCGAGCAAGACCGACGGTTTATCCTTCGCCACGGGCGCGATCACCATCAGGCGCGTGCCTGCGGGGAGCGCTTCGAGGGACTGGAGGTTGTCGTCGAGCGAGCGTCGGCGGACGGGGTGCCCATCCTTGAGGCAGGTGCGTTCCCCCGCCAGAATCCAGAGCGGTCGAGCGTGGTCGGCGATTTCCGTGAGCGTGGCGACGGTCGAACGTGGGTTCGTGTTGCCGCCGGTGCGTTGCGCGATGGCGACGACGGGGGAAAGCCCGCGGATGAAGTCGACGTCGGGCCGGGAAATCGCTTCGAGCAGCCCGCGCGCTTTGGCGGAGAGCGATTCGAGGTATTGCCGCGAGCCTTCGGCGTGCAGCGTGTCGAACGCGAGGGAGGACTTGCCCGAGCCGCTGACGCCGGTGATCACCGTCAGCTGATGACGCGGAATGGTCAGTTCCACATCCTTGAGGTTGTGGGTACGGGCGCCTTTGATGTGGATGGGGGAGCTCAGGGTAGGGGATAATGCCAAGCTTGCCCTCGGGGAGAAGCGTGAAGATGCGTTTCGTCGGGCCGTTAATAACTCGTCCCTTTTCCCCTTTCCCGTCGCGGGCCGACCTGCCAGTTTGCAGGGATGCTTCGTGTGTTGCTGTGCTGGTGCGTATGGGGGCTGGTCGCCGTGCGGGCCGACCAGGAGGAGCCCCGCGTGCTGTTTCTCGGCGACAGTATCACCTATGACGGTCGCTGGGTTGTCCACGTCGAGTCCGCGATCCGCGCGCAGCGCGGCTTGGCCCGGATTCCCGTCGTCAACATGGCCGTCCCGAGCGAAACGGCCTCCGGTCTGTCCGAGCCCGGCCACGCCGGCGGCAGTTTCGTGCGGCCGGATGTTCGTGAGCGCCTCGGGCGGGTGTTGGTCGCTTACAAACCGACGCTCGTGGTGCTCTGCTACGGCATCAACGATGGCATCTACCAACCGCTGGACGAAGCGCGCTTCAAGGCCTACCGCGACGGCTTGACGAGCGTGCGGGCCGATTGCCTGAAAGCCGGCGCGAAGGTCGTGCTGTTGACGCCACCGCCCTACGGTGTCGACATGCCCGCGGATGCGGCCGCCTATGATCAAGTGATGGCTGCGTATTCTTCGTGGCTCGTGCAGCAGCGTCGCTACAACTGGCAAGTCATCGACCTACGCGCGAAGGTGCTCGCGGCGATCGCGCTGTCGAAGAAGGCTGATCCGAAATTTGTTTTCGCGAAGGACGGCATTCATCCTGGCGATGAAGGCCATCTCATGCTGGCCCAAGCCACGTGGGCAGGCTTGGCGCCGATGATGAAGTGGAATGCTCGGACCGCTTTCGCCGACGCCGCCAAGGGCAAGCCCCTGACGCAAAGCATGGTGCTTCTCCGGAATGCTTGGCTGACCAAAACTGGGCACAAAAGGCCTGGTTTACCCGAGGGCCTCCCCCTGGAGCAGGCCGAAAACAGGTCAAATACCCTGATTTCCGAGTTTTTGAAGGGTCCGTAGGTCTGATTGTCTGGCTTGGGTGTATTGCCGAACAAACACCCGTCTGACACGAAACCGTAACAATCGTATGGGATGATGCCTGTGCACTCCAACCATGAACACCTCCCTCAAGTCCCTCGCCCTGCTGGTCTTCGCCGCTTCGGCTGCGTCGGCCCAGACCGCTGCCCCCGCCGCCAACGAAGTGGTCACCGTCGATGCCAAGCTGCCTGACTACACCGTCGCTTCGGGTGTTTCCGGCAACCTGAACTCGGTCGGATCGGACACGCTCAACAACCTGATGACTTTCTGGAGCGAAGGCTTCAAGGCCAAGTACCCCAACGTGAACATCCAGGTCGAAGGTAAGGGTTCGGGCACCGCTCCGGTCGCCCTCACCTCGGGTTCCGCTCAGGTCGGCCCGATGAGCCGCGAGATGAAGTCCTCGGAAGTCGCCGCCTTCGCCGGCAAGTTCGGCCACAAGCCGACCAAGGTCGCCGTCGCCATCGACGCTCTGGCGGTCTTCGTCCACAAGGACAACCCGGTCAAGGGTCTCTCCCTC
>CALQIY020000085.1 GCA_943330755.2 Opitutus sp. GAS368
CGATCTTCGTCGAGGGCGCCAAGACGACCAACAACATCGACAAGAAGAAGGCCGAGGAGATCTTCGCCACCCTGGAGAAGTTCGCCGAGTACGGCTTCAATAAGTCGCACTCCGCCGCCTACGCGATCCTGTCGTATCGCACCGCCTACCTGAAGGCCAACTACCCGGTCGAGTTCATGGCCGCCGTCCTGACGTCGGAACAGGGCAACGCCGACAAGCTCGCCGAATTCATGGGGGAGGTCGAGGCCCTCGGCATGAAGGCGCTCGGCCCCGACGTAAACCAGTCGGACACCGACTTCACGCCGGTCTTGAAGGATAACGCCATCCGCTTCGGCATGGGCGCCATCAAGGGCGTCGGCGAGCAGGCCGCCCGCAACATCGTCGCCGAGCGCGAGAAGAACGGGCCCTTCAAGGACTTCGGCGACTTCGTCGGCCGCATGGGCGAGTTCGACCTCAATTCCCGCACCCTCGACTGCCTCGTGCGCGCCGGAGCCTTCGATTTCACCGGCGAGGACCGCCGCCACCTCGTCGACTCCATCGAATCCGTCCGCCGCCACTTCGCCGGCGAACGCAAGGAGCGCGCCAGCGGCCAGGGCTCGCTCTTCGACCTGCTCGGAGCCGAAGACGCCGGCGCCGCGCGCCCGACCGACCTCGTCCTCCGGAAGTCGGAAAAGATGCCCAAGCTCGAGATGCTCAACAGCGAGAAAGCCCTCCTCGGCTTCTACCTCAGCGGCCATCCCCTCGCCGAGTACCACGGCCTCGACGAGGCCATCGCCACGCTCGTCGTCACGCCCGACCGTATCGATCTCGACAAGCAGCAGCGCCACACCGTCCGCGTCTGCGGCATCGTCGGCGGCCTCGAGAAGAAGATCTCCAAGAAGGATAACCGCCCTTGGGCGCTCTTCACCGTCGCCTCCCGCTCGGTGACCATCCCCGTGATGATGTTCTCGGACGCCTACGATGCGGCCGCGCAGCTCAAGGACGGTGAACTCCCCCTGCTCATGGACGGCTCCCACGTCATCGTGGACGCCCGCCTCAACTGGCGCGAAGAGCGTGGAGAGTGGTCGCTTAGCGCCCACGCCGTGAGCACGCTCCGCCGCGCCCCGAGCCTCATCAAGAAGATCCTCTTCGCCCTCAAACCCGGCCCGGACGCCAACGACTTCCTCGACAAGATCATGGCCCACACCCGCAAGGTGGACGGAACGACGATGGTCCAGGTCGGCTTCATTCAGCCGGACGGCCGCGTACTCGTGGCCGAGGCCGCGCGCGGCATGACGACCCGTTTTGACACTGAGAGCTACGGTACCTTCGGCCGCCACCCGGCCTGCGCCGGCGTGCAGATCGAACCGATTGCGCCGACCCAGGCCCCGCAGCGCAAGTACGGCCCGCGGGCTTAGAACTTTGAGAAATTGAAGAGCACGACGGCCCGTAGCGGGCCGGGAAGAAGTTTCTTGGCGAGCGCCTTGGCGACGAAGCGGACCTTCCAAGCGATGCCGCGCGGAGAGACGCGCCAGAAATAACCTACCGCCACGCCAATCGCCTTCCAGCGGGCGTTCGGGTGGGTGCAGTGGAACTTCACCGAGGCCTGCGCATGGACGTCGTCGACGAGCTGACGGAAGCGCGCAATTGTTTCCGGCGAGGTGAGACCCTGCCGTTCGGCGTGCGCTAGGTCAGCGAGATAGCCCCGACGGTGAACCTTCTGGCCGGCGGGCCAAGCCGCAGCGCGCCTGAGCTTGTCCCTCCAGCCGATATTCTTGGGCTTGCTTCCATGCGACATGTTCGCCCCATGCCAGCGCCAATCGAGGAGGATCTCCGCGTCGATCGCGGCGGAACCCAAAAGCATAGTTCGAACTAAGGCCGGAGCATCTTCTCCACCAGTAGCTCCAGGCATCGGCGGGAACTTCCGGAAGACCTCGCCGCGATAGCTGCCGGTCGCGCCGCAGAACGGTACGCCTTGAAAGACGTGATTGCATCGCGGATCGAACTGCCGAATCAGGACGCCATTATGGCGATACCAGGTCGGGCGCAGCACTCCGCCCACCGCGTCAACGACGCGGGCGTTCGAGTAATGGGCGTAGCATTCCGGATAATCGCGGAAGAATTCGGCAATGCGGCGTAGGCGCGTCGGGTGGCTGACGTCGTCGCCGGCGGCGGCCACGAGGATATCGCCGGTGGAGGCGGCGACGCAGCGGTTGAAATTGCGGATGACGCCGACGTTCGGCGCCGGCGGCAGCAATACGATCCGGGCGCGGCCGCGGTAGGCGGCGAGCTCGGCCTCGATGAGCGCGGGGGTGCGGTCCGGCGAGGCGTCGTCACCGATGATGATCTCGTAGTCTGGCAGGTCCTGCTCGAGCACCGCGCGCAGGGCGGCTACGACGTAGGCCTCCTGCTTATAGGAAAGGAAGATGACGCTGATCGAAGGCAGGCTCATCGGGAGGCTGGCAGATCCGCGAGGATCTCGCGGGCGAGCACCTCCGCGAAGTAGTCCCGAGAGAAGGGCTTCGCCTGATCCGAATGCAGGAAGGCACGAATCCGCTCCTGGTACCCACGATAAGCGGTGTCGTCGATCGCGCGCAGATGGGCGTCCAAGGCGGCAGTTGTCGAGAATTCACGTCCGTCGATGAAGCAATCCGCAGGAACATAATCGTGGATTTCTTTTGGGCCAATATAGACCGGCACACAACCCGCACGAAAACAGTCGAACAGCTTTTCGGTTATGTAGCCCGGCAGATCACGGGAGTTCTCGTAGGCGATTGAAAACCTGGTGCGGGTAAGTAGCTCGTTCTTGCTCGCAACCGGTCCCCGCCAAGTCGCAAAGGGGGATTTGACCGGAAACACGCGGGCGATGATCTTGTGCGCCTGATTGTATATCTGCCCCCAGCGGCCCGACAATGCGGCAGGGCAATCCCACCCCCGGCCGAATAAATGAAAATCATCGGGGGCATGCCTCTCATACCACTTGATGATTTCCACCCGCGTTCCGAATTGTTCCCTCGGATCATAATCTTTGATCGCGTTGTTCGTGGTAACCAGAACCAGGAATAAAGGACGTTCCTGCGGATCTTTGTAATCCGCGGCTTCTAAAAAGTTCGGGTAGAATAACCTGACCGCCCGGTCGTCGTCCATCAATTCACCGTCCCACGTGAACCACTTGGCATAACGTCCAAGCAACCTGCGGTTCCGGTTTATCAGCCGGATGAGGGGGTTCTCGTACAGGTAGACATATGCGCGAGCCTTGGGAGCCTGCCTGCAACAATTGATGTAGAGCTCGAAGGCGACTTTCTTGCCGGCATTGAGGTCGGCGGTGTTTAACTCTACCCCGTTCCTTAGGAATTCTTGCCTTAGTTTTCGGTATGGTAAAAAAAACTCCCCGCCATTCTCTCCTGAGCCATCCTTGAACAGTGCGTTGTTTCTGTAATTACGGTAAATGATGGATGCGTAAATCATCTTGGTTTCACAATCTGACACCTGACACGCCGAGGGCGAGCGACATTTGACAAACGTCGTAGCCGGGCACGCACCCCGCGCGAAACCGCGTCATGGTATGCGACGCCGGCACGAATGCGCCACGCAGCCAACCAGCCCTGCCGGGTTGATCACGGGCCCGCGGAGACCTGGAGTTATTTGCGGCTAATCTTGGCGAATAAACGTGGACGCGCCCTGCTTCTTTTGTAAATTGCAACCGACATGCTGCCACCTAATCCGCGTTTTGGCTCCTTCAGCCCCACCCTGCTTCAACGCTTAGTATTAAGTCTCACCAAAGTCCCGCCCCTCTACCGGGGTTCGCTAAGACCGACATGGGCGAAAATCATCAACCTGCTTCGGCGCGGCCCGGTTGATGTTCTTTCGACTTATGGAAGTTTCCGCGTTTTCCCAACGACCAATCTCGTTGATAGCGCAATTTTGCTGCACCCGGCATACAACAAGGAGGAGCTGGATTTCTTGAAAAAAGACCTGCCTGATTCGGGGTCCTTCGTGGACATCGGGGCGAACATCGGGCTCTACACCGTAGCCTTGGGAAATCACCTGACCGCTAAGGGACGGGTCGTGGCCATTGAGCCTAATCCGGTATGCCTCGAACGCTTGAACGTAAACATTGCCCTTAACGGCCTTGAGACGGTGACTGTCTTCGGGGTCGGCGTCGGCGACTTTCACGGCAAGGCTCGCTTAGTCATTCTCCGAAACGACCTGGCCATCGCTCACATCGTAAGGGACGACTCGAACGGAACATTCGCAGTCCGTACCTTGGTCGATATCCTTGACGAGGCAGGCTTGTCTTCCATCGACGCGCTGAAAATCGACATCGAGGGTTTTGAAAAAGCGGCGCTTGAGCCATTCTTTCGTTCGGCCCCTCGCGAGTTATGGCCGAAACGCATCTGCATGGAGCACTTGCACGACAACAACGAGGTGGCTGAAATACTCCGGAAGTGCGGATACCGGCTGGTAAAGAATACCCGTAATAATTCGCTGCTCATCCTGGACAAGGCTGCCGACTGACGGCGGTGCTTCGTGAGATCCGGTGAGGCTGGGCTGCAATGACGGCTCTTGCCCAGCTTACCAATGCCCCATGCAGCTGACGGATGCGTGGCGCATGTCAGGCCGCATGACGGAGAAGCACCGAAACCTGCCCGCGACGGGCGATGATGTCGAAGCCTACCTTAGCAAGTTCCGCGAGGACCTCCTCGTGAGGAATGGTTCGGCCATCCTCCCGGATATCATGGCACTCGACGATGATGCCCGCGAAGTGGCGGAGCGCGGCGGCCTGCTGGCGGGCGATCGACCATTCCATCCCTTCGATGTCCATCACCAACCAGGCCGAGGTCGACAGTCGATGGCGGGCGATGGCGGGCGCGAGCGATTCGGCCGGCACTCGGAGATGTGACTTGGCCGGCTCGGCGGCGACGGATCCGCCCTGCGTATGGGCGGGAGACCAGTCAAAGGAGACCTCCGCGACACCCTCGCCGGCGATGGCACAATGGACCAGCGTCCAAGGGGCGGAAGGATGATTGTGCGCCACCACTTGCCGGGCGATCTCGGTCAACGGACCCACCGCCTCGTAGGAGATGAGCCGGGACGGACGACAACCTAAGATGATGGAAGACACGATGCCTAGGCTCGCGCCCAACTCCAAGACTTCGACGCCAGCCGGCAGGTAGGCCCGGATGTACCTGGCCTCCTTGGCTTCGTAGGAAAGCGCATCCAGCTGGCCGAGCACATTACGGGACGGCACCAGCGCGAGCGGGACTTCGACCCCGAAAAGGGCGGGGTTTCCACGGTAGCCACAGGCGCGAGCCAAAGCCAGGGTACGCCAGCGGATGGAAGACCAGATACGCATCTGTATTAGTTTCTTACTAAGCCGAAGCGACGGCTTCGCCAATCTTTAACGTGAACCCGGCTCCCGAAAACAGCCTTGCCGCATCTTCGGCCGCATTCTTCCATTGCGCCTCCAATTCTTCTTTGGGCATCTCCGCGAAGTTCCTGATCGCGGCGGCGAGGCCCGAGACGTCGCCGATGGGCTCCACCAAGAGGCCGTTCTTCCCGTGTGTCATCAGGTCGGGCGCCATGCCGATCGGATAGGCCACCGAAGGCCTTCCGCATGCCATCGCCTCACCGATCATCATCGGGCCGGCGTCCTGGATGGAGCAACTGACGAAGAAATCGCTCGCCCGGTAGACCTCCGCCAGGGATGCATCGCCCCTCACCGGCCCCAGGTCGGTGTAGGTGATATTTTTCAACCCGACGGGCAGATGCCCCGTCTCCCCGATCGCAAGTACGTGCAGCGGGACGCCTTGGGCGTCCAATTCAGCAAGAGCCGCCTGGAACAAACCGAAGCTCTTGTAGGGAATCGAGGGTGAAAGCGCCCGGACCAGCAGGATGCGCCGGTCATTGGGAAGCCCGAGCTTTTCACGGGCCGCCTGTTGGTCCCGGGTGGTATTCAGCGCGACCAAGTCCAGCGGAATCGGGAAAGTGCGCGAGGGCAGTCTCCGTAGGATTGAGCTGCGCATCGCATTGGTCGCCGACCAGCTACTAGGGGCGAGCACTAACGCTCCGATGGCCTCCCAGGTCTGCCGGCGACGCTCGGCCTGCCGCGATGAGATGTCCGCTTCGTCATTGGAAGCGATAAGCGGGCAGCGTCCGCAGCCCTGCATGTATCTCTCACAGGACGGCGGCGGATAATGGCAGCCGCCCGTGGCGTGCGCCATGTCGACCTGCCAGAGGGCCACCCGTGCGCCGAGGGCTTGGGCGATCTCGCGGACGGCCTCCGGGCGGACGAAGCCGCCGGACCAATGGACGAGGACGAGGTCCCACTTTGCCGAACGCGCGCGGGCATGTCGGATGATCGGCTCAGCCGGGAAATTCGCTTCCGCGTCGAAATCATAGACCCCGACCGGCTTGACCCCGATGCGCTTCACCTTGGCGAAGGCCCGGCCCAGCCCCCAGACCAGTTTCTGCCAAGGATTGAGCAGACCCTTCGCGGCCACCATCGGCACGTCCCGGCGCTTCTGCTTCAGGACATAGGCGACGGATTCGACTCCCTGGCCCAGCAAGGCCTGATGGATCCGGACGAAGCCATCGGCCGCGCCGCCGCCGGTATCCATCTTGGATAGGTGCAGTATCTTCATCCTTGGCTTCGGGGATATGGCACCCGCGGCGAAGTGACGAACCAAAAGCACGATGCCTAACGGGTTGAAAGATGCCGGGGCTTCGCAACGATGCCCGCCGATGGCCCCGCTCATCTACGTGATCAACCTCGACCGTGACGTCGAACGGATGGCCTCGATCCGCGCCAACCTCGAGGCGCTGGGCCTGCCGTTCGAACGCCTGTCCGCCGTCATGGGGAAGGATGTCCCCGAATGGGAGAAGCTCGTCGACATGTCCGCCTACGCCTGGCGCAACCGCCTGGACACCCCGCGGGCCGGCGAAGTCGGCTGCTACCTGAGCCATCTCAAGGCCATGGAGACCTTCCTACGGACCGACGCCCCGTGGTGCGTGATCCTCGAGGACGACGTCGAAGTCCTCCCCGCCTGCGGTGAAGTATTGCGCGCGCTGGGCGAGAAAGATGACTGGGACCTCGTGAAGCTCTTCAACTTCCACTCCGGCCTGCCCGTGAAGAAGCGCGAACTCGTCGGCGGACACCGGCTCGTCGCCCATCTCACCCGCACGACCTCCTCCGCTGCCTACGTCGTCAACCGCCGCGCCGCCGAGACCTTGCTCAAGTCCATGCGCCCCATCACCGAGCAGGTCGACCACGCGTTGGATCGTCCGTGGGAGACCGGCCTACGCACCCGCGGTATCCGGCCGATGCCTGTCGTCCTCGCCCCCGTCGCGCACACCACCAGCACCATCGGCTATCAGGATAAAAAGAAAGGCCGTCCGCTCGGCAAGGCCGTGAAACTCTTCCTCTCTCGCGCCAAGAAAGAGATCAGCCGATTCGGGTATGGGTTGTGGGATGTGGTGAGATAGCGAGCAGCGAACGAACAGTGCAAAGGTAGAACCAACTCCGGGTGACGGGTGACGGGCACGGGCGTCGGCATCTCGGCCATCAGCCGCGGGAACCCGGAGCCGGCTGCCGAAGGCCGAACGGCTGACACCTGAAGGGCTGATGCCCCGGTGGCCGTCACCCGTCACCCGAAACGGGCATCACGAAATACCTAGGTCAGCACGCAGTGCTGACCCTACCCAAGGCAAGCACTCCCCCGATACTCCATACTCAATACTCTATACTCTCAGCTTACGTTTGCACTTTTGCACCTTAGCCTCTGGCTACGCATTCACCACCGAGATCACAGTCGCCACCTGTTCGTCGGTCATGACCGGGCTGACCGGCAGGGAGACGACTTCACGGTGCAGGGCTTCGGTCAGCGGGAGCTTCAGATGGCCGAGCGACTGCGTGTAGGCCTGCTGATGGTGCGGGGCGATCGGATAATGGATGGCCGTGTGCACGCCGCGGTCGAGCAGGCGCTGCTGGAAGGCGGCGCGATCGGCGACGCGGACGACGAAAAGGTGCCAGACGTGCGAATCCTCGCCGGCGCGGACGGACGGCAGGCGCACGGCGGGGTTCTTGATCTCTCGGCGGTAACGCGCGGCGATCTCGCGGCGGCGGGCGTTATCGGCGTCGATGTGCTTCAGCTTCACGCGGAGCAAGGCCGCCTGCAGTTCGTCGAGACGGTCGTTCGGTCCTTGGACGAGGTTCTTATATTTCTCGTGCGAGCCGTAGTTGCGGAGCGCGCGGACCATGTCGGCGAGCTTCGTGTCCTTACAGGTGAGCGCGCCGGCGTCGCCGAGGGCGCCGAGATTCTTGCCGGGGTAGAAACTGAATGCCGCGGCATCGCCCCAGGCGCCGGCCTTCACGCCGCCGATATGGGCGCCATGGGATTGGGCGGCGTCTTCGAGCAGGAGCAGGCCACGCTCGCGACACAGGTTAGCGATCGCCGGCATGTCAGCCAGCTGTCCGTAGAGATGGACCGCCAAGACCGCCTTCACGTCCGGCGTCAGCGCCGCCGCGAGCTTACCCGCGCCGAGATTACAGGTATCTTCGTCGGGCTCGACGAGCACCGGGCGGAGACGGTTCTCCGTGATGGCGAGGATCGAGGCGATGTAGGTATTCGCCGGGACCGCGACCCCGTCTCCGTCC
>CALQIY020000086.1 GCA_943330755.2 Opitutus sp. GAS368
AGGGGTCAGACCGCTTCTGAGCGTTATCCGTCAGAAGCGGTCTGACCCCTTACTGTCGCTGAGTATTTTCCTGACGTTGCCTGCCGTGCCCATGTTGAGATGCTCGGCAATCCAGCCAGTTGTCGCGGTGGTATGCTGGCTGAGGGCGAGGGCGATCTGTGCCTTCCACTGCGCTCCTTTGGCATCAGCAAGGATATCGGCCTGGTCTTTGCCGGCTGAGCTCAAGGCCGCATGCAGGAATTCATCGCGATGCCGCTCATCGATGGCCCGTATCTCGACTTGGGTGAGACCTGCCTCAAGCGGTGACGGCGCTGCTATGGTAAGTGCGGGGACCTCCGACAAATCCTGCATCGCGGTGCGCGAGAGGGCGCCGTCCGGGTCGTTGGCGAGAACCCGCATCAGTTTCCGCACATAGGCCTGATGCCCCTCAGGATCATCCCCATAGCCGGTGAACCGTCTTAGGCCGAGCTCGAGGGAGAATGGCGACCGTTCGGAGGTCCGCCGCAGGAGGTAGAGGGAATTATCCCGGGAATCCTCAAGCGTCTGCAGGTCGCATAGGCCCTTGCGGATATGGTTAAGGTGCACGTAGTCGAACATCCTGGCGGCGGACGTGAGCGTGGGAGCTACGACGTAGCGGTAGCGACCTTGGAAGACGTGCCCCGATTCCTTGCGGTACTGGTTGAACCGAGTGGCGAAAGTCGAAAGCAGCCATTGCATGCCGATGCTCAGGTTGCCCCGGGGTGTCCGGAGCAGCAGGTGGAAGTGGTTCGGCATGATGGCGTAGGCGTAGAGTTCCCAGCCGCAACGGTTGATGGCCTGTTTCAATGTGATCAGGAATGCCTCCTTCGCCCCTTCGGTTGCGAAGATGGGCGCTTTATAGTTTCCACGGGAAAATACATGGATGATCGCGGCGGTACTTTCGCGGTGCGTTGGCCTAGGCATGCCATGATTATCGCCAAGTGCTTTACCCCTACGACTCGACCTATTACCTGAGTAAAGTAACCCAACTCAGTATGGGGTCAGACCGCTTCCGAGCGATATCCGTCAGAAGCGGTCTGACCCCTTACTGTGGATGGGTTGACCCAAGGGGCCTGCAGGGCCACCTTGGTTCAGTTAGCCCATTTAAACATGAGGTCAGCCGCAAAACGATTTCTTCGCCTCCCTATGAGCCACACCAAAACTTACCGCGCCCTCTTCGCCCTCGCGGTTTTCCTGTCGGCGACACGTTGTCCGGCGGAACTCGTGGCCCTCGCCCCGGAAAAGGTCAAGCAGGCCGAGGGCATCGATTATCTCTACGTCGCGCAGCGCATCATCAATGACCAGGTCACCCTGCTGCCGGATCACTGTTTCTTCTCGGGGGATTCGCAGAAACTCAGGTTGGTCGGGCCTACGAAGGCGCCAGCGGCAGACCCCAAGAACCTCAACTCCGGAAACTCCTACGCTTCGGTCGATGGCTTGCAGAGTCCCGCGCAAAGGGTGGTCTGGCCGCTCTGGTTTTCCGCGGACGCTGCCATGCGCGGCCGGATCATCGCCAAAGGGAACGGCAGACTTAAAGTCAGCCTTGGAACCTTGACGCAGACGGTCGCCGTCACGGACGGAGCAGCGGAATTCCAGTTCGCCAAGGCGCCCAAGGGCCAGTCCGAATTAAGCGTCGCTCCTGCGGGCTTTTCCGGATCGATCGCCCGGGTCGAACTCGAGGGGCCTGCCCTCAATGGAGCGAAGCTCCTGCGCGCACGTTGGCGGCCTGCGGCCATCCACAGCGCTTTCACCTCTACGAGCCTCGGCAAGGAGCCAAGTCGGCTGTGGATCATGGAGGTCCGTCCGCGCCGCCCAGAAAAGGGCTTCTACAGTCCTATCACGACTCCGTTCGGTTATTTTGGATCTACTTTCAACGCCGACGGAACCAGCGGCGGCATCAACTTTTCAATGTGGTCCTACGAGGCGGGTAAAGCGGAGCCGCCCCTGGCGCAGCTTTCGCACCTCCTGTCGGTCGGGAGTCCCAAGGCGAGCTTCGGTGGCTTTGGCCATGAGGGCACTGGCGTAAAGCTCCGTGACTGGAATCCCTACGAGGGACTCAAGGTGGTGAGCGGCGTGCTCGCCCTGCGACTCGAACCGGGGAAATCTTACGATACTTACACCGGCTACTTCTATGATCAGACCTCGGCATCTTGGCGTCTTTTTGCCTCGGGGAGAAAATGGGCGGAGCAAAGAAGCGTCAGCCATCTGCTGCCCGGTTGCTTCGTCGAAGTGCCTGGGCCGCCCCATACAGAGCGGACTGGCCACATCGAGCGAACCGCTGATTTCCGGGGCTGGTGCCGCGATGCGAAGGGGGTCTGGCGTGGCTTGGATAAGATGATCGGCGATAAGTCCGATGCCGCCCGGGAACAGGCCAACTGCCTCTGGGCCCGTTCGGAGGACAATTGGTTCCGGATGTCGATCGGCGGGCTTCTCCACTATCGCTACCCTAAGGGCGTGGACGTGGTCATTCCCGGTGCGGGAACCCTGCCTGACTTCATGAAGCCGGAAAAGCTGAAGGTGCTCGATGCGCTACCGACCGAAATAGGCGTGCGCAAGGTCGCCCTCCAAGGCGATGTCTTGATGGTCGAGGTCGAGCTCGCTAGTCAGAGCCGGTCGCTCACCAAACTGACGGCTTATTACGGCGCGACCGACGCGCTCAGCTTTGCGGTCCGCTGGGATAAAAAGGTCGAGTTGGGTGAAATGCCCGCAGGCAAGCGTCGGCTTAACACGGGGTCAGGCCGTTACTGGCTAGAGGCTGATACTAAAAGCACAGTCTTAGCTCGTATTTGATAACAGGGCCGGTGGTAACGGCCTGCCCTCTTAGCTTTCCCTGACCCATCAATCTATGCCCATAGTTTTGGGCGATTCATGTCGTACAAGACTTTGCGTTCAGAGAGAGTTACGGTATGAGCGAGCCCCCTTCGGATTGGAATGAAATCAGGGGCGACAAGGTCTTCTGGGACCTGGTCATGGCGTTCAAGCAATCGGACGAAGTATGGTCAAAGGAGGAGATTGATGACGAAGACGACGGCTCCCAGTACGAGCTGGCGTTGGACTTCGTGAAGTCGGAAGGAGTGCTCGTATTCTCGCTGTCTTTCATGAATTACCACGGCCGTCCGGCCAGCGCGACCGTCCAAGAGGTGGCCGGGAAGTACTACGTCACCGACTGGGCCGATCCGGTTATCCTTTGCGGCCCCTATGCGACCATCGAAGAAGGCGCTAGATTCATCATCTCATGCGGCGATGGCGATACCTTCACCGGTGCTTCCTGTAGCAGACTTCCTGCCGAGCGTATGCTGGCCCTCTGCGAAGAGGCCGCTGGAACCAACGACGAGTTTGAGGTCAATGGGGTCATGCACGTCATGACCCCCGCCGGCCTGGAGCCGAAATAGGCCCCGCGCCCGTATCCTAGGTCTCCATAAGGATGTTTGCAGGGAATAACCTAATTCTACTAACTACACACAAATGCGTAACGTACGCCTGCTAGCCCAAGTCATCTGCCTGCTGTTTTTCTGCGCCTGTCTCCATGCTCAGTCCGTCGAGGAAAAGGTACGGATGGTTCGTGCGGCTGCAGAGGCAGGAAAGCCGAAGGGGCAGTATACGCTCGGTATGTTATATCGCGTTGGGGTCGGAGTTCCCCGGGATGATGCAGAGGCCAACAAATGGATTCTTAAGTCTGCCGAGCAGGGCGACCCTCAAGGTCAAAACGCGGTCGGGATGATGTACGACGGCGGATTGGGCGTGGACAGGGACTACGCTCTCGCGGTCAAATGGTATCGGAAAGCTGCCGATCAGGGACTGGCGGAGGCTCAAGGCTTGCTTGCGACGATGTACGCAGAGGGTCTGGGTGTTGATAAAGATGAAGTCGAAGCGACGAAGTGGCATCTCAAGGCAGCCGAGCAAGGCGAAGGAAAGTCGCAGTTTAATCTGGGTGTCAGGTATCAGAAAGGGCGCGGGGTTACTCAGGATGACAAGGAAGCAATAAAATGGTATCGTCGTGCGGCCGATCAGGGCCAAGTCGCCGCCCAGTTCAACTTGGGGGTCATGTATTATAATGGCCAGGGGACGGCCAGAGATCTTTTTGAGGCCTGCGTGTGGTGGAAGATCGTCGAGAATTCCGGCGACTTTAGGGTGAGCAATAATCTACGTGAGGTGATGAGTAGGCTTCCGGCAGTGGAGGTTAGGCGTGCCCTTGAAAAGGCGGATGAGCTAGCCAAGCAGATTGCCAGGCGCGTTGACGAAAAGTCCAACACCTCTAGTTTCCGCTAAGGCAATCTAAGGACAGAAATTAGGCTCTCGAGTCAGCGAGAGTTGCCAATGGTATGGCCATGGGTATATATTACCCATATGTCTGATTTCCATGATTGGGAGGGCGTACTCGGCACGCCAGGTTTCCGTAAGGCTCTGCTGGCCTACGGTCGTGCCAATGGCGATATCAAGCCCAAGGGAAGGCTGCCCAAGGATGACCTCGAGTACATGGCATCCGCTGCTATCCGCGATGGTGATGAAGAGTTTGCGCTCGAAGATCGACAGGCTGACCGAGGCAGCACCTACGTACATTGCTTTGCAGGCTATTATTGGTCGTACAGTTATGGTGGCATCGACGGACCATTTGGCGACCTTGAGGAGGCAGTGAGCACGATCTTGTCTATCGCCTCTAACTCAGCCCCGGAAGGCTTCTACACCTCCGCCGCGGGCGAACTCCCTGACGAATTCATCGCTAGCCGTTGCGCGGCGTTAGTCGAAATGGGCAAAACCATCCAGATCAACGGAAAGGTCTATGTCCGTGCTAAGGCCGGACTGGTGTTTAAGACCTAGGCTCGCACATATCCTTTTGTTTCACGCCGGTAGGTGACCCCGTTCAACGTGATTTGCTCACCGACCCGCACCAACTTTTCGGTAATCTTCAGGGAGAGTGTTTCCTCCAGCTCTGAATAGACGGAATACTCGATATGGTCTGTTTCACAGAAGTCGCTGATCAGGCCGAACACGGGGTCAGGCCGCTCCCTAGTAGAGTGCGCTCCTAAATATTGCTGAAAGGTGCGGTTTTAGGAGCGCGTGAATCATGGAGCGGCCTGACCCCTTAGTCCGAGCAGAGGAGTTTCCGGAGGTAAGACGGTGACCCGAACCCCATCCGTCTCGCGAGCCATGAGGTGCTGATTCCGTGCGTGTCACGCACTTGTCTGGCTAGGGCGACTTTCCAGGCCTGCGCCTTCGGCGGTGCGCTCAATTGCTCGTCCGCACGCCCTAGGGAAGCAAGAGCACCTCGGAATGCCTGTTCCCAGCGAGCGTGCTCTTCTGCAAGTAACAGCTCTCGGATTTTTCCGGCGATGGCCGGCGGAAAGCTGCCATCCGTCCGTCGCCCCGCCTTTTCTTTACGCACAAGCCCGAATAATTCTTCGTCAGTTGCCGGCCGATCCTCGGTCGCGAGGACGAAACGCAGTCTTTCTTCGTAGGCGTCCCATCCTGGGGAATCGTCCCTCAGCCCGTGCATAGACGTGAGCGCCAGTCCGAGGGTGAGATTTCCGCGTTGATGGGGGCGTCGGAGTAAACGGTAGCTAGTCCAGCGATAGTCGCTCAACTCCTCGAGCGAGACGATGCCCGCCCGGACTGGGTTGAGGTGGACGTAGTCGATCTTACGTGCCGCCAAAGGGCCGGTTGGGTAGTGCGCGCAACCGAAACGGGACTGGAAGACGTGCCCGATCGAGCCGCGGAAGGCCTTGTGCTTATTAGCGAAGGCCGACTGGAGGGCGTGCATCCCTTCGCTCAGATTGCCCCGAGGGGTGGTCAGGACCAGGTGGAAGTGATTGGTCATGATCGCGAAGGCGTGAAGCTGCCAGGCGAAGCGCTGAGCCGTTGCGAAGATGGTTTCCAGGAAGACTTGTTTGGCGGCATCGGTTTCGAAGATCGGCTGGCCGAGCTCAGCGCGATTGTAGACGTGATAAGCGCCTTGGTTGGAGATGAGACGGCGACGACGGGCCATGTGCGCATCGTCCAAGTAAGGTCGAGTTCATCGACCGTAGATACCCCCTGACATGAACCACTCAGCCAACGGGGTCAGGCCGCTCCATGGTTAAGGGTGTGACTAAATATGGCCGAAACCTCTGAATCTAGTCACGCGTCCCAACAGGGAGCGGCCTGACCCCGTTGGTTATGCGTAATGCTCGGTGATGTCGACGTTCGCCCACTTGCCGCAGTAGCCCTCGCCGCCATCATTGCCATAGCTAACGATCAGCGAGCCGGGCTCGCCGCGGCAGTTGAAATCCCAGTAGCAGCTGAAGCGCTCTCCCTCGTAGTAGTAAGTTTCGCCGCCGGTGCCCCATTCCTTGCCGGCCTGAATCTTCGCCCAGTTGCGCGGTCCGATGGTGACGCTGTGGATCTCATAGCCCCATTCGACCATGAGGGTGACGGACTTCAGTTTGCCTTGCTTACCAGTTGGCTTCGCGCCGACCGGCCGTCTGGGTTGCCTGCTTTCGCCGAAACTGCCGGTGCGGGGATCCATGCCTAAAAACTGCCGGATGGGAAGTCGGTGTAAACATTCTAATAGAAGCATATTGCCAACAGTGATGGGTCGGACAGGATGCGAGCATGGATAACGCCCCTAAAGTCACCTACTGGGCCTGTTGGTGGAAAGCCACCTGGGTCATCTACCTGCTCGTCTGTGTCTTTGGATTTCTGAGCGGAGGCGAACGGGGGTTGGCCTACGCCATCGGCGGCGGACTGATCAAGGCTCCGCTCTCCGGCCTCTTCTGGGGCTGGATCGTCTGGCTGATCAAGAAATAGGTCTCCCATGGAAAAGCCGATGAAGTGGTATGAGGCCAAGGTGCCGGAGTTGCTGGTCGGCGCCGAAGCGGGCGATCCGGAGGCGATGTATCATCTGGCCCAGCGTTATCGCAAGGGACGCGAGGTTCCGCATGACCTGCCCCGCGCGGTCGACTGGCTGCTGCGCGCCGCCGATCTGGGTCATGCCCACGCCCAATCGAGCATGGGAGTCCGCTACTACTATGGCGAAGGGGTGCCGAAGAACCACCGGCTGGCGTTGAAGTGGTACCTGGCGGGCGCGGCGAAGAAGGAGCCGGAAGCGCTCTATAACGTCGGCGACTTGTTCGATGATTCGGACGAGATTCCGAAGAATCCGGTCGAGACCTGCGCCTGGATGCTGGTCGCGGCCGCTAATGGCTACGTCAAAGCGCTCGACCGCGTCGATCCGCTGGTGAAGGAGATGTCCGCCGAGAATCTCGACCTAGCCGCTCGCCGCGGCGCCCAGATCTACGCCCGTTGCGAAGCCGGTCAGCCGCTCGATCCTTCGGCTTCCTTCCGGGAGGCGAAGCCGCTCCCGCATGTGCCTTACGGCGAAAAGGAGACCCCGCCGACGCGGCTTTCCCTCCTCGTGGAGTTCGCCTACCGTTGCGACACGTTGGACGTCGACCGCCTGCTGATGTGGGAGCTCATCCATGGCGACACGCGCCTATTCGTGCTCGGAGACTATGCTGACGAGTCCGATCCGACGGCCCCCCGGCCCGACCCCGGTAACAAGATGCTTCAGCTCCAATGCCGCGAGAAGCTGGTGGACGGTACCTATGGTCTCCTGGCCTACACGGATTACCAGAAGCTTTGCGCCTATCAGAAAGAAGGTCCCTGCCTGCAGACCCCCTCGAGCAAGCTCGTCGAGATGATGGACCAGCTCGGCACCCTTCGCTTCATCGTCAACTCCGGCACCCCGGCTTGTTACACGATGTCCCAACGCAAACCCCAATCATGAGTCTACCCGAACTATCCGACGAACTGGCCGCGCTGTTGGAGAAGCTCTTCCCGACACAGCTGAGGCGAGAGGCCGACGAGGGCGGCGGGGTGAGGCTGAGCTTCATCACGAACAACCGGCTCTACCAGCTGGAGGTCCAGACGGAGGATTCCCCGACGGAATTCACCCTCTCGGCCGGCACGGAGAATCCTTATCTGGAGGCTACCCCCGGAGTCATGCAGGCCTTCGTGCGCGAGATGCGTCAGCGCTTCCCTTCGGCGAATTACGGCCCGCGCGGTCCGCATGGGGCCGATTTCAGCGCCTCCGCCCTTGGCCGGAAAATCGCCGGGCGGCCGCTCGAAGCCGAGTTCCTTCGCTGCAAGCAGGTAGTCGACCTCTGTCTGGATGGACAGTCGAAGGTGATCTCCGATCTGTGATCAGCGCGGCGAAGCGCGAGGGGGTGCGTTGACACGGGGACACGTGGGTAAGGGGTCTTATGAGAGGCTCAGAGGACCGGAGGGCAATAGGGCCGGAGGTTGGTTACTGTAGGTAGGGGCGCGACGGTGTCGCGACCGAGAGGGGCAAGGGCGGACGCGTCGCCGACGCGTCCCTACCTGAAGGCAGCTAGGTCAGCACGCAGTGCTGACCCTACCTCGAGACAGATGCGGTAACACCCCGTGTCGCCGAAACTCGTGCCCACGTGCCCCCTCGCTGTACTTACTGTATGACGCTCGCTTGCCAGGGCTGCCCGGCGACGTTTTGCTGGAGGTACCCCTCTCATGTCGTTACGTTGGATGA
>CALQIY020000087.1 GCA_943330755.2 Opitutus sp. GAS368
AGCCGCGGCTGGGGTTCGTGAGCGTCAGCGCCTTCGCGGGGGCGGCGGCAGGGACTCCAAGGTCGTTATGGCAGCTCACGCATCCCAGTTCGGAGAACTTCTGGCGACCCTGTGTGGCCAGTTTCGCGTCGACGGTAGGACGGATGAAGTCGGCGGTCGGCTGCTCGGAGACCGAGAGGAGCGCAGAGGCGATGGCTTGGCGGGGGAAATTAGGCCCGGCCACTTCAAAGGAGAGCGAAGGTTCTCGTCCGGTGTGGTAGTAATCCAAGCGGATTTTCTGCATCCCGGCCCGGAGCGCGGTCTTGCCGGTGAACGCCTGCACTCCGCGTCGATCCTTAGGTGCGAGCGCCGCCACTTCCTTACCGTCGATGGTGAGCGTCGCCCCGTTCGCCTTCAGGAAGAACTCATAGTCACCGGCGTCTTGGACGTTGAGCCAGCCCTCGAAGCGGAGGGCCATATGGTGGTGGATACGGTCGAAGTTGCTGAGGGAGAAATCACTCGTGTAACCGCCGCGTTCGGGTTCGACCGCTTCGTGCCCGATGCCTTCCCAGACCTGCCCGCGATACATCGTGTAGTTCAGGTGGCCCGGCACGCGCGTGTCTCGGAGGAGGTAATGCGCGATGCTTTCCAGTTCGCGGGCGGGCAGCTTCAGGTCCGGCATCCGTCCCGATGGGCGGCTCTGGTGCGGTTGGCGGAGGAAATCGACCAAGCTGCGGAAACTGTATTTCGGTTCCAGCGCCCCCAGCGGCACGGATTTTTCGGCAAGCGTCTCGCGGCCTTGCGCGTCGCGGGGGGAGTGGCACGCGGCGCAACCGCGGGCGTGGAAAAGCTTTTCGCCTTGGGCGGCGGCGACGGCATCAGGCGCCTGCGGGGCGAAAGTCGATGCCTTCAGCGACAGCAGGAAATGCGTGAGTTGCCGGGCGGTCGCGGCGCGTTCCGCCTCGGGCAGTTTTGCCAGGAGGTCGGGCATCGCCGTGCCTGGCTTGGTCGCATGCGGCGAGCGGATGAACGTCTCGAGGTAGTGCGGATTGACCCGCTGCGCTACCTCCGCGAGGCGCGGCGCCTGCTTGGACTTCAGGTCGGCACCCGCCGGGGCGGCATGGCAAGCGACACAGTTGAGTTCCTCGAGGAGCAAGCGGCCCTTCAAGGCGGCATCGAGGGTAGCTGATTGGATCCCAGGGTGGCGGCTCTCGGCGGATAAGGTGCCGCCGAAGCACAACAGCGCGGTGACCGCGAGGCCGAGGCAGCGGTAAAAACTACGGACGGCGCTGGGGTGGGCCGGGGGGTGCATACGGTCAGTTGAAGGCACCCGCCGAAAGCAGGCGAGAGCGAAGAAGCGCCAGCCTTCGGTCGACCTAACCCGACCGCTATTTCTTTACCGGCAAGGCCGGGGGTACGAAGGCTTTGCCCTTCCACCCCGCAATCAGCCGCAGGTATTGATAGGGGTCGGGCCAGTCGGCCGATGGTTCGACCATGGTGCCCTCGGGCCATTCGTTGAAACTCGTCAGCAGGAGGATGTCGGCTCCCGCCGCGAGGGCGGCGCGATGGTAGGCCCGCAGCGTGGTTCCTTCGAGGCCTTCGATCACGTACGCGCTCTCCGGCTGGATGCGGCTATTGTCGAGCGCCGGATGCATGGGGAGCAGCAGTTTGCAGGCCGTCTGGCGAACCTCGGCGGCATAGTTCCGAAAGAAGGGCGTCAGTTCGCTCTCGGTGGAGATGCGCTTCACGCTGAAGGTCCCATAGAAGCCTAACGCATCCAGCCCGGGAGTCTGGCGCCACGCCTCGGGCACGCCATAGGTGCCTTGGCGGTAGGCGATTTTATCCAGGGCCCACCAGACCGGCCCGACGCGCTTTTCCACTTCGGTGCGCAGTTGGCTGAAAGTCGCCGGCGTCAACTTTGGGGCGAAGGGCACCTGGTAAAGATAGACGACGGGGCGCCCGTCGACTCGTAGGTAGCTGGGATGGTCCTTCGTGCGGCGGAGAACCCCGCTGAGCTGCTCGACCAGTTTCAGGACATCATTGTGGAACTGGGCGAGCTCGCAGTTCAGCGCGACCTTCACTTGGGTTCGGGCGGCCGCGGGGAGGATGACGGACTCGAAGGCTTGACCGCTGCTATTGGCCTCGCCCCACCATGATACCAGCAACGCGTCGATGCCCGCAGCGTCGGCGAGGCGCAGGTGCCAAGCGGTCGTGGCGGCGTCGGTGCTATCGTAGGCGCCGGCGAGCGGATGCGCGGGGATGCGCCAGCGCGTCGCCTGTCCGGTCACCGCTTTGTCGGCCCAGAAACTCCAGCGGGCCTTAGGCCCGGCGGGTGTGTCATACCAGGCATAATAAAAGGCCCAGACAGGAGGGTGGGGTCGTGGCGCCTCGGGGGCGGCCCATCCGGAGAACGTCGCCCAAACGAGGCACAGGAAACCGAAGGTGGCCCGCATGGGAGTGGCTCAGGCCTTCAGGGAGGCCATGTCGATGACGAAGCGGTAGCGGACGTCCTGCTTGATCATGCGCGTCCAGGCTTCGTTGATCTGCTGGATCGGGATCAACTCGATGTCCGAGACGATGCCGTGCTGGGCGCAGAATTCGAGCATCTCCTGGGTCTCGGCGATGCCGCCGATGCAGGACCCGCTGAAATTGCGGCGGGGCATGATCACGCTGAAGGCGTGGACGGCGAGGGGTTGCTCGGGGACGCCGACGAGCGTGAGCGTGCCGTCGAGCTTCAGCAGCGCCAGGTAGGCGTTGAGGTCGTGCTGCGCGGAAACGCAGTCGAGGATGAAGTGGAAGGTGCCGGCGTGCTTGGCCATCGCGGCCGCATCGGTGGAGACCACGACCTCGTGGGCGCCGAGGCGCAGGCCGTCGGCGACCTTGGAAGGAGAGGTCGTGAAGAGCACGACGTGCGCGCCGAAGGCGCGGGCGAACTTCACGCCCATGTGGCCGAGGCCGCCGAGGCCGACGATGCCGACCTTCTGTCCGGGGCCGACCTTCCAGTGGCGCAGCGGCGAGTACGTCGTGATGCCGGCGCAGAGCAACGGCGCGGTGGCGGCGAGGTCTAGCCCCTTGGGCACGCGGAGGGTGAAGGCCTCGTCCACGACGATGCCCGAGGAATACCCGCCGAACGTGTGGCCCCCGAGATGCTTGTCGGGGCTGTTGTAGGTGAACGTCGCGCCCGTGGTGCAGAACTGCTCGAGGCCTTGTTGGCAGCTGGAGCAGGTGCGGCAGGAATCGACCATGCAGCCCGTGGCGCCGATGTCGCCGACCTTGAGCTTCGTCACTTTGGCGCCGACCCTGGTCACGCGGCCGACGATTTCGTGGCCGGGGACGCAGGCGTATTGGGTGCCGGGCCATTCGCTGCGGGCCGTGTGGACATCGGAGTGGCACACCCCGCAGAACAAGATCTCCATCTCGACGTCCGTCGGGCCCGGCTCGCGGCGCGGGATGCTCATTGGAGCGAGTGGGTTGGCGGCGGCGGAGGTGCCGAAGGCGCGGGCGGTGGTAGGCATGGTGACGAAAAGCTTAGGTAGACTCATACCTTTAGCCTTCAGCCGGACGATGGCAAGCAGGCCGACGGATTAGGCGCGGGCTTTCGCCGGCGTGCCTTGGGTGTCGGCCGTCGATGGCTGACTAACGGCGCCGCGGGTTGCTCAGGAAGTAGAAATGCCCGTCTTCCGCGCCGCCGACGAAATCGGGGATGCCGTCGCCACGGAAATCGACCACCGCTGGGCTGACGTCGTGGCCTTCGATGTTCTGCTTCACCAGCGGGCCCTCGTTGCGGAAGGTCCATTTCCCCTCCACCGACTTCACCTGACGGTAGAAGTCGGCGCTCGAGGAGTTGACGAGGAGGTCGAGTTGGCCGTCGCCGTCCCAATCGACGATGCAGAGCTTTCGTCGGCCGCTCTTGCCGGCGGTGCCCGCGTTGAGGCGCAGCGGCTTGCCGGATTCGTCGCAGAAGACACGTTGGGGCGGAAGCAGGACGAGTTTGCCCTCGCGTCGGGCGCGTTCGAAGAAGGCGAGGTAGCCCTCATGGTCGAGCATCACGAGGTCGATCAATCCATCCTTGTTCCAGTCGACCGTCACCGGTGTCGTGCGCCATTGCGTGAGCAGGGCCTTGCCCGCGGGTTTGCGCCAACCCCACGCGAGCGCGGGTTGTGGGCTCGTCCATTCGACCTCGATGGGCTGGGCCGGCGCGAGCACCGGCGCCTGTCGTGTGCCGATGTTGCGGTACCAGACCACTTCCCCGAGGATCGAATTCACGACGAGGTCCGGCCGGCCGTCTCCATCCCAGTCGGCGATAGTGAACGTCGTGTAGCCCCACTTCGCTTCGGCGGGACCTTGGATGCTGCCGTTCTCTCCGGCCATGATGCGGAGGGCTTGGCCATCGACCGTGAGCAGTTTCGGTGCGGCGAATTTCGGCTTCGCCACGCCAGGTCCGCTGAGGTTCTCGAACCAACCGATAGTGCCGGCCGTGTTGCCGGCGAGCAGGTCCATGTCGCCGTCGCCGTCCCAGTCGAAGCCGAAGGGCGTCGCGAGGGCTCCGAACTTCAGCTCGGCCGCCTCTTGTTGGAGATAGCGCGGAGGCTGGAAGAGCGGCGTATGGTCGGTGGTGAATTTCCCCGTGTTCTCGACGAAGGCCACGCGCCCGTCTTCATCGCCGACGATCAAGTCCGGATGGCCGTCCTTGTTCCAATCGATCGCCACGGGCGTGATCATCTGCAGGTCCATCGTCAGCGGTCGGGGCGTACCGGGGAGGGTGGCGGCCTCGCGGGTGGCCTTCCATGCGGCTGGCCGGGGCGGCCCCACGGTATCCGGTGGCACCGTCAAGCGGCGGCCCGGCGCGTAGCGCGGTTGGGTGCGCGTGCCGAGGTTCTCGTAATAAGTAAACCCATCGAGGAACTCGCCGCAGAGCAGGTCGATGTCCCCATCCCCGTCGAAGTCCGCGAAGTTCGGGGACGGCCAGCCAAAGGTCTCCAGCGCACGCTCTCCGGTCATCAGTTTGGATGGCTTGGCGAAGGCCGGCTGCGCGTTCGTGCCTTGGTTCAGGGCGATGTAGACGAAACCACGTAACGGTCCGCGCACCCAGCGACCTTGCGCATCGTAGCCATCATCCCAGCCGTAATCGGTCCAATCGCCGACGCCGATGGCGAGGTCCTGTCGGCCATCGCCATCGAAGTCCACGACCTTCCACATGTTGGCCCGGACCTTGTTCGGGTGCACATTGGCGGGCAGCGGCAACTTCTGGCCGTGGCTCAGGCCGGCCGCCAGGAAATCCGGGTAGATCGTCCCTGGGGACAGCACCTTGGGTTGTCCGTCGACATAGCTGACTTGGACGTTCTGCAGACCTGGGCTGAGGCGGACGCCGGCCTTGAAGACGGGCATCGCCGTCTTGGCGCTATCCGCGGTGGCCTCGAAGAAGTAGGTCCCGTTGGAAGGTTTGTCGGGACAGTTGACCACGAGGTCGAGCCGCCCGTCGCCATTGAAATCCATCGGCAGCGGCCAGGCCCACAGCCCCACGCCGAGGTCGACCGTGAGACCCGGATGGTTGTAGGTCAGGCGCGTCAATTCCTGCGCCGATCCCTGGAGGCAGGCGGCGAGGCCGAAGAAGGACAGTAGGAGTTTCCGCATCGCGTCGTTCGCTCAACGCTTTCGCAGCTCGTCGATCTTCGCCTGGATCTTGGCGGCTTGGGCTTCGGCATCACCGAGCGGGGTGGGCTTGACCACCTTCTCGCGGGTGTAGCCGACGAAATTCATCCAGTGAACCGCCCGATGACGGCGGAGCAGGTCGACTTGCGTGAAGAGCGGGTCGGCCTTGACCTTCGCGAGGGGCTCCTCGGGCGTCTCCAGGCCGACACTGGCGAGAATGGTGCGCGCCATGAACAGGTGGCCGTCGTCGCCGGGGTGGACGCGGTCTTTCGAGAAAACCTCCGTGCGCTTGTCGCGGGCGGTGCGCATCGCCGAGTGCAGGTCGACGACTTCCAGGCCCGGACGTCGGAGCGTTTTCTCCCAGGCCGCGTAGGCGGTCAGCACCGAGTCATAGTTGAACTCGCCCGCCTTCGTGGTCGCATCGTAGATGGGCGGCGTCACGAGGATGAGGCGTTTCACACCGGCCTTTTGGCAGGCGTCGAGCAAGTGGTTCACGCCATCCTTGAAGGCTTGGAAGCGCTTCTCCTCGAGCGGCTGGTAGATGCCGTCGTTCATGCCGTAGCAGGCGAAGACCACATCGGGGCGCATCTGGTCGAGCACACGTGGCAGGCGTTCGGAGAGGCAGGGGCGCGCGAATTTACCGCCGGCGTGGCCAGGCTCGCTGAGGCCGGAGACCGTCTCGCTCGACAGACCCAGCGGATAGACCTCGAAGCGCGCCTGCGGACGCAGCCTCTGCAGGTAGTAGTCCATGAAGGAAACGTAGCCACCCCCTTGCGTGATGGAATCGCCGAGGATGACGATCTTCTGGTTGGCGAGCGTGTCGACGGAAGCGGCGACGGCCAAGGTTGCGGAAAGAAGCAGGGAGAGCAGCCAGCGCGAAGGGTGCATGGTCGGGGTGGGGTGCTGCTATTCCTAGCCGGCAAACGCTCCTTGGCAAGGGGCCGCCTCGCTTGAAAAAACCAAGACCCCTCGTCCGGGGTCGAACGAGGGGTTGGAATTGGTCGGATAGGGGGGATTCGAACCCCCGACCTCCTGCACCCGAAGCAGGCGCGCTACCAGGCTACGCTACTATCCGATAGATGGACTGAACTGGAGCCGCCGGGAGCGGCTTCGAGGGGTCAAGATACAGCGTCTCCCCGTAAAAATGCAAGTGAGGTCTCTCAATTCCTGCTTTTTAGCCCATTTCATGCGAAAATCCCCCGTCATCGGCCTGGTCCGAACGCCAGCCGTAGCCAGGCCAACGCCGCCTCCTCGGTGACCTTGGGGTCTTCGGTCCAGTTTACCGACGAAGCCGCCATGGGGAGGCCGCCGATCAGTCCAGGCAGGTCGCCGTATTTCGCGCCGCCGGGAAGGAATCTCGGGTCATGGACATCCTTGAGTTGCGCAAAGCGGAAGTCGCCGGTCGCGAAGAAGGCCGCATCGGTCGCCTGATGGTAGCCGGCGAGCACGGCGGGGATGGAGGTGTCGCCCGCGCTGACCAACGCCAGTGGCCCCCGATAAGTTTGTCGGGCGTAGGCCGTGAGGAGCTCCACGTCATGCGCGCGTTGCGCCACGAGCGAATCGTTGTAGCCGAAAGTATAGGCGGGGACTTCGCGCGTCTCCTTGACCCGGCGCGTGCGCACCACCGGCGCGCCACCTTGCAGGTAGAGGTCGGGGGCGAGCACCGTGAAGCCTTGGGCCAGCAGGGCGAGGAAGGGCGCGCGGATTTTTCCGTCCGCCGCGCGCAAGCTGGCTTGGCCTTCGTCGCGCAGCCAGAGGACCGTGCGACCGGTGGGCGTGGCCGGGTGGAGGGCCGTGAAGCGAACGCTCTCTCCGCGCGCCTTATGGGTCAGCGTGCCCTGGGTCTCCGCGTGAAGGCCGAGCGGTTGCGGTGTTTCCATCGACGCTTGGATGTCGCGGCCCTGAACGGCCGCGCCGAGCACGGCTTGGACGTAGCTGCGGAGCAGGTAGGCGCGCGTGGTGGGCGTGGCTTGTCTGAGCTGGGATTCGGTGTCGTCGGCGAACCAACGGAGCAAGCGCCGTTCGAAGTCGGGAGAACCTGCGGCGGGGGCCGGGTGGGTCGCATCCCAGACCGAGAGCTCGGCCTTGGTCCGTACGGTGTAGTCGCGTTCCCGGATGGGCGTCGGCTGGCCGAGGTGGAAGTGCTGGTTGAGCCAACCGTAGAAGGCCGTGCGGGCGGCCTGATTGTAATTGTGCGGCGAAGCCTCGTCGCGGTGGAGCATGACCGCCTCGGGGTGTCCGAGCGTCGCGTAGAGTTGGCGCAGTTCAGGGAAGCCCTTCGTGGACATCTCCTTGGTCCAGTCATTGGCGGTCGTCATACCCTGGGGCTTGGGCGCAAAGAGCGCCGCAAAGTGAACGTTCCCTTGGCCAATACGGAGCAAGGACGCGTTTTCGCAGGAGCAGCCCCCTTGCATCGCCGTCGACACCATCACCGCCGGGAACGACAGCGCGATCCGTTCGTCGAGCGCCGCCAGCATCATCGTCTGGGTGCCGCCGCCGCTGGCGCCCGTCGTCGCCACGCGGGTCGGGTCGACGTCGGGCAGGGACAGCACGAAGTCGACGCTCCGCAGTGCGTTCCAGGTCTGCAGGCCCATCACCGACTGCAGGCGGGCTTCCGCGGGCGCGCTGTAGAGGCCCCAAGACTGTGGGTTATTCATCTCTGGGCGTGCCTGGGCGAACCGATGGATTACTTCGGGCGAGAACTGCAGCGAGTCGGAGTCACTGAGCGTATCCCATTGCCAGACGATGCAGCCCATGCGGGCCAGTTGGACGCACAGGGATTGGAAGCGACTCTTGCCGCCTTCCGTGAACGTCTCTTGGC
>CALQIY020000088.1 GCA_943330755.2 Opitutus sp. GAS368
CGCGGCGACGATGTAGACCCAGAAGTGGGACCCGAAATGGAAGTAGAGCAAGGCGGCGCTGATGGGCCCGATCACCCGCGCCAAGGAACCGGCGGAGCGGAGAATGCCGAGATTGCGGCCCTGCTCCGTGGCATCCGAGTAAAGCGAAACCAACGAGGACACGCTGGGCAAGATGAGTCCGGTCGCAAATGAGATCAGGCCCATCCCCACGAAGAACACGGGCTTACCCCAAGCCGGCAAGGCACCGCCCGGGACGGGCGTCGGGATGACGGCCACCAACAGGAAGGCCACCGCCGCCGTCAAGAATCCGAACAGCACCACCTTGCGCTGCCCCACCCGCCCGACCACGCGGCGGGACAAGCCTTGGGCGAGCACCAAGCTGGCCCCGTTGAAAAGAAACAGCATCGCATTATCGCGCGGGCTATAGGCGAAAAGCGCCAACGTCAGGAACACGATGGTGTTCTCCATCCCCGTGAAGCCGATCTGGTAGATGAGGTTGGCGAAGGAAGTGCGGCGCACCTCCTGCGACCGGACGTTGGCGAGGTCGAAGACCGAGGGACGCTGCGCATCCTTGGCCGCGCGTTTTTCGGGGGGTAAGGTCTCCGGGAAGAAGGCCCACACGAGCACGAAATTACTGCAGGCCATGAAGGCCGCGATGGCGGCGGACGTGGAGAAGAGGTTGAGTCCGAAGGCGCTGGTCGCGGCGGCGACCGGGCCGGAGGTATCCGGGGCGGTAAAGCCACCGATGATCGGACCGCAGAGGAAACCCATGCCGATGGCGATGCCGACGACGGCCATGCCTTTGGTGCGTTCCTTCTCGTCGGTCACGTCCGCCGCGGCGGCGCTGGCCACCGCGATGTTCCCGGCCATCATGCCGCAGACCAACCGCGTCAACACGACGACCCAGAACTGGGCGGCGAAAATCCACAGCACATAGGAGAGCGCGCTACCGGCCAACGTCACGGTCAGGATGCCGCGACGGCCGAAGCGGTCGGAAAGCGCCCCCCAAATCGGGGAGAAGATGAATTGCAGCAGCGAGTATAGGGTGCTGAGAAGGCCGCCGAAAAGAATGGTCTTCTTGAAGACGGTGTCTCCGCCCATCGCCTCCGCCATCGAGCTGAGCCAACCGATCAGCGTGCCCGCGGTGCCTTCCGCCTTGATGTAGTGCTCCAGCAGGTGGGGAAACAGCGGGATGATGATGCTGAACCCGATGATATCCATGAACACCGTCAGGAAAATCAGCCCGAGAATGCGGCGTTGGGGTAACGGGGGACTGGCGGACATGCGGTGAAAATGCCCATGCCGCCTTGAACCGCAAACAAAAGAGCGTCCTTGCGGGTCCGCGGAGATAGCCGAACATGGTGCGATGCGCCTGTCCGCCCTTCTGCTGCTTCTCGCCGGCTTGGCCCAAACCATGGCGGCGACCGACCCCAAGCTGCTCTTGGTCGAACAAAAACTCAAAGGGTTTGGCGACGGGGACTACGCCCCTGCCATCGAACGCGTGCTCGCCGAGTTCGAAACCAATACGGGGGTCGGCCTCCGGCCGGGCGCCCTCCGCAAATGCGGGCTCAAACTTTCCTCCGAGGCGGGGCAAGGACTGGCCACCCCCAAGCCGCTGGTGCGCGCCCTGGGCGCGGCCCTGATGAGACGCGGGTTCGCCCCTGACGCGATCATCCTCTGCGATGTCCGCCAGCAAAGCCTCCAACAGTGCGGCTTCCTCCCGGCGCTTTCCACGGAACCGCAGGTGTTCGAAGGGTTCCCGGTCGTCGCCTATGAACCGAACGCCCAAAGATGGTCGATGGAGAAGAAACTGTGCTTCGAGAATCAAGTCATGCCCCGCCCGGGCGCCCCGACGCCTCCTTGGGGCGATGCGCGCATCAGCGTGCTGCCGAAGACGCTGTTCGATGAGGTCGACTTCTGGATCAACCTGCCGGTCTTGAGCGACAGCAAGTCCTTGGGGGTGCACGGCGCCATCGCCGCCGCCTCCCTCGGCAATATGGCTAACGCCGATCGCTTCCTCGAAAATCCGGCCAACGCCACCAAGGTGGCGGTCGAAGTCTGCGCCATCCCGGGACTGGCGAAGAAAAACGTCCTGACCATCCTCTCGCTCGAACGCTACCAAATCCTCGGCGGCCCGGGGTTTGACGCCAACTGGTGCCTTTCCGAGAAGACCATCCTGGCCAGCGCCAACCCCGTGATCCTCGACTTCATCGGCCTGCAGAAGATCAATGCCGGCCGGGTCGCGCGGGCCGTCGAAACGATCCATCCCGAACCGCCGGTCTTCTCGGCCGCCAACGCCGGCGAGATTCGCCTCGGCAGTTGCCGCCCTTCCGAAATCAAGCTGGTCCGCCTCGCCGCCGAATAAACCGGCAACAAAAAGGGCGACCGAAGCTTCGCTCCGATCGCCCTTTCGCCAGCCGCTCCGTGACTTAGAGCTGCAGGCCGAGCGCTTCCGAAGCCGTGGCGCGCTCTTCGAGCAATTCCTTCTCGGTGACCGCGATCTTTTCCTTGGAGAAGGCGTCGAGGGGGAGGCCTTGGACGATCTCCCAAGAGCCGTCGGCCTTGGTGCGGAGGGGGTAGCCGAACATGATGCCCGGCGTGATGCCGTAGTCACCCTTCGAAAGAACCGCCGCCGAATGCCAGTCGCCCGCCGGGGTCGGGAAGTGCAGGCTGCGGAGCGTGTCGAGGGCGGCATTGGCGGCGGAGGCGGCCGAAGAGGCGCCGCGGGCCTTGATGACCGCCGCGCCGCGCTTCTGCACGTCGGGCACGAAGGTATCCTTCAGCCAAGCGGCGTCGGTGATGACCTGCGTCGCCGGCTTCCCGGCAATCGTGGCGTTGGTGAAGTCCGGATACTGCGTGGACGAGTGGTTGCCCCAGATGGCGACGTTCTTGACGACGGAATTATGGACGCCGGCCTTGCCCGCGAGCTGGGACTTGGCGCGGTTCTCGTCGAGCCGGGTCATGGCGAAGAAATTCTCGGACGGAAGGTTGCCGGCGGAACGCAGGGCGATGAGGCAGTTCGTGTTGCAGGGATTGCCGACCACGAGAACCTTGACCGACTTCTTGGCGCTGCGGGCGATGGCCTGGCCTTGACCGATGAAGATCTTGCCGTTGATGCCGAGGAGGTCCTTGCGCTCCATGCCTTCCTTGCGCGGAACGGCGCCGATGAGCAGACACCAATCGGCATCCTTGAAGCCCTCGTCGAGGTCACCCGTGGCGACGACGTCGGTGAGCAAAGGGAAAGCGCAATCCTGCAGCTCCATGACCACGCCCGTGAGGGCGTTCAGGCCCGGGCCCACTTCGATGAGGTTCAGCGCGACCGGCTGGTCGGGGCCGAAGACCGCGCCGGAGGCGAGGCGGAAGATTGCGGCGTAACCGATGTTGCCGGCGGCGCCGGTGACCGCGACGCGGATAGGAGTCTTGGATGCCATAGAGATGGCCTATCTAGGTGCGGACGGCCCAAGGTGTGAAGCGGAAAAGTCAGAGTCCCAACTCGCCCTGCGAGAGGTCGTCCGCCGCCGGGGCCGAAAGGCTGTCCTTGGCCAGCTGGGCCAAGGTCGCGCTCGAACGACCCTCGACCGAGCAAAGCGCCCTTAAGACCAAGGCCGAAGCCAAGGCATCGTAGAGTGCGCAATGGTATTGGCGACGATTCGGGGGACAATGCTTCGCCGCCAGGGTATCCAGACGGGCCCCCAACCGGAAGACCGCGACCAAGGCATGCAAGCGATAGTCCCCCAGACTCGGCACCCAGGCCCGGGCTAGTCGACAGGTATCGACCCACGACCCCCACTCGGCGACCTCCGTCCCGGCATCGATGAAAGAAGGCACCGCCGGCGGCCGCAACCAGGTCCCGCGGAGCAACCCGGACTCCACCGAGGCGTTATGCGCCGCGAGGAGACCCGTCCGGCGGAGCGACACCCAGTGATCCCATTCGGCCTCAAAAGCGGGAAGCCCCTTAAGTTCCTTCTCCGAGAGGCCATGACATTGGGTATCAATCGGCGGCACCGGCGTCCGGGCCGCATGCAACCTGGTCGAGGTATTGATGATATCGCCGCCCAACAAGGTCGCGACGCCATACTCGACCACTCCGGTGCGCAGACTCCCTTCAAAGTCGACGACATGGATGGGGATCTCGGTCCAAAGCGGGGATGGACGACTCATCTTCAGAGGGTCCGGTAATACTCCCCAAGCGGCGTTAGCTTGCCCGTCTCATCGCACAAGGACGAAGGGCCGAGCGCCGCACTGTCGGCCTTGGCCGAGTACCACGCATGCCTTTCCAAGCACTCGAGTGCTTCGAGCTTGGGCATGACCTTGCGCATGTAAGCGAGGATTTGCTCGGGCTTGAAGCGATTCTGGTCGCGCGACTTGGCGTTCCAATCGGCCACGGCGAATTCCGTCAGCCACACCGGGCGACCGCCGAAGCTCTTCGAGATGTTTTGGATGCGATTGACCAAGCCATCCGCATCCGGGCCAGCATAAGAATGCATGCAGATGAAGTCGACGCGCAGCTTGCGCTCTTCGACCCCCTTCATGAACGCCTTCATCCATTCGTTGTCCGGATGGACGCAAGCGGGGCTGCCCAGCCGCAGGCCGGTCTTCATCAACGCCGGCCAGGCGGCGAGCGCCTTCTCGACCGGGATGTTCGCCTGATCCTTGCCGTCGGGTTCGTTGAAGCCAAGCAGGTGTCGCTGGCCGGCAACCTTGGCCGCCTCCCCCAACTTCTGAATGGATGTATCCTGGCCCCAATAACCCCAGACCATCGGCACGAAATCCACCGCGACGGGCAGGCCCTCGGGGCGGGAACCGCCCCAAGTGTAGAGCCAGGCCGGCTGTAAGGCCTGCACTTTCTCAAGCCAGCCGGTCCCCTTCTTGGTGGTGAGCCCTAGCCCTTTCTTGCGCGAGGGCCTGGCGGGCGGCGCTACCTGAGCCCCCAAGGCCAAGGCGAGCGAAAGCGCGGAAGCGGTGGTGAGGAAGTCGCGGCGACGCATGACGGGGGGACGGAGAACTATCGCCACTCGTGCTTGGGGTAGCGACCCCGAAGTTCTTTCTTCACCAATTCGTACGAGCCCTTCCAAAAGGCATCGAGGTCGCGCGTCCGCTGCTGGGTCCGGCGGGCCGGCGACTGAATGCAAATGACCATGGGGACCTTACCCTGACAAACCCGGAGCTTGCTGCCCGGGAAATCATAGAGCTCCTGCACCGTGGCCTCGATTTCGGCTTCGGCGTCGTCGGTATACTCGATCTTCGCCGGGTGCTTCTTGCGGGGGAGGATGATCTTCTCCGGACAATAGGATTCCAGGGCCATGGCCTGCTCATGCGTCAACCAGCCGCGCACGATGGGGAAAACCGGCTTGTCGCGGATATCCCGATAGGCCGTGGCGCCCGCGCAGATTTCCTCGATGACCAACCGACGCCCGGCGTCATCAAAAGGCGGGATACCCAGTTCGGGGCAATGTTTGGCGAGGAAGTTGACGCGCCGGATCCAGGCATCGACTTGGCCATCCCAGCGCTCCAGCTCCAGGCGGCCCGCGCTGACCTCGTCCGCCAGGATGCGGCTGCCGGCGTCGGACGAAGCATCGTCGCGTTCGACGGCCGTCAAGACCAGGTCACGGAAGCGGCGCTCGGTACGCGTGAGGACCCGACGCTGCGTCGCGTCGTAACGCACGGAGGAGACTTCCGAGAAATCCGCGGGGAAGAGTTCCTGCAGCCATGGCTCCTCGATGGCGGTGGCGAGCGACAGGTAGGTCGTCACTTCGCCCCGGGTCTGGATCTCATCCACTTCCGCGGCGACCAGGAGTTTGGCGGAACGGATGGAGGATTCGCGCCGCAGCTCGCCGCGGCGGCCATGGACCAAGGCGCAGCGGAGCGTACCTGCGTCGAGGCGAACGGCCAGTCGGTCGGAGAAGCCGAGCAACAAACAGCGACGGACATCGTCCGGATTGGCCGCGCGGTCGGCGACGCGGAGCCCCTGCCCTTGCGCCAAACGCAGGAACTGCCGGGCGGCCTGCTCGGCTTGGCGGGCGGCCTGGCCATGCACGCCGATGCGGTCGCAGGCGTCGGGGTCGAACTTCAGCTCGACGGCGCGCCGCAGCAAAGCCAAGCGCGTGAAAAAGTCGGAGCCTTCTTCGGCGACGATGGCGTCGCGTTCCCGCTCGACGCGCTCGTCCACCTTCCGGAGCAACAGATCCCGACCTTGGGAAAGCCCGGCGATGGCGGCCACTTCGGCGACGCAATCCAAGTCATGCGCGGCCATCAGCATGCGGGCATAGCGCGGGTGCGCCGGGAAGACGGCCATGCGTCGACCCAGGGTCGTCAACGCTCCGCGCCCATCCAACGCCCCGAGGTCGGTCAGCACGGTGACCGCGCGCTGCAAGGCGATCGGCTCGGGTTTTTCATACCAAGGGAAGCTCGCGGGATCGCCCCAGCCGGAAGAAAGCAGCAGCAGGATGGTTTCCGCCAAGTCGACGCGCTTGATCTCGGGGACTTCGCGCAAGGGCCGGGCCTGATGATCGGTATGCGACCACAGCCGGATGCAACGCCCTGGGCCCGTCCGACCGGCGCGACCTGCCCGTTGCTCGGCGGAAGCCTGCGAGACCGCTTCGACCATGAGCGTATCGATGCCCCGCAAGGCGTCGAAACGGGCGATGCGGGCCAAGCCGGCATCGACGACGGCCCGGACTCCCGGAATCGTCAGCGAGGTCTCAGCGACGTTCGTCGCGACGATGACTTTACGGCGGGGGCCCGGGCGGACGGCGCGGTCTTGTTCCTCGGGCGGGAGCTCACCGTAGAGCGGCAGGATATCGACGCCGCCGGATTCGCGCAGGTTGCGGACCGCCCCGATGGTCCGCATGATTTCGTAGCCACCGGGCATGAACACGAGGACATCGCCCTCGGGCTCCTCGTGCAGGATGCGACCCACCTGCTCGGCGGCGAGATCCCAGACCGGGCGGGTCGACGTGCGGGCCACCGGCACATACTCGACGTCGACCGGATAAGCCCGGCCATCCGCCGCCAATGTCTCCGCATTGCCCATCCAGCGGGCGACACCTTCGGTGTCGAGCGTGGCGGACATGGCGACCAACAACAGGTCGGGCCGCCCGGACTCCTGCAGCTGTCGCGCCAACGCCAGCGCCACGTCGGAATGCAAGTTGCGCTCGTGGAACTCGTCGAAGACGACGGCCCCGACGCCCTTGAGCTGCGGATCCGAAGCCATCTGCCGAAGCAGCAGGGCTTCGGTGACGAACTTGATGCGCGTCTCGGCGGACTCGACGCGCTCGAACCGGATCTGGTAACCGACTTCCCCCCCGAGCTTGCTGCCGCGCTCCTGGGCGATGCGTGCCGCCAAGAGACGGGCGGCGATGCGGCGGGGCTGCAAGACGACGATTTGCCCCTGCACCAGGCCAAGGTCCAAAAGCATCTGCGGAATCCGGGTCGACTTACCCGAACCGGTCGGCGCACGGAGGACGATCCGCCGAGTACGGCCGCAGGCGGCGACGAGCGGTTCCTTCAGCGCATCGATGGGTAAGGCTTGGCTCATGCCACGGCTAGTTCGATGAGGCGGGCTTCGGGACGGCCGGCGCGAATCGTGAGACGAGCGACGGTCACGGGGAGGTTGAAGCGGCGGGGGCCGGCGCTTCCTGGATTCACATAAAGCACGGGACCGACCTGCTCGATCTTGGGGACATGCGTGTGGCCGGTCACCACGACATCGGGACGGAAACGGGCAACATCCACGGGTAAGTGGCCATGGTGGATAAGGAAGCGGACCCCGCCGATTTCCTGCAGGACGGTCAGGGGTAGTTCGGGGTCCGCGTCGCAATTGCCGGCCACAGCGTGGCAGAGCGCCACCGTCGCCAAATCCTCCAGCACCGCCGACCCGCAAACATCCCCTGCGTGGAAGATGACCTCGCACCCAGCGAGCGCGAGTAAGGCCTCGGGGCGCATCTTCCCGTGCGTGTCAGAAATCAAGCCGACCTCGAAAGCCTTGGCCACGTTTAGAGCGGCTTGCGGAGCTTGCCAGCGGGGATAGGACGCAAGGCCGTGAACTCGGCGCCCAAGGTGATGCGCAGTTTTTCGGCAAGACCCGGCGGCAGTGAAGCCACGGCATTATCGAAATCTCCTTCGCCCGGAAAGGAGGCCTTGCCGACCTCCGCAACGGTGACCGCGGGCAACGCCGGTAGGACGAAGTTAAAGGATTCTGCTTCGTTGTTTGCGGCGATGATGGACTCTTCCTCGGACAGTTGTGGGATCGGCAACTCTTCGACTTCGTCTACCCGCGGGGCGGCAACGGATACGGGCACAGGCTTGGCGACAAAAACAACGGGGGTGGCCACGGGGCCAGGCATAGGCTCAGGTGCCCGTGGAACCACGACTTCCGCCGCCGGTGTCGCCGGCGATGGGTTTATTTTTTTTTGGCCGGGCTCCCGAGGGAGACCGGCTGCGGCAGCGGC
>CALQIY020000089.1 GCA_943330755.2 Opitutus sp. GAS368
CGGCACCTCGTTGGCGACGCCGTAGGCATCGTGGAGGGCCAGGTCGAAGGCGGAAGCGCAGACTAAGGCCGCCAGTTTCGGGATACGCACGCCCAACGGCAGGGTTTCGTTGAAGGACTTCAACAGCGCCGGCAAGACGGCCTCCAGGAAATCATGCCCGATCTCCATGGCATGCCCGCGAGCCGGGAACTGCGCATAGGCCTCGGCGAGCACGTCGCAGAAATCCTGCAGTGCGGTCAACCGCACGGCATAGGACAAAGCCGAAGGCCAAACCCACTGGACGCTCAAGGGCGTCTCGCCCCACCCTTGCGCCCGCGTGCCATCCGCCCGCGAGACCGTGAGGCAGACCCGGGCGCAGACGACCTCGGTCAAGGTATCGCGTCCGAACTTCAAGGGGACCCGCGTCTTCACCGGCAACGCATGCCAGCGGACCGCCCGGATGCGGACATCATGCGGATTGAGGGCCATCGCTTAGTCTTGGAGCGCTTGACCGGCCGTCTCGCGACCCAAATAGGCGATGCCCAAGCCGGCCAAATAAACCAAGGTGATGGCGGCGGCGGCGTTTTGGTAGCCACCCAAGGTCTGCACCAGATACCCGCTGAGCAGGACAAACGGGACCGCCACCAGGCGGCCGGTGTTGTAGCAGACCCCCTGCCCCGTCGCCCGCACGCGGGTCGGGAAGAGTTCCGGCAAGTACAGCGGCATGAAGCCGAAGAACGCGGTCGCCGTCATGCCGAGCACGAAGATCTTCAGCGCCAGGTAAGCCGGGAAAACATCGAACAAGAGCTGGCCCTCCCAACTGGCGGGCGTGCGGTAGATCCACGCGGTCGAAGCGCAGGCCAATACGCAGAGCAATTGATAGCCCCGTCGCCGGGGCAAGCCCGCCAAGCAGAGCGGCGCCAAGACCGTGCCCACGCACGCCCCCAGCGAGACGATGACCATCGCATAGGCCTTGGCTTGCGGGACCTTCGGCCCGGCCAGCTCCGTGATCCACAGCGGAATCCATTGGACCGCTCCCCACGTACCGACGAACACGACCGAAACCATCAGGATGGCGCCCCAGGTCGCCCGCCGATACTCCGGCCCGAAGACTTCGCTGAACTTCGAGCCCGCCGGCGCGACCGCGGTTTTTTCGGAAGCGCGCTTCCACTTCTCGGACTCAGGCACGAACAACCGGATCAGCACGGTGATGATGGCGGGGGAGGCGCCGATGAGGAAATGGATGCGCCAAGAATCCGCGGAAGCCGGATAGGCGATGGCGACGCAACCGACGAGCACCATCCCGAGGTTGGCGGCCATCCCGATCGCGGCGGCCATCTTCGAACGGTGGCGCTCCGGCCAAGCCTCCATCACCAAGGCCACGCCCAGCGCCCATTCCCCGCCCATGCCCAAGGCCGCCAAGAACCGCGCGCCCATCAAATGCGTCGGATCCTGGGCGAAATAACAGACCCCGCTGAAGAGCGAATAGAAAAGGATGCTGAGGGACATCGCGCGGACGCGCCCGATGCGGTCGCCCAACCAACCGAAGGCCGCTCCGCCGAAAGCCGCTCCGACCAAGAAGGCGGCGGTGATCCAACCCATCCACCCACCCACCCAAGCATTGACCGCGGCCGGCCCGAGGGAAACGACGTCGGCGGGCACCATGCTCTTCAGCGCCGGGCTCGCCAACAGCGGGAAGATCGCCTGCTCATAGCCATCCATCATCCACCCCAGGAAACCCGCCACCAAGGTCATCTGCATCCCACTCGTGATGGCTTGGGCACGCGGATCGGGCACGGAAGTGGCGCTCATGAGGGGTGCCAAGTTTCTGACGACAATTCCCAGCGCCTTCAAGGGGCGATTTTTAAACCACCCCGTCCGAAACAAAACTTCCTCAAACGATATAAATAATGTTAGGGTTTCCGCCGCCGTCATGCAGCCGCTCATCTCCCGCCCAGAGGACCTCACCCCGACCACGCCTTGGTCGGCGACGAAATGGGCGTGGACGGCCGAGGAAGAGCTCGCCGACCACCGCACCCGGGCGCGGCTCTGTGCCGCCGCCCTCCTCCCCTTCAAGGACAAGCAGCCCGACTGGGATGGCTTCGCCGCGGCCCTCCAATGGCAATACGCGGCCGCCGAACGCTACGGCGTGGAACTGGTCCCGGTCCTGAACGCCGACACGGGTTACATCTTCGACCTCGACGACGTGATGTACGCCGAGGTGCTCCGGCGCTTCCGGGCGGCCTTCCCCGGCCGCAAGTTCATCGCGGGCGTGACCGCCCGAGGCGCCGCCCAAGACACCGCGTTCAAGGCCGAACGCTACCGCGCCCTGATCGACATCGTCCAGGCGCACGAGAACTGCGAGGTCATGATCATGACGTCCAAGGGGCTGAACTCGCTGGACCCCGAACGCCGCCGCGATGGCTACTACCAGATCGCCGAATGGCTCATCCGCCCCGGCATCGTGCATGCCTTGGAGCCCTCCTTCGTCCCGTGGGCGACGCCGTACGAACCTTGGCTGCTGCACCAGCTCGCCATCCACCCGAAGTTCGTCGGCGGCAAGATCAGCACCCTCGACGAGCCGCACTTCCTCTACTGGGCGGCGATGTGCAAAGACCTCAAACTCGATTTCGCCCCGCATAGCGGCGACGACTACGGCATCGCGACGGCGATCAAAACCGGCCTCCCCCTGCTCATCGGCGCGTCGAGCAGCGCCGCCCCGCTGATCTGCGCGGCCAAAGACATGTGGCTCGAGGACGGCGTGCCGGGCAAGAAATTCCCCACCGGCACCGGCCGCTTCGACACGCGCGTCTACAAGGTCTTCGAGTGCTTCCAGTCCCTGGAAGACCAGGTCTTCCGCCTCAACGGTCAACACAGCGCGGCCGCGTACAAGCACAGCACCGCCCACGTCCTCCACGAGCTGGGCATCTTGGCCGCCCCCGAAGCCCACCCGGCCTGCGCCGACCTGCGCGGGGCCGATGAGGGCACCCGCATGCGGGAAGCCTTGCTCCGCCCCCGCCGCGTGGCGCAGCGCCTCGACATCCCGGGCTTCTGAACCTTCCCGATCTTCATGACTCCTTTCAAGCTCACCCGCGTCGCGTCGCTCAAGACCGTCGCCGACTTCCGCGCCCACTGCGCCGCACTGGGCCTCGACCTCACCATTGAAGACGGCATCGAAGCCGGCGCCGGCAACCCGCTCGCCCAACCGGTCGATCGCGTGCTCATCAACGGGAAGCGCCTCGGCAACCGGATCGCCATCCACCCGATGGAAGGCTGGGACGGGACCACGACCGGCGGCACTTCCCCGGAGATGAAGCGGCGCTGGCAGCGGTTCGGCGCCAGCGGCGCCAAGCTCATCTGCGGGGCCGAAGCCATGGCGGTGCGCGCCGACGGCCGGGCCAACACCAACCAACTCATCATCAACGCGGAAAACCAAGCCGGCATCACCGAGCTCGTCCAAATCCTCAAGGCCGAACACTTGGCCCAGTGGGGCACGACCGACGACCTCGTCATCGGCTTCCAGCTCACGCACTCCGGCCGCTTCTGCCGCCCGAACGACAAGAAGAAATGGGAATCCCGCGTGGCTTTCCGCCACCCGTTGCTCGACAAGAAATTCAACGTGACGTCGGATGACCAGGTCCTGACCGACGCCGACGTCGAGGAGCTGATCCGCTGCTACATCCGCGCCGCCCGCATCGCCCGGGAATGCGGCGCCGACTTCGTCGACCTCAAGCACTGCCACGGTTACCTGCTCCACGAATTCCTCGGTGCACACACGCGCCCAGGCAAGTTCGGCGGCTCCTTCGAGAACCGCACCCGCATCCTGCGCGACATCATCGCCGGCATCCGCGCCGACGGCAACCCGATCGACCTCGGCGTCCGCCTCAGTCTCTTCGACATGGTGCCGTTCCGTCCGGACCCCGCGCTCTCGCAACCGGGCAAGCTCGGGCCGGGCATCCCCGAGGACTATTCGGCCTGCCTGCCGTACCGCTACGCCTTCGGCGTGAATCAAGCGAACCCCATCGACATCGACCTCACCGAGACGTTCGCGTTCGTCAGGCTCCTCGGCGAACTGGGCGTGAAGGTCCTGAACACCACCGCCGGCTCACCCTACTACAACCCGCATATCCAGCGCCCCGCCGCCTACCCACCGAGCGATGGGTACCAGCCGGCGCACGACCCGCTGATCGACGTCGCCCGCCAGGTCCGCGTCGTCCGCGAAGTCCGCGCCCACGCCCCGGCCAACATGGTCGTGGTCAGTTCCGGCCTGAGCTACGTCCAGGAATACCTGCCGCACCTCGCGCAGCATATCCTGCGCACCGGCGGGGCCGACCTCGTCGGCGTCGGTCGCGCCGTGCTCAGCTACCCGGCCATGCTCGCGGACGCCGCGAAGAACGGGGCGCTCGAGCCGAAGTTCATCTGCCGCACGTTCAGCGATTGCACGACGGCCCCGCGCAACGGCCTGATTTCCGGCTGCTACCCGCTCGACAAGTTCTACACCGCCAAACCGGAGTTCCAGCAGCTCAAGGACATCAAGAAGAACGTCGGCGCCTGATCAGCGGCCGAAAATCTCCTTGGACTGCCGGCGGGCTCGCGCCAAGATCAACGCGTCCTTGAGCACGGTGGATTTGTCCACGTCGGCCGCCACCAGCTTCCCACGCCAACGGACGAGTCGATCCGTGGCCTGCTCTTCTGCATCGTCTTCTTGGGAAAAGGCGGTGAAGAGCTTGAGGTATGCGAGGGCTCGCGCGTGATCGCCGCGCGTCTCTGCCAATAGGTCGGAAGCCAGCAGCGCTCCCTGTGGCAGACCGCCTTGAGCCCAAGCCTGTTCGGCCAAGACCAAGGCCTTCTCCTTGTCCTTGGGCAGAGCGTTGCCCCGAAGATAGCAGAGGGCGAGATTGAACGAAGCATCCGCCGACCCTTTGTCCGCGCCCGACTTGAAGGCCGCGACGGCCTTTTCGGGATCCCGCGGCAAGATATCCCCCTCGAGGTACATCGTGCCCAAGCGAGCCAGTGCCTCCGGCGAGCCTTCATCTGCCGCCAAACGATAGCAACGGACGGCCTCAACCGTATCACGCGACCGCCCAACCCCATGCTCGGACAAAATACCGAGGTTCAAGATGCCAAGCGGCTCACCTGCCGCCCAAGCCGCCTGGAAATACCCGATGGCCTTAAGATGGTCGGGCGGAACCAGTTCGCCGGCGGCATAGACTTCGCCTAAGCTGTTCAGGGCCCGTCCATGCTTTTGTTCTGCCGCTTTTTCCATCCAGCGAATACCCGCCGTCACCTTAGGCTCCTCGAAGGTCCCCATGAGCAGGGCAAACCCATAGTGCCACTGGGCTTGGGGGTCGCCGGCGGTCGCTTGGCGCTGCAGCGCCGGCCAGTATTCTCGCTGCATCAGCTCGAGATGGCCTTCGCTGGTCTGCGGCTGCGCGGAGGCCACTTGGGGCGCCGCGGGAGTCACGACCGGGCCGTCGACGCCGACCTGCAGGACGACGACCATGGCCGCGATCACCACCAGAGACCACGTAAGCAAAACGGAATTACGCATGCCGCATCCTAACCCCCGCGCAAAAAACGCACAAGGGGTCCAGGCGAATTATATAAATATATTTTCGGCCGCCGCTCAGCGCTTCCGCAGGCGGACGACGAGTCGGGCCGGCGCCGGCCACGCCGCCCCCGGATTGGGCAGGAGGACGAAATCATCCGCGGCCACGGGCTTCCATTCCTGTCCTGCGACGACTTCCCAACCGGCGGCATGCCGCGGGAGGAAGGCGACCAGCGGGCGGCCCCCGCGCTCGGAGCCGTTGGTATCAACCGGGGCAAAGGTGGCGCCGCCGGCCTGGGGCGTGATCGTCCAAGTCCATTCGCCCGCGGGACCCTCGACCAAGGTTTCTTCCCAGCGCAGGGGACCCGGCGCCATCTTCGCCGACCACTTGGGGTCGCCGTAGAGCACGGTGACGTTCTGGTCGAATTCGAGCCCACGGATGTTCGCCTTGAGGCGGCCGGCCTTGGCCTCCGCCAAGGTCCAGAGCAAGGCATGGTGATTGGCCAGCCGTGCCTCGCTGACGTTGAATCGGCCGGGTTGTTCGACGAAATAATCCAACACCCCCCAGCCTGCGTAACCATACCAGGTCGGCTCGACGTAGCCCAGCATCTGCAGGGCGCCGCCGGTATTCAGCCAGGCCAAGGCCATGCAGTCCGCTTTCTTGGGGACGTTGCCGATGAGGCAGTTGCCGACCGCCAAGTAGACCTTGGGGTTGGGCGAGCGGACCTCATGGACCGTGCCGTCCAGCGACTTGCCGACCAGCACGCCGTCGCGGTGCGTGAAGATGCCGTTGCGGTATCGATACCCCGGCTCCCACTGCGTTTCGCTCGCATGGCCCGACGTGATGAAGCAATCCGTGTCGGCCGCATTCAGGCGCTTGGCGATCGATTCAGTGGAGTCGGCGGCCCCCTGCCCTTTGACCGCCAAAGGCGTGCCGTCCTTGACCCAGACCTCCCCCGCCTTGAACTCGGAGAACCAGTAACCGCTCTGCACGCACTCCGAGGCGAAAGCGGTCGAAGCCCCGACCTTACGGATGGTGAGCGGCTCCGCCGGTGCGGCCAACTTCAGCGCCAGCTCGGCCGTCCGGCCAGTGATGATGCCCCACTGAAAATCCTCATAGGGATCGGGATCGTTGTCGCGGGCGAGTTGGTGGATGGCATAGGCCGATTTCTGTCCGAGTTCCGCCGGTTGGGCGACCCAGCAGACCCACCGCGGCTGCGCCTGGCGAAGGCCCGCCTGACACTCCAGCACGTCGGCCTGATAAGTCAGGACCTCCGCGCGGTACTGGGCTTGCAGCCGAGCGACCACCTTGGCCCAGCCGGCGTCCGCCAGCGTGTCCTTCGAGACCAGCACGACATAGTCGGCGGCAACCAGGGGCAAGCCGGCGATACAGAGCAGGAGGGCGAGCAAGCGGGGCATGCCTCCAGACATACCCGACGGCCTCCCCATGCCAAGCGCTTACCGACTTAAGGCTTCTCGAAGACCATCAGGTGCTGCCAAGGCAGGTCCGGACGGTTCTCCAGGAAACGAAACCCAGCCGCCTCGAACTCTTTACGGGCTTGGGCTTCGGTCATCTTGTGGTGCGGTTTGATGGGCACCTTCGGGTCCTCCGCCCGGAATTCCAACAAGTAGATCCGGCCACCCTTCTTGAGGGCGGCCTTGATTGAACCCAGCATCTCGGCGGGGTGATCGAATTCATGGTAGGCATCGACCATCAAGACCGCGTCGAGCGAAGCATCCGGCAGCTTGAGTTCCGTCACCGACCCGAGATGGGGTTCGACGTTCTTGAGGCCGCGGGCGAGCAGTTCCTCCTTCATATAGGCCAACATCTCCGGCTGGATATCGATCGCCACCACGCGGCCTTGCGGGACCAATGGAGCCAGGCGGAAAGTGTAGTAGCCCGAGCCCGCGCCGAGGTCGGCGATGACCGCGTTGGGCGCAAGCTTGAGGGCGGCGATAGCCTTCGAGGGCGCCTCTTCCTTCTCGCGCTCCGTCCGTTCCAGCCAACCGATGCCCGGGTGGCCCATCACCTGGGAAATCTCGCGGCCATGGAACGTTTTCCCGATACCGTCGGGTGAAGCCACGCAGGTGCCATACAGGGGTTCAGCGGAAACCGGCAACGGCGGCGCGACGGCGGCGGCGCCCGCGGAGGGCTGGCTTGCCGCCGGCTGGGTCCAGAAGAACAAGCCGAAAGCCAAACCCAACAGAACGATGGAACTCAGGACGGGGTAACGCTTCATGACCTACCTTTAACGGGGCTCCCGCCACGGTGCAAGACGCCGCCCAAATAAAAAAGGCCGAACCCGCAGGTCCGGCCTTCCGGAAGAAACGGGCCGTTTACTTAGTGGCCGGAGCGTCCTTGGCCGGAGCCGGGGCATCCTTGGCCGGAGGGTTGCACTTCTCGCAGACCTTACCGTCCTTCGCCGCCTTGACGCAGCAAGGATGCGTGCAGTGCTTGCCACCCTTTTCAGCCTTCTCGCAGCAACCGCTCGTCTTGAACTTCGAGGTGTCGACGGCCGGAGCGGCGGGCGCATCCTTCTTGGCCGGCGCAGCGGGGGTGGTCGCGGCGATCGCGAGGGAAGTGCAAACGGCGACGAGAGCGAAGAGACGGAGGAGGGTTTTCATGGTGAAACCATTCATGGGTTCCCTCGTTGGGTTATCAAGGAGATTAGGCCTACCTGGCGCTGAACAAACCAATGACAGCCCCCACCCCCACCAAAGCCGGTACGGAAAGCTTCTGCTGGTGGAACATCCAGCCGGCGCCGGCGGAAACGAGCAGGAACAGCGGCGTCGAGAACTGCGACCAACACAGGGCAAAACCGAGGTGGACGATCGCACCTGCGGCGACGGCCGAGACCATCCCGAGCGCATCGTGGAAGCGGCGATCACCCACGCCTTCTTCCGCCAA